>JBCCMB010000062.1:0-14921 GCA_039026555.1 Pseudomonadota bacterium
AGAGCCGACATTCGGCGTTGTCGCCACACCAATCAATGGATCCGGGATTAAAGTCGGTTCGAAGATGTTCGTGACAAAGATTTCGTTGCGAGCCGTCTCATTATTGTCGATTTCAACATCTGTCTGATCCACCCCGATCAGTATTTGGTGCTCAAACGGCCCGGTATCGAATTCTGCAATTAGATCTGCGAAATAGGTGGTGTAGTCCCATCGATTGATTCGTCTGCGCGCGCGGATGGCGATGTCGCCGGTCGCAACATCGAAGGTATTCGCGAGGTATTGGTTGTCGTACCGATCGCGCTTGTAATCCTGAATGCTCGCGCCCGCTCTAACCGAGAATATGTCGTTTATTTCATGGTCAAGCGCGGCATAGTAATTGGTGACTGTCGAATCGTATTTGGTCCAGGGCTGGTTGACGATCCGCTCATAAGACTGGCCGCTAAAATCGCCCGTCACATTCACAAGCCCGATGTCTTGCGGCCGGTCATCATCGGTATAGTCGTAGTTGACTAAGATGCTTGTTTGATCCGAGAGCTTCCACTCCGCAGCGAAGGAACCAATCACGCGTTCAGTTTGAAACGCACGATCCGCGGCGAATTCCCGAAACGAGTCCGATTCTTCAAAAACGCCATTGACGCGATAGGAGAGTGCGCCTGCGGGCCCGCCTTCGAACACGGTCCCGCTATGGTCGAGCGCGAAGTGGTTGAAATTGTCGCTTCCGACCGTCGCTTTGAGCGATGTGAACGGATCATCGCTCGGACGTTTCGTGATCATGTTCACAATGCCGCCGGGCGCCATGGTTCCATAAAGGACGGAGGAGGGGCCCTTAAGCACCTCCACGCGATCGAGCGTTTCTACCGGAACAGATGCGAGATGGAAAAACGATCGCCCATCTCGAAAATAATTGCTTCCATTCGACAAGTTGAAGCCGCGTATCGAATAGGATGAGTAAGCGCCCAGGAAGTTGTTGGCTTTCTGAACGCTCGCATCATTCTGCAAGACTTGATCGAAACGAAAAGCTTGTTGGTCGGCGATTAGGTCGGAGTTAATCACGAAAATCGATTGCGGCGTTTCTATCACCGGAATTTCAAGGCGCGTCGCCGATACCGCAGTGTCGTCGTAGTAACTTTGTTGGCCGTCGACAATGACGGTGTCGAGCTCCCGCTCTGCTTCGTCCGCGTCCCCAGACGATTGCGCAATGGCGGCAGCCGATAAAATCGTAGAAGAGAGAAAGGCGCAGACGAGCATTGGTCGCGTTAACATGATCATTCCCTTTTTAGGCTTCGGCTGGAGCCGTACCATTATGAGAATGAATGTCAATCGCATCTATGGGAGTGTGCTGTCGGTTCCGCGTCGTGTGCTGGAGGGCTGGTTAGGTAGAAGGGTTTGAAGAGACCAATCGAACTCAAGCCGTCGGCCCGAGGCCAATACAATCGAGGCCTCGAGTTGATCCGCCTCGGCGATCTCCTCTGGGGAGAATGACGCCGGGATCGCCAGGCGCGCCACTTGAAATGGCACGAGCGCTTCGACTTCGCTTCCCAATAGATCGCCGTCTTTAGAAAGAGAGATTCTTGCAGACTTCGCATTAATTCGAACGCCCTCTACGTTCATTCCGATGAGAAGATCGCCGGTCAACGCTCCAACGGAGGACGCGGCGAAACGAGGCGTCGCCGTGATATTGCTCACGCTCGCAGACGCGAGGATCTGTTCGGATGCGGGCGGCTCGGGAAAATCATAGCGTTCAAAATAATGGTATCCAAAAAACGCGGCGAGCATAAACACAGGGAAGGTGCCGATTTGCGTCCGACTGACAGAGATGTTTTTGAGACGTTTGTAAGTCAGCCAGACGCCCGTCCCGGACAGCCCCGTCATGGCCGCGCCAAATATAAACCAGATCAACTTTGTCGGAAGGCCGCCAAAGAACCCAAAATGGATCGGGTCGGCGGTCTCATTAAGCCAGGCCACCCAACCAATATCCTCGGAATACTGGATCTTGAGCGGTTCCAGATTTGATGGATCGAGATAGACTTGGTTGGCCCGATTACGCAGGATCGGGTTCCCTCGGCTTCCATTCACGAGAATCGGCGCGCTCGCGCGAGCGGAGAAGATGATATTGTCGATCTTTAAGCTCGGCATAGCCGCCTGCGCCGCGCGGATGATATCGTCCGTATCGTGGTCGGGAAACGTATCGCCGTAACTTGTCGCCTGCGCCGCCGTGATCACAGGTCGCTCGGGCACGAATTGCGCGTCTCCGAACCGCGCGCTCCATTCCGCCAGATACCACATGCTCGTTACAATGATGACGACGAAGAACCAGATGCCCCATAGCCCTGCGGCTTTGTGCGCGTCTCCAACAGCCGTGCGCACACCTTTTGACAGACGAATGCGGGTCATGAGCGTGCGCCAGTTTCGAGATGTTTTGAGCCCCGTATATAGGGAGATGCACAATACAAATGCCATTGAGCAGACAATTGGCAGACCTATAAGGCCGGGCATAAACAAGTATCGATGCAAATCGCGGAAGAAGCGCTGCACGGTAAGCGGGTGGGTCGCCCCGGTGACTTCGCCCGTCCACTGATCGACATGTACGTAGCGGCGTACGCCATAAGGGTCGACGACGTCGGCGCGGTAAGCGAAATGATCGCCCATCATCGCCTGAAAACGCACGATCGTGCCGTCAGGATAGGCCGATTGCACCGACGCCGTCATGTCACCCCATGACACCATCTCGCCATCAGGCGCGACCTTCATGTCGTGTTGAAACAACCAGTCAATCTCATTGGAGATGGTCGCAATCGTTCCGGTAAAAAGCACCACGAACATGATCGTGGCTAAATGAAATCCGACCCATGTGTGGAGTTCATAAAGCTGTTTCCTGGCCGACTTCTTCTTTTGCCTGATTGCAACCGAAGCGCGATTTACGGTAGACATAAATACCACCAATGAGAATGATAGACATTCTCAATAACAGTTTGCAAAATTTTTGGCCATTCGGTTTTCTCATGGAGCGCAGGACTCGTCTTAAGCGGCCCAGCGCCGCTCAGAGGTATTTGAGGGCCCCTTTTGCGACCGCGCAAATTTGCATCTCCTGACAATCGCCCATTACATGCTCGCTGCGATAAAGACGAGGGAATCAAAATTCGACCGCCAAATCGCGGGCATTTTCAACTCAGTCGACCCAAGCATAGGAATTGACCGTCATGTCCCCAAGCCAATTTCTAAACTTAGTCTGATCAGCTCCCGCGAAAGTGCTCCATGGTTTGAATGAGTTCCGGCTTCAGGAATGGAGCTGAGAAAAGGGCAAGAGATCGACGCCTGAGGAGATCGTCAAGAAGCTTAGGGAAGTCCAAGTTCGGCTGAGCCAGGACAAGACGGCAGGCCAGGCGGGACGGGCGATTGGCGTGACCGAGCAGACGTATCATCGCCGCAAACTGCACGACGTTGCGAGTTGCCTTAACATCGCGAAAGGCGGGATCGAGCGCAAGATCGCTTCCTTGAGGCTCGGCTCAGCCGACATTGCCCACGTGACGTATTGATGTCGCTTGGCGGGTTCTTCGACATATCGCTAAACCTAAAACCAGGGCAGGGCGGTCTCACCTAAATTAGTCGGACAATTCCAATATCAGGCGTGCTGCGGACAACGCCGATAAACTCAAAGCGGGGATCGCTACCAAAATGATCGCCGGCAGCAAATCGTTTTGCAGGAAGGCGTCAGACAACGCCCCAGCTAACAACGGTCCTGACGCAGAGAAAATAGAGACGAGGAAGCTCCAAACAGCGAAGCTGCGCGCCCTCAGCGGCGGCGGGACGAGATCCTGTAACATGGTCGGTATAAGTGCGTTCGCAGTCGCGGTTGAGAACATGAACACACCGACCAAGATGTAGGCGTGCTCGACGTTTGACGTTGCAACCAGCATGAACGAAGCGGGAACGGCCAACGAGACGCCGAACGCCATTACGGCCGGCCGAGACGCGCGCGCGAATCTCCGGGCGAATAGTCGGTCCAGCAATCCGGCGGCTGGGATGCTGCCGGCGCTGACGATGAGCAAGATGACGCCCATCGCTTGGCCTATGCTCGCGATATCCGCCTCGAACCGTCTTTCTAGGGCGAGCGCTATCAGCTGGTTAAGCGCCTGTACGGCGACCAACAAACATCCCGCAACGCCCAAAAACAGGACAATCACTCGGCGTCGTTGGCGTAAGAATGTACCGATGGAAACCGGACCTGAGGAGTTGAAAAACCCTGGATATCGCGGCGGATCTAGCGTCAATAGCGCCAGGAGCAAGAGTGGGAGACCTGAAAGTGAAATCAGCAAAAAGCCCTTGCGCCATGGCTCGATGGAAAATGGGAAAATTGCGTCTCCGGCGCCAATTATTGCGGCCCCAAAATAGTATCCACCGCTCGCGCCGGCGGCCATAATTGCCGCAAATCCCAAATTCGCGAGCACGCGGTCCTTTTCCGGCGAAAGGTCCGGTATCATTGAGTAGACAAGCGGGATCATTGCAAATTCAAGGATGCCCGCCGACGATCGCCCCAAGAAAAAGAGTTCAAAAGTAGGGGCGAACGCGCTCAGCACCATCATCGTCGTCGATGCGGTTATGAGACACAGAAGGATAAGCTTGCGCGAGAACTTATCGACGAGCCTCGATAGCGGTATGGCGAACAAGCTGCCGACAAAAAAGCCGGCTAGGCCTTGGACGGCTCCAAGCGCAGCGTCGCTGACGCCGAAAGCGCGTTGCATGGCGGAGAGCGAGAGGCTTTGAACGCCCTGGTCGCTTAGTTGTACGCCGGCGGACAAGCCCAAGACGATGATTGTGAATACGGCTCTGGACGTCCATGTCTCAGGCGTCAAACCTGCGGTTGTCGATGCCGATGACGCCAATGAGCTTGCTCCGAAATTCCAGGGCGACCGCCCCAGACGATCCGATTAAGCAGCGTCTTTCAAGGCGGCGCGCCCGCCAGACCGGGCGATGCGATCCACTAGAATTTGTATTGAAGCGTCCCGATGATCTGCCGCGGCGCTCCGAAGTTACACCCTGTCGCGCTGGCGCAGCGAGCGCCATATTGCTCATCAAGCAGATTGGATGCGTTTAAAGAGAGACGCCAGTTCGGCTGGTCGTAGCTGATGATTGCGTCAAAGAGAACAGGGTCGTCGCCATAGAAGACGACGGGATTGAACGGCCCGGGCAAGCTGCCGGCGCTTTCGCTGACATATCTGACGCCAAGGCCGTAGCCGAGGCCTGCGAAGCGCCCCGTTTGGACATTGTAGTTTCCGAAGAGCGCAACTTTATGCTCCGGCGTCACTGGAAGCGGCTCGCCCACTTCCAAGGGGTTGTTGTCGTTCTTAGTGACTTCGCTGTCGGTATAGCTGTAGGCCGCGTTGATCGAGAAGCGATCGTCGATGCGCGTCACCAGCTCTAATTCTACGCCTTGAACTTCAACCTCGCCTGATTGCGTTCCAAAGACCGGCGTCGTGCCTGCCCCGAATGAGACGACCTCTGTTTGAGTAATTTGGAAGACAGCGGCGCTCGCGAATAGGTCGACCGTGTCGGAGAGGCTGCGGCCGTCATACTTGACGCCGATTTCGATTTGCTCACCCTCGCTGGGATCGAATTCGTCTCCGCTGACGGCGTCTGTGCCAAGTAGCGGTTCAAAGGAGGTGGAGTAGCTCGCGTACGGCGCAAAGCCGCTCTCGGTCACGTAGTTAACGCCAATCCTGTAGGTGAAAGCGTCCTGGTCTGTGCTCGTCGAAGACAATGCATTGTCGATTTCAACCCAGTCCTGCCGCAGCCCCAATGTTACGAAGAGCTGGCCGATTTCGATCTGATCTTGCACATAAAGTCCCGTTTGCTGGAGCGTTTGATCGTTAAACGCGGTGGGATAGGGATCCGCCGGCTGCGGCACCGGAGTGAAGACCGGATCAAAAAGGTCGATCGGTTGCGGGTCGAAAAAGAAGCCGAAATCGGCGACGTTATCGACGTCGCGATAGTCGAGCCCGACAATCAGCTTGTGCTTTAGACCGCCGGTTTCAAACTCTGCATCTGCGCGCGTGTCCGCCGATAACGCCGTCACATCCTCCGCATAGGTGAAGTTGAAACGGTTGAGCGTATTGAAAAAGCTTGGAAGCGACGGATCCGTCGTGTTGGCGAAGCCGCCGCCAGCATAGACGTTTTGAGGTGTGCGCTCCTCGTAGTCCGCATAACGCACGTTTGCGACAATTTGCAGCGTATCGTTGACGCTATGGGTCAACTCGCCGCCGACGGCGTATTGGTCGCGCTCAAAAAAGTTGTCCGGATCCCCGATGTTCACATTGATCGGCGTATCGCCATTGGGGTTGAATTCAAGAATGCCTTCCACCGGTAAAAAGCCGTTGAACTCGCCGTTTACTTCGTCGGCTTGGAATAGTGCGTCGAGATTTAGAACTGTGGCCCCGCCAAGCTCAAACTTTAGCGCTGGAGCTATAAGTAAGCGTTCGGCGTCGACGAAGTCCCGATAGGTTTCCTGATCGCGATACAAACCGGTAATTCGACCAGAGACGCCTTCGGCCAGCCCGTCCGTCACCGTGCCAGCCAATTCATAGAAATTCTCCGATCCCACCCGCGCGCGGACTTCGCCGCGCAGATCGTCTTCTACGCGCCGGGTGGTTTGGTTATAAATGCCTCCGGGCGGCGTATTGCCATAAAGGGTTGAAGCCGGCCCTTTGAGAATCTCTACCGACTCAAACGCGTAAAGATCGACGCCCGTCGCTGCGATTGTCGTCGAAGACGGTGCGACGACGCCATTTATGTATTGCTTGGGCACAAATCCGCGCGACGTTAGAAAGTCGAAACGCAGATCCGGTCCATAGTTTTCGCTGGCAATCCCAGCTGTGTAACGCGTCGCTTGTTGGAGATCGAGAAACGCGAGCAGATCAATTTGGTCGCGCGTGATGACCGAGACCGATTGCGGCGTCTGTATAAGAGGAATGTCGGTCTTATTGGCGGTGATATTCTCTTCCGGTACATAGGCTGCGGCGGTGACGATGATCGAATCCAGGACACGCACGGTTTGCACAGTGTCCGCCTCGGCGCGATCCGCAGTTTCAGCGGACGCGCCCGGTGCTAGGGTCAGTGTGGCGCTTCCGACGAGCGCGGCTCCCATTAGCTTAGATCTGACATTCATTCTCGCGAAACTCCTGCTCTTATAGGCGTGGGAGGGCTTTATTTGGTCTAATTCAGACCAACGAAGGCCAACTCACCAAATCGATTCCTAGTGTATGAGATTGAGAATTATTATCAGTTACAGTATACGTCTTGCGCCCATCCTGATAACCCCTCTATCCGGCCATTGTTTTGCTCTATCGGGCCAAAACTGACGGGATAGGTGGCTTAAGAGTAAGGAATAAGCGTCTTGGTTTCAGTTGAGGCTGCGTCAGCTTGGCGACGTCGATCTCAAACACATCGGTAGAATAATGAAGCCCGAATTGATCGCCGCACTGCCGCCGCCGCCAATCCACCGCAGGGAAGCGAACATTGTCGAAAGGCATGGCACGTGTCGGATCGATCCTTATGCGTGGATGAAGCCCGCTGACTGGCCTTCGATTTTGCGCACGCCCCGATCTTTGAGTGGCGATATCAAGGACGCGGTGGATAAGGAAAACGCATACACCGACGCTTTCTTGTCGGCGTCGGGCGCGCTGATGCGCGAGCTAAGCGCAGAGGTCGCCGCGATTAAAGCGCTTTCGGATACGGAGGGCGGCGTCGTTCGAGGTGGTGATTTCTATTTCGAACGAAAAAGCCCTGAGGGCGAAATTGTCTTTGGTCGCCGCAGTCTAAAGACCGGCGCGGAGCAAATTTTGCTCGATATGGGTTTGGAACGCGCGTCAAACGCTCAAGCAAAACTGAGTTGGGGAGGCCCAAGGATTAGCGCCGACCAGTCGCTGTTTGGCTGGGCGGTCGACAACGCCGGTTCGGGCATTTTCACGGTAAAAGTCCGACATTTGGAAAGTGACGCCCTGGTGGTGGACGACATTCACGATTGTCATGGCGGTTTCGCCTTCGACAAGACGGGGCAACATCTCTTCTGGGTCGGCCGCGACGACAAAGGACGCCCCGCTAACGTCTGGCGTCGAGATATATATAGTGGATCGGATGTCAAATGTTTCGACAACCTCGACCCGTCATACTTTATCGATCTGAAGTCGTCCGCATCAGGTGAATTCATATTCATTCGCCTGCTCAATGGAGATCAGTCGGAAGTCTGGTTCATACCGTCCGAAGCGCCCGGCTCAGCGCCGGCGATCGTCGAGCCGATGTCCGCGTTTCACGACTATGACGTGGAGCACTGGCGCGGGGAATTCGTCATCCGAACCAACGCCGAAGGCGCCGACGACTATAAAATTGTATCAGCTCCAATTACAGCTCCGGGTCGGGCGAATTGGAAAGTCGTCGTTCCACATCTGAGCGGACGAAACATAACTGGACTTACCCCGTTTTCAGAATATTTGATTCGCTCGGAGTGGCGTGACGCCAAACCACGCCTCGTAATCATGGACCCTGACGGCGGCGAAGACGATGTGGAATTTGACGACGCCGCCTACTGCATCAGCGTTACGCCCAATCAACAGTACGACAGTGAGTTCGTAAGCTATTCCTTCAGCTCGCCTGTCTCGCCGCCTCGATTGATCAAAACGGCGCTGTCCAGCGCGAAGAGCGCGCCTTTGCTAGGGGCGAGCACCGCTCATTCGTTCGATGAAACAGAGTATATGGTCAAACGGCTGAACATACTATCGGCGGACGGCGCGGAGATACCTGTTACGCTTCTGAGCAAAAAAACATCACCGCCATCCTCCGGGCAGCCGCTATATCTCTACGCCTACGGCGCCTATGGCGATGTTACAGAAGCGTCGTTTCGCCCCGACGCCGTCGCATTGGTCGATCGTGGGTGGACCTACGCGATCGCCCACGTGCGCGGGGGCGGGGAGCGCGGAACATCCTGGTGGCGCCCGACATTAAAGCAAGGAAAGAAGACCACATTCGCCGATTTTACGACATGCGCCGAAGCCCTAATTTCGATGGGCCTGGCTCGCGAAGGGAACATCGTCGCCCACGGGATGTCGGCGGGCGGACTTCTAATGGGATCGGTATTCACGACGCATCCACATCTATGGGCTGGCGTCATTGCGCAAGTCCCGTTCGTGGATGTTTTGAACACGTTGGATGACCTGGAAAATCATCCTTTGGGTTCAACGCCTTTCGCGATTTGGGGAGACCCTCGCGTCGAAGAGGATTATCGATATATGGCTGGCTATTCGCCCTATGATCAGCTGAAGCCAGCCGCCTATCCAAACCTTCTAACGACAGGTGGCGTCGCGGATGATCGAGTTGCATTTTGGGAGCCGCTCAAGTTTGTAGCGCAAGCTCGGCATCTCAACACCGGCTCGGCATCTTTCTTTTCGCGGATCGGTTCAGAAGCTGGACATCTGGGTGATCCTTCGCCCGAGGGTCAACTGTTTCAATCCGCATTGTTCCTGGCTTTTGCTTTATGCGCTGTCGAGGGGTAGCCGAGACAACTCGGCCCGGCTTGAAATCGCCAGGTTATTTGGACACGATTTGGATATGCAGACCACGAAAGACCTTGATCTAAACCGCCAACCCGTCGTCGGGTTGTCGGATGAATACGAGGACGGATTTGAGGATCCCGCACACACGCATGATCGTGTCCAACTGCTGTACGCCTGTACGGGGGTCATGTCAGTCGTAGCGGACCGAACGGCAATTGTTTTGCCGCCGCAAAGAGCGCTGTGGATTCCGGCAGGCGTCGAACACGCGGTGTCCTGCCGCGGCCCTGTGTCTTTGAGGACATTGTACATCGATCCTCGCGCCGCACCGCGCGATCCGACATGTCATGTGGTTGAAGTGAGCGGCTTTCTTCGCGCGCTAATCATGGATGTATCGGAACGCGATAGGGATCATACCTTCGAAGCGCGTGATCAAAAAGTCGCCGAGCTAACGCTTCTGGAGCTCTCCGTCGCCCCCAAAATCCCGCACATGGCGCCGCTCCCAAACGACTCTAAATTGCTCCGAGTCTGCCATCTCATTATCAAAACACCCTCAGACGCCCGAACGATTGACGAATTCGCGCAGATCGCGGGCATGAGCCGCCGCAGTTTCACAAGGCGGTTTAAAGAGGAGACGGGAATGAGCCTATGCCTTTGGCGTCAACAAATACGTCTTCAAGAGGCGTTTTCGCTCCTACTTACTGGAACGCCCGTAAACGTGGCGGCTAGCAAGGTAGGCTATGAAAGCGCAAACGCATTCAGCTCCGTTTTTTATCGGACCTTTGGAGTCTCTCCGGGGCGATACTCCCGCACCGTACTAGCGGCGTAGGGGGTCTAATCCAGCCAGGCGTTGGCGCCGTTCGGAGAGGACGGCGTTTCTGATGATCTTGAAGCTGTATCGTCTCAACCTCATCACCGACCGCGTACCAGCGATACTATTGGATACCGTTTCGGTAGGTTGCGCCTTAACAGATCGTCTCAGTTGCCGCCGATAATCGTCGCGCGCTGACCATTCAGGGCGTCAAGAACACAAACAATCCCGCGAAGATACAGACTGACGCCGCCATAATCCTCAGACTCGTCGCCAACTTGAAGCGGAGTGAGAAAAACAAAATCAAACCGACACAGGAGAGCGCCATGATGAGGCTGGCCGACACATCTATCAGGAGCTTCCAATACGCGCCTGCGTCCTTGCCGCGATGCAGATCGTGGATGATAGACGTCAGGTTTGCATTACTGATTTCAATTTCGGCGACGCCTGTTTCCACATCGACAAATACGTCCGTGCTGCCTTTCACGCCGGTGTATCTCAAGACGGTCTCATATACATCGATCTCTGCGTCCTTAAGCTGCCCTACGATGCGCGTTTGCGACTTCAACACCGCTGTAAGTTCGCCTTCGGGATCAGAGCTGGAAAGCGCCGCCTCCAATACCGCTAAATCGATTGAAACTGTCGTCGGCGACGCGTCATCGCGCGAGGGACTGAGCCAGGTTGGATGATTTAACAGCAGCCCAGAAGCGGCAAAGAAGAACAGCATCAAAAACGCCGCGGCCGACAAATAGGCGTGCGCCGAACGCGCTGCGCGGTAAAATGCACCCTTGTTAAAACGTCGCGCCATTTGCACCCGTTCAGCGCTGCATGCCGAGGCGAAGTTGGATCTCGCCCAGCTCGTCGCCAGCAAGAACATCCTGCTTAATCGATGCATCGCTCAAGGTAAAAGCGATCCTCTCATGTTGATGGCCGCCATACTCGCGAGCCGCTTCAACATGCAGAATGTAGTCGCCGTGGGCCGCTGTCTCGCCGCGGTGGTTGAGGCCGTCCCAAGTGAGCGAATATCGTCCCGGTCGGCGTGTCGGCTCCGATACCGTTGTCACGAGACTTCCCGCTTTTCGGCCGAAACGTCGGTGCCAATAGTAGTTTTCCTCCATCCATCGCGACTCTTCTCCGGCGAGAAGAAGAATGCGGATGAGATTTCGGTCAGGGTCGGCAATCCAAGCTGCGATATAGGGCTGCTCATAGTCCGCGACGTCGATCTCGGGGATCTCGAAACTGACGGCGAATACATGATCGTCCGGCCAGGCCGCGTCGGCCTTTGCAGGCGCATCTACTTGCAGCGCTGACCAACCAGAACTCTGATGGCGATAGCCATCGCTCATTGTTATGGACGCCTCGGTGTTTGGCATTGTTTCGATCAACCGTAGGCTGGCTTTCAGCCGCATAACGGCGAAAGCCGTCGCTAGGGCGTCGGCCGTCATTGCGTCGGGGGCGTAAACGCTCACCTCGGCGACCTTCGATGTCGGCCATCCCGAGGTCGGCGAGACGATATGACTGAAGGACTTTCCGTCGATCACGCGGTCGCGCGGCCCGACGCCGCTTGTTGCAAGCGCGGCTTCACTCAAGCGCACGACGGTGTCGCCCTCGCGGCCGGGAATAACGGCGCGCCAGCCTTCGGTCGTTCCAGTATCGCCCCATGTGCGAAGATCGCCGCCGATATTGACCAAGAGGCCCGACATCTCAGGCGCCGCCAGTTTCGCAGCGTCGATCGCTGCATCAATAATATAGCCTTTGGCCAGCGCGTTGGTTTCAAACTGAACAGGATAGGGCCGCGCCACAATTTTGCTTTTGACGTCGATTTCAACGGCGGCGCGACGGATTTCGCCGGCCAGAACTCTCAATTCAGGACGGCTCGGCACCGTATCTGTAGCTTCTGCTTCGCGCCAGGCCGATACAAGCTCGCCGATCCGGCAGCTTAGCGCGTTTTCAGTCGTCTCGCGAAACGCTTCGCATGCGCTGAGCACCTCAATGAGCTCTGGTGAAATCACCATACGCTCTGCGGCGTTGAGCCGAGACACTTCGCTTGTTTCCAGATAGGTGCTTAAAAGCGCATTCAGCCTGGCGATCTCGGCCAGAACGGCCTCCTCGGCAGAATCTGCGACGTCTTCCTCGTTTGCATGCACTATGATGTCCAACGACGCGCCAAGAACATTTTCATGGCGCCGCTGGAACGGTTCGGCCTCAACCGACATAGGCGCGACAACCACCGCCAGCGCCGCTCCAATGAGGAATTTCAGCATAAGGTTTCGTCCCCGACAAAAATACCCTAAGAGCTGCGATTAATTTGCAATTGCAGATATCGCAAGCTTATTGTTGGCCGACGTTTGCGGCGGCCGGGAGGACAGAGTGCGGAATTTGATCGTCATCCTCAGCGCTGGCGCAACACTGCTTTTGTCCGGTGCGGCGCAGGCGCACACCTCCTATATCCTGCCATCTTATTTTAATACGACCAGAGGCGAATTGGTCACTCTCCAGAGCGCATTCACTGAAGCGTTCTTTGCACCTGAGATCGCGGTTAACGCAGCCGACTTCCACGTGCTTGGTCCTGATGGCGCACGCGACGAGATTGACGACGTCTCGACGCATAGCCAGCTGGTGTTGATGGAAGAAGCGTTGGACGAAGACGGTACTTATCGCTTCACTACTGGCGTTAGGCGCGGTCGCATCAGCAAGCGCGTTTTGGTGGAGGGCGAATGGCGATCAATTTTCAGCGATGCGGAAATTCCTGCTGACGCAGCCGAGATCGTCACGCGCCAAACGGAAACCGTCGCCGAGGCTTATGTGAGCAAGGGGGCGCCAAACTGGGCGGCGGCGGAACGGACCATAGGATTACTCGCGTTCGCACCGGAAACTCACCCCAGCGAGGTTTATATGGACGAAGGGTTCGAAATGCGGGTGTATTTTGACGGCGCGCCGCTCGCAGATCACGAAATTTCGCTCTACCGAGGCGGTGGGCACTATGAGTCTCCCAAGTTCAAGCAATCCGCGAAAACAGACAAAGAGGGCCGTGTCTCGTTCGATTTTGACGCGGCGGGTGTCTATTTGGTTATGACCCGGCGCCGGGCTGACGCCCCGCCGGGCGCCGAGACAGACGAGCGCAGTTACACCACGTCTCTGACCTTCGAAGTCTTGCGCTAGTTCGAACTATTGAAGTCCATCAAGGGGAAATCCATGAATCCGATCACATTCACTGCGTCGTTTACGGCGTTGCTGTTCGCCACAGCCTGCCAGACAGCACCCGTTGAGACGGCCGCCCAACTAAAAGCCGCAACGTCGGCGTCTGTAGAGAACGCTGAAGCCGACGCACAAATAGCATCAGCGGACGCGCCTCGCCGCAATCTCGGCGGGCATAGCAAAGTTCGATTTGTCGAACGTTATGATGACGATGGCGACGGCGCGGTGGCGATCGAGGAGTTCATGGCCGCCCGGGAAGCGGGCTATAACGACCGCGATTTCAACGGCGACGGCGCCGTTCATGTGGACGAATACGTCTCAGAGTATGAAGCGCGTCTCGAACAAGAACTTGCGGAACAGCACGAACGTCAGGTCAAACAAGCTCATGTTCGCTTCGGCTTTCTTGATAGCGACGACGATGAAGTTATGACGCTTGAGGAATTCCACGCGTCGGGCGACCGAATGTTCACCCGCCTCGACACGAACGGCGACGGCGTTGTGAACGACGAAGACACCGCCGAGAGCTTCTGATCGGTTAGATGCCAAAGTCGGATATCAGAAAGCGGGTTCAAACCGCGCGGCGAACGCGAGCCACGGTGCTTGTCGTAGCTGTCGCAATCGCATTCGCGGGCGCGTCGCCGGCGTTGGCTCATACATGCCGCACCTTGTCGACCCCAAGCCTCTCCGAAGAAGCGCTTTGGCGGTCGGTCAACGACGATGTGATGGGCGGCCGATCGGAAGGCGGTTCAAAGTTCACGGAAACCTCCATGGTGTTCTCCGGTTCGATCAATACCAATGGCGGCGGATTCTCCTCAATGCGCCGCGTTCTGCGGGATGCGCTCGCGACGTCGGACACACGCCTTGATGTCGACGTGAAAGGCGATGGGCGCGCTTATAACATCAGATTTGACGTTAAAGAGCCGGAGTGGCGCGTCTCATTGTCGTTCCAGGCGCTGCTGACGGACGCCGCGCACGATGAGATGACAACTGTGAGCGTGCCGCTCGACCAGTTGCGCGCAAGTTTTCGCGGACGGCGCATTACAGACGCCGTGTTCAATCCGGACGCGGTTCTGCGGATAGGCGTTATTATTGCAGACGGCGAGGATGGTCCCTTCACCCTTGAGCTTGGGGAAATCCGAGCTTGCTCAGGAAAAGCCGCAAACTAGCGGCCCCCGCACCGCACAACGCCTACAATTCTCAACAACATCAATGATGCGTTCATCCAATACAATTTTGCGTTCTGTTGCGCGAGTACAACGCGTTCAGCGTAGGCGCCGCCCGCGAATGATAATTATTTGCAAAAAGAAATCCTATGCGCTAACGGCATATGCGAATGACTTGCATTGACAGTTGGCGAGGGGAAATCTCATGTC
>JBCCMB010000063.1:0-14775 GCA_039026555.1 Pseudomonadota bacterium
CGCCACAAAGACCTTATCCTGTGGAACGGGCGCAATATTTGGCCGCAAGACATTGAGTGGGCTGCGGAAAAAGCAGGCGGTCGGCATATCCCAAAGGCGGCGGCGTTTACTTTGTCCGATGACGAGGGTAACGGACACATCTATCTCCTCGCCGAGTGTAAATCGCGGGAACCCGATCAAAGGCAGGCTTTGTTGTCGGACGTCACCGCAAATGTCCGTCAGGCTGTTGGGGCGCCGATTGAAGTCATTTTTGTTCCGACGCGCAGCTTGATTATGACATCATCAGGAAAACTCAGCCGGATGCGAACTCGACAGAAATTCATATCCGGAGATTTTGAAATGAGGCGCGCCGTCCCTGAATTAGTTGGGTGACAGAGCCCGCCGCATGTGCCGCGGACCAAGGGATGATTGCGATAACAGGTGCGACGGGATTTGTCGGATCTCACCTTTTGTCTCGCTTAGACCAGCTTAATGAGCCGACACGGGCGCTCGTCCGCAATAAGCGAAATCGAACGTTGCACCTTCCGGATTCCACACAAACCATCTTTGGGTCGTTAGAAGATCTTGGCGCCCTTTCGAAATTTCTCGATGGCGCGCGTGCCTGCATCCATGTGGCGGGCGCGACGACATCGCTAGGCGCGAATGATTTCCACGCGGCGAATGTGGTCGGTACATACAACATGGCTGCCGGCGCTATGGCGGCCGGAGTGGAGCATTTCATTTATGTTTCATCACAGGCAGCTCAGGCGCCGCGGATCTCGGATTATGCGGCGTCGAAAGCCATCGGCGAAATCGCCCTGAGACCTTTTGACGCGAACATGAAAATTACGATCATCCGCCCCCCGGCCGTCATCGGTCCGGGCGATCCCATGCTACAACCGATGTTCGATCTTATCCGCCTCGGCTGGTTGCCGGCTCCAGCTGAACCAAAAGGACGCACGAGAGAATTTGCGGTCATCTCGGTTTATGATCTGGTGTCTCAAATCATCGCATGCGCGCGAGCGCCGGAGAACGCCGAACCCCTTATCGAACCATGTTCGGTGTCATCGACAAATTGGAGCCAGATCGCATCCGTGGTCAGCGAGGTGCTGGAACGAAATGTGCGAGTGCTGCGAATCTTACCGGCCGTGATGAAAGGGGCCGGCTATTGCGCTGACGGATTAGCGGCATTGACGAGACGCCCGCTACCGCTCTCTCATCAAAAAGTGCGAGAGCTATTAGCGATAGATTGGACCTATGACCATCCGGCGCGCGACGCGATGACCTTAAAGCAGATGTTCGCGGCTTGCCTGGTGGATCAGCGACCATGAACACGCATCTTGTCGGGGTGGTACATTGACCGAAAAATCAAAGATATTTGCGACCATATACGCCGTACTTGCCGAGTACATCCCAGAAGGGAAGGAAATCACGGGAGATACCCGGATTGTTGCTGATTTGGAAATCGACTCGGTAGATGTTTTCGACCTTATTATGGAAGTTGAAGATGCTTATGATATTAGTATCTCAATGGAATTGATTTCGACCACGCACACCGTGGGGGAACTCGTTGACGTAGTGGATGACTTGATCGGTGCTGGCTAAAACCAAACAAAACAAGCCGTTGTTTGAAAAATTCGCGGCGGTTAACGAACGTCATGAATTAGCGAAAATGCTCGGTCAGAGCCCTATCGGTGTTCCGTTTGACAAGATTTTGTCGCCGACGCGGGCGCTGTTTAAAGGTCGCGACATCGTATTGGTCGGGACCAACAACTATCTTGGTTTGACATTCAACGAGAACGTGCGCCGATCGATGATAGAGTCCATCGAAACACTCGGTTCAGCGACGACAGGCAGTCGGCAAGCAAACGGCACTTATGCAGAACACGCGAATTTGGAGCAAGAGCTCCAAACCTTCTTTGAAATGCAAAGCGCCATTGTCTTCACCACAGGCTACCAAACCAATTTAGGCGCGATCAGCGCGCTGGCGGCTGGGGACGATCACATATTGATCGACGCCGACAGTCACGCTTGCATTTATGATGCATGTCGCCTCACCGATGCTGCAACGCATAGGTTTCGACACAATGATCCGGAGAATCTGAACAAGCGATTGCAGCGCCTGCCGGAAACGGGCGGACGCCTTGTCGTCGTTGAAGGCATGTACTCCATGTTTGGCGATGTCGCTCCGCTCGCTGAATTGGTGGACGTGGCGCATGCAAATGACGCTATGATTTTCGTTGATGAGGCGCACTCAGTTGGGTGTTTCGGAGAAAACGGGCGCGGCATCTCCGAAGCGCAGGGCGTGCTCAAGGACGTCGACTTTCTATCCGGGACCTTCTCGAAAAGCCTTGCTTCCATTGGCGGCTTCTGCGTGTCGAAGCATTTCGAGTTCGAGCGCGTTCGTCTGATCAGTCGCGCATACATGTTCACGGCGTCGGGCGCACCCGCGAATATTTCAGCCGCGCGGGCCGCGCTCCAAGAATTACAAGCTATGCCGGAGTTACGCGAGTCGTTATGGGCTAGGTCAAATCGACTTCATAGCGGACTTTCCAAGATGGGGTTTGATTTGTGCGCGCCGGCGTCGCCCGTGATCGCCGTTAGACGACCAGACGAAGCGACTGCGGTGCGGGAATGGAACCAACTTTTTGAGCAGGGCGTATATGTCAATCTTGCTGTCCCTCCGGCCACGCCGGGCGGTACTAGCTTATTGCGATTGAGCGTTAGCGCGGCGCATACGGAAGACGAGATCGACCAAGTGCTTAAGGCGTTCTCAAACCTCGCCTGATCTATCGAAACGCGCCCTTCCGGAACAGTCGCCACGCCAAGACCGGGGCATGCAGCAATGGATATTTGGACGCATGGTCGCTGATCTCGATTTCGGCGCCGCTATGGGATTTTATTTTCTCCAACACATATTCAAGCCCGGCGTCGAACGTAAAAAACGCTTTCAACACACGAAATGCGCCCATTGGTTTGCAGACAATCCGCCGGCCAAGCCAACGAAGGCGGCATAGACTGCGGCGAAGCCAGCCCGCGTCGGGAAGCGCAACAGACGCCCTCGATGCGCCCGCTGAAAACATGGCGACCGATAATTGCGCATAACGATCGGCATGCTTTGCGACGATTTGCTTTGAGCGCCCGCCTGCGTCTTCGGGGCGAAGCTCAGTTTTGTAACTCTCCATCAGGCCGCGTTCCCAAATCTTCGTCGCCTCGATATCGCCATTGAGGAGCGGCGCGGTCTCTGCAAGGAAGTGACGGATCGCATGGGCCAATGTGTCGAGAAGATCGTCGCGCAGCTCAGCGCTGCTGCAAATCAAAAGGGTTGGTTGCGCAAATCGCGCCCAAAGCATCGACTCAAAAGCTGCGCCGCGAGCTCTTCTTCGGAAGGCAGACAAGCTGACGATGGAATACTTGCTGCGCAAACGCTCGCCGTCAGGCCCTTCCGCTTCACAATAATGCACGCTTGGGGGCGCGAGAAAGGACCCGAGCTGTTTCAGGCCGACGCCATGGACGTCACTATAGGAGTCAACGAGTACGTAAAAGTCGAGCATCTTTCCCGACGCTTCGCCCGCGCGAAGACTAGATCCATAAAACAAGAGCGCCTTTACGGCGTCGCCATGCTTGTGACGAATCTCCGTCACCAAGGCTTCGGCCCGATCTCCAATGGGGCGTTGTTCGCGTTCTATAATGCTCCGCAATCGCGCGAGTTCCGCCGCGTCGCTCACCGGATAAACTCCAGATTCGGAGAGACCGTTACTTTAAAGGTTTGGTCTCTCGGCATGGGCAATTCTTCGCCGTCAAGAATAACCGGCCCGTCGGTTCGAAAGACCATGTTGGAGCACCCCTCGCTCGTCAAACCATGCGTCTCAAGTGATTTTGGAGCGCCGCCGAGGACAGCCTTTGCAATTCCCCGCCTCATACGGCGAATGGGCCACGCCGCATGGGTGAAACCGATCGGGGCGTCGCCGCGTTCCCAAAACGGGCTCAATCCGAGGCTCAACTCGCGGAATGTGGAGAGGATCGAAAAGGTTTGTTCAGACGCGGCGCTCGGCGCTCCATCAGTGAGGCGCGTAAATGAAGACGCGCGAATGAGCGGCAGCCCGTCTGAAGACTTGGTTGATCGAGGGAACAGGATGAGCTGCAGGATCGCGCGGGCGATGGAGACAGCGCCGCGCGTTTTCCCATGAAGGTTCTTTTGCGTGTAAAGCATCAAACGGGCCAAAGAGCCTGTAGACAGTAAGAAGCCGACAAACGGTGTTTTTGTTTCGGACGTTTCCACCAGCAAAGCCTTGTGGGTCGCAATCTCTGTTTGAGCGTTGCGCTGTAAGCGGCCGTTGAGCTGTTGTTTCAAACTGTCGGAATCAACGTTTCTTAGGCCAAAAACCTCGTGCGCCAGATTAGTGCTCCCGCCGGGAAGAATGCCAAGGCGCGGCATCGCACGCCCAGCGGAGCGTTCCGCAAAACAGGTGGTGAGCGCCGCAAGAACGGTTCCATCTCCCCCTTCCACATAAATTGTATCTTTGCCTTGCCGTAACAACGGAGCAAGCGTTTCATCAAGCGGCGTGCGGCCGTCGAAATACACCGTCGGAATGTCGCGATGGTGAAAGGCGACACGCGACAGTATAGACCCGTGCACGTTCACTTTGTGGCTTTTCGGATTGATGACGAAGACTGGGGATTGCGTCATTTCACCTGCTCAACATTGAGATTGAGATGAATACCCAATCCCAATAGCAAAGCGATCGGAAGACCAATGGCCATGGGCAGAGAGACGGTGCCGCTCTCCGCAACCGTTTTAAGAACACCGTCGAAAATGATATAGCCAAACCCAATGGCGATCCCGATGATAAGGCGTTGATCGCTGGTTTGTCGTCGTCCTAACGCCTGCATCAACGGGACCGCGACCAGCACAAACCCCAGCGCTATGATCGGCATTGTAATGCGATCAAAGAACCAAACGAGATAGGCAGTCGACGGCCTGACGCCGGAGCCCCTAAGTTGCGAAAGCTTGTACTGGTCGCTGAGAGACAAATTGCGCGGCGAAGTGCCCAACTTTTGCAGCGTCGACGGCGTCTGATCTGTTCGCCAGACTTGAAGCGGAGCGATATCCGTATAGTCGAGGCTAACGGTGTCGGGATTGCTTAAAACCCAGCCGCCGCCCTCAAATCGAGCCCGGTCCGCATGCGTGACCGTCGAAATCTTCCCCGCCCCTTCTCGGCTGTAAACAACAACCTCTGACAATTCCGAACCGCGAACACCGCCGATTTCTACGAAGGTCGTCCCGTCTGCGATCCATAAGGTTCGAGGTTTTCCATCATCTTCTTGGGTAAACGCGTCCGCGCCGAGCCAATTCTCTAGTACGGAGACCGTGCGGGGCATGGTCTGGTCTATAAACACCAGAGATGTGATGGAGATGACCAACACCGCTGGCGTAAGCGCCCTGAACTGCATGAGTGGAGAGACGCTCATCGAGACAAATCCGATCAATTCTTGCCGACGGATGAGAGAGACGAAGGTGAGAAGCAGGCTGACAAACAACGCGAAAATGAAGATGCGATTGTAGAGGGACGGCAAACGCAGAAAGGTATATTTTAGGGCGTCTAACGAGGTTGCGTCGTCGGGGAGGATATCTGCAGCGCCAATCGAATCGACAACGCTCAACAGCGCTAAAAGCGCGAACGTCGTGACAAACCAACGGGCTATGAACAGTTTCCCAAAGTAATCGCGAACCATCTTCATGGGGACGTCTCTTCAGGATTGCTTTCAGAACCAAAGAGGCGCGGCAAATGGATGTCGGGCAAGGCGGACAATGGAGGCTGCGCCATCGTCGTCGCGCTGCGAAGAAAGAGCTTCACCGCAAGGAAGCCGACGACGCCGATCACCGCCCAGCTCCCCGCCCAAGCGGGCACGGCGCCATCTATCGCAAGGGATTTGGCGAATTCCAGCAATTGCTGGATCGTGATGAGGGTGACCAATCCAATCAAAACCGCGTTTGACGGCGGATTCCGGCCATAGCTCAGGCCGAAGGGAACCGCGATCAAAGGAAGAAGCAATACCAGGACGACGCGCGCCAGCTGGTCATGCAAGGAGGCGGCCGCTTCGATCGGGTCGATATCGCCGCTCGTGGATTGAGGCCCGCCTGTCGCGGCGCCCCATAACTCCCATAATGTTAGTTCGCGAACGTCCTTTCCGCGCGCCCGAAACTCGGTAAGCGCATCTGGCGGCCGCCATTTTAAAGAGTCAAACTCAACGCGCGACTTGAGCGTATGCTCTGGCCGCAAGTCCGCACCCATGCCTTTCTCGAGCTGGATAATCCCGATGGTTCCTTCTTCGCGGATGAGGGCTCCAGTCGGCGCTGTGATAACGCGCTGGCCGCCGTCAGGCAGTCGTTCTAGAATGAACGTGCTGGCCAAAGCGCCATCTCTGGGATCGACATTTTCGGTCCAGACGGTCCAATCTTCAGCTTCTACAAATTTACCCTCGATAAAAACGGTTTCTACGCTCGATTCTGCGATCGAACTCACCACGCTTCGATATTCATAACGCGATATTGGCTGCAAAATTCCGGATGTGATTAAGAGCGCGGTAGCGAGTATAATCGCCACAATCATAAAAGGTCTGGAGATCATGAATAATGATTTTCCAACGCCCCAGACCGCGACCAATTCTCCGCTACGGCTGATCCGGCTCACGGTGATCAACACGGCGAGGAAGAAAGCTGCGGGAATGCCAATGCCGGCGTAATGCGGAACCAGATTCGCAAGCATGTAAACGGCTTCGCCCAAATTGCCGGGCGAACGAGACACCAAATCGGCGATCCGCAACAAACGTTCGAGCAAGAGAATGCTCACGACGAGCAGCAAAAGCCCGCAAAACACGCGCACGCATTCGCCAAAAATGTATCGCTGAATCCTCTGCATACGCACGATTAGCTTACTTTTCGAATGTGCACACCTATTCGTGCTCGCAACGCTGGAAAGTTTCCAACAAGGCGACTTGTCTGCAATGGCTCGCTTTCCGCCTAGTTTTTGACACGAGCGTGAGAGACAAAGAGGAATGTTCACGCGGCTTGTCAGTTTGGCGCTCCTAACCGCTTCGCCGGCGGCGTTTGCGCAATCTGAGCTTGATATCAGAGACTATGAAGCGCCAGCGATTTGCGTCCCTGGTTCAGGACAAGTGCAGGTGACGGTCGAAGGCGTCTCGGCGGGCGGCATTCTGGCCGTCGAGCTATATCGTCCGAGTGAGCGCGACTTCTTGAAGAAAAAATCGCGAATCCATCGTATCCGGGTGGCCGCGGAAGATGGCCCGCAAATCGTTTGTTTCGAGGCGCAGCCCCCAGGGCGCTACGCCGTGGCGACCTATCATGACAAGAACGGCAATCGCGATCTTGATCAGAAGTTCAACCTTAGCCCCAAAGAGCCGTTCGGGCTGTCGACGAACCCCAAACTCCGATGGGGGCTCCCAAAATTCGAAGAAGCGGATTTTGAGGTGCCGGAGGAAGGCGCGGCGATAACCATCCAGCTGGTGAAATAGCGCTTGCTCCGCTGGGCGGCGCGATTACTACTGCTGTCATGGCAGTGAGTGTGAACCAGGCGGAAAATCCGAGCGATATCAAAACGTTCGTGGAACTTCCTTATCGCGCCTATCGCGGTGAGCCATTTTGGCGAGCCCCTCTTCGGATTGAACGGCGGGAGCATTTTGACCCTCAAAAGAACGGCGCGCTCAACCAATTGCAGCCGCGTTGCTTTTTGGCGCATCGGGACGGACACGCAGTCGGCAGGATCGCATCATTCGTGAACCCGATACATTTGCAAAACCACAATGATAAGACCGGGCATTTCGGGTTTCTCGATGCGTGCGACGTACGTGACGAAGAAACCGTTTTTGCGCTTCTTCAAGCCGCCGAAGACGACCTTCGGGCGAAAGGCATGTCGCGAATTGGCGGGCCTTATAATTTTTCGGTCAATGATGAGTGCGGACAGCTTGTCGACGGGTTTGATACGCCCCCCAGCGTCATGATGCCTTACGGGCGCAGCGATCTACCGAGAATGATGGAGGATGCGGGCTATAGCAAAGTGATGGACATGTACGCGTTTCGCCATCGCATGGGCGAGACATTTTCGACGCCTCCCTTTGTGGCGCGGGTCAAAAAGCGGTTCGAAAACGATCCTAGTATCACGGTTCGCCCGCTCAATATGTCTCGGCTCTACGAGGATATTGCTTTGATTGTCGGCATTTTTAATGATGCGTGGGCTGACAATTGGGGATTTTTGCCGATCGGCGATGAAGAGGCCAAATTCCTCGCCGACTCGATGAAACCCGTCCTCCGGCCGGACTCATTATGGATTGCTTTCATCGACGACGAACCGATGAGCTTCACGCTGATGATTCCGAATCTAAATGAAGCGACATTGGGGCTGGACGGCCGATTATTGCCGTTCGGTTGGGCGACGCTCCTATATAGGATAAAGGTGGCCGGCGTTAAATCCGCCCGCATTCCGCTCGCCGGCACACTTAAGAAATTCCACAAAACACGGCGCGGCATGACGGCGACGGTCGGCGCCTGGGAGGCCTGCCTAAGCGCTCAGCACAAACACGGCGTTCGGGAAGTAGAATTTTCTTGGGTGTTGGAGACGAACAAGGACCTTCTAGGTCTTGCAGATATCTATGATTGCGACCGATACAAAACTTACCGGATCTATGAAAAAGCGCTCTGACCCAAGCGCTCTTGAGCCCCCCCGTTCTGTTGCAGCCTTCGTCCTGGCAGGCGCGCGGGCGACAGGAGATGCGCTGGCTGAGGCGCACAAACTTCCATCGAAAGCCCATATCAAAATCGCCGGAAAGTCGATGATATACAGGGTTTTAGGTGCGCTTTCTCAAAGCAAGCGCGCCGGCGCCATAACAATTATTGGATTGAGCGATCATGGCGATCTCCAGACCAAAGAAGCTTGGCCGCCTGCGCATTTTACGGATGGCGACAACGGACCGGCGGCGAGCGTCTACGGCGCGCTCACCGGAGCGCATTCGTCAGATCCCACGCTGGTGACAACATGCGATCACGCCTTACTAACGCCTGAGATCATCGACACTTTCTTAGATCGTGCGCTCGCCTCGAACGCGGATGTCGCCGTTGCGCTTGCGCGTCGCGAACACATCGAAGCGCAATATCCCGATACGAAGCGGACGTATTTGAGGTTTGGCGACGGAGAATATTCGAGCTGTAACTTATTTTGCCTTATCACGCCCGCCGCGCGGCAAGTGGTGAAGTTTTGGCAAGACGCCGAACAAGACCGCAAGCGTCCATGGCGAATCGCCTGGCGGTTTGGGATGATACCCGCCTTGAGAATCTTGGTTGGTCGCCCAAGCATCGACCACGTGTTTGCAATCGCGTCGGCGCGGCTCGGCGTAGATATTCAACCGATCGTGTTGCCGTTCGCCGAGGCGGCGATTGATGTTGATACAGCTGAAGATCTAGCGCTGGTGGAGCGTTTGTTGTCGGGGCGCGCCGCATGACCCAAACAGCGTCGCCTCAATCGGATGGCCTGACCGGCAGGATCATCAAGAATATGGGATTGCTGTTCGGCGGAAAAACATCCGCCGTTTTGATTGGATTGGCCGTGCTCGCCATCGCGGCGCGCGCGCTGACCATTGAAGAGCTGGGCGTGCTGCTCCTGCTGCACGCTTACATCGCGCTGATCACAGGCGTCGCATCTTTCAAATCATGGCAGGCGTTGATCCAATTCGGCGCGCAGCCGGTTGAGGTGGGAGATCTGCCGCGATTTCAGCGTCTATTGCGCTTTTCAATAGGGCTGGACATCACGGCGGCGATATTTTCGGCCTTCCTAAGCGTTGCGGTCTTTTTGCTCTTTCACGACCGTCTTGGAGTGTCGGAAGACGTGTTCTGGATCTCCGTGTCCTACTGCCTCCTGTCGGCGACCAATCTGCGGTCAAGTCCGCTTGGCGTTTTGCGCCTATATGACCGGTTTGATCTGATCAGCTTGTATGACCAAGCCGTACCAATTGTTCGACTTATCGGTGCGGCGCTCGGCTTGATTTTGGGCGGCGGCCTGACCTGGTTTATCCTGGTTTGGATGGCGGCGGCGGCGGCCACGAACCTGCTGATGCCTTTGCTTGCGCTTCGCGAACTTTCGCGGCGCGGCGCGCTAAAAGGGCTATTTTCCAAACGCCCCACGCTAAAAGCTCCAGAGCCGGGCGTTTGGCGTTATGTCTGGATGTCCAACATCGATGCGACCATCAATTTGGTGGACAAACAGATGCCTACCTTGTTGGCCGGCGCGCTACTTGGGCCCGCATTCGCCGCTTTGTTTAAAATCGCGAGGGATATCTCAGATGTTTTGGGCAAAGGCGCGCGCCTTTTAAACCAGGTTTTGTACCCGGAGCTCGTGCGATTGATGATGTCCGGCAAAATCGTGCGCGCGGTTCGCATTATAATCTATTCCAGCGCATTCTTGCTTGGCGCAGGTATCGCATTGGCCGTGCTGATCAGTATGGTTGGCCCTCCCCTATTCTCCATCGCTCTTGATCGCGACTATGAAGGCGTCGCCCCAATCGCCACGATGTTGGTGGTTTCCGCAGCTTTGATGGGCGCGGCGGCGCCAATTTACTCGGGTCTCTATGCGCTTGGAAATCCGGGTTGGGCGGCTTTGTCCCGCGCAGTAACCGTCACGATCACAATCATTTTGTTCGTAACGCTGTCTTTCACGATCAAAGAGGCCGGGCCGGGATGGGCGATGCTTATCGGGTCCGCCACCGGACTGGTGATCACCAGCGCTATCGCACTTCTGCGGGCCCATAGCGCTAACGCGCGTTAGGCCAAGCGGCTTTCAGCGATTGGGTCAAAGACGCGACGAGCTCGCCGTCGGCGGAGCCGCCCGCCAAATCTGGCGGACCCGGCCACCCGCCATCAGCGATCGTCCATGTCTGAAACGTAGCAGGCGCCGCATAACGCGGCACGACGTGATAGTGCACGTTCGGATCAACCATCATGAGCATGAGGTAATTGAGTTTGTCATAGCCGAACAAGGACGAAAGAACCTGTTCTATGTCCTTGATAACATGCGCCTGTTCGGTAAAAGCCTCCGACGGCAATTTTGAAAATTGTGTCTCCGGCCCATTTGCAACCAAGATCAGCGCACCCATGGTGCATTGTTTCGGGCGCACCAGAACAGACCAATACTCATACGCCGCAATTTGTGTTTCGGGACCTTTGAATTTCAAAAATGTAGGATTGTAATCCGTCATGAGTTTTCCTGTTCGCGCGCTCTGGTATCGAGCGCTTGACCATCATGCGCCTCGGGATCGTACATCATGAACGGTCCCGATAATCTGTCGCCGAATATTCGGCTGGTTGGCGAGCTGCCTGTCAAGCTGTGGGGACTCTCGCTCGACCAATGGCAAAAACGAAGCTGGACGAAACTTGGCGCAAATGACGTAGCACTTGACGGACTTTTCTGCGTAGGGAGCGATTGGATCCTGTCGCCGGCGCTCGCCCGGCGTCTCCTTGCAACCCCTGGCGCGGCCCTAATCGTGAAAGAGCGCGAGACAGCTCAAGAGCGCATCGCAGCGGTGCACGCAACCAATATGAGCTCGGACGCCGGCGCAGCCTTGATCAACGCTCGAAATCCGGACTGGGACGCTTTGAAAGAATTGGGACTCACGCCGGGCTATATGAATGATTTTGTTGAGGAATACGACAAAGCGCTGCGAAAGCGCGAAGCGCCCTATGCGCTTTCCTTGTTCCAAAACACGCCGGCGCAAGTGGAACGTCGTCTGTTCAAAGGATCGTATAAGGGCGTGACGGATCTGGTGACCAAATACGCGTGGCCGGAACCGGCGCTGCACGTGACCCGGTTCTGCGCGAACCTGCGTTTAACCCCCAATATGGTGACCACAGCCAGCCTCGCATTGGTGTGCTTGGCCTTTTATTATTTTTGGACCGGCGCGTGGATTCCAGGCATTCTCGCCGGCTGGGCGATGACCTTTTTGGACACAGTCGACGGCAAGCTCGCCCGCACCACCATGACCTATTCCGCATGGGGGAATATATATGATCATGGCATCGACCTTATACATCCGCCCTTCTGGTATTGGGCGATCTATGTTGGATTGATCGCCAACGACGTGTCGCATCCATGGCTGGCGCCGTCGCTGGTCATAATTCTGGTTGGATATGTTGTCGGCCGCATCACTGAGGGGATTTTCGCGCGGCGATACGGGTTTCACATACATGTCTGGCGTCCCATCGACGCTTTCATGCGCGAGATTACGGCGCGGCGAAATCCCAACCTGCTTCTGTTTATGATCTTCACGCTATTCGGCGCGCCGATGTGGGGCTTTATCGCAATCGCTGTCTGGACGGTGATTTGCGTCCCGTTCCATATGGTTCGCCTTGTCCAAGCCATGATGAGCAAAACGCCCATAGCTTCATTTATGGAGTCATAAGAGCATGCCTGGGACCGCCATCTTCGATATGGACCGGACCTTGACGCGGTCGGGCACATGGTCTCGCTTTATGTTTTCGGTGAACAAAGCGCGGCCGCTATTTTATCTGCGTTTGCCGATCTTGGCGGTTCACGCCGTGGCTTACAAACTAGGCCTTCGTTCACGCCGATCGGTCAAGGAACACGGGCTCGAGACATTGACATGGGCGACGCGGGACGAGCTGGAGCGCGCGGCGGATCAATTCGCCGATAATGAAACGCGCCGCGGGTTGAGACGCCTCACCAACGCGACACTTGAAAAGCACCGAGCGGCGGGCGATACGCTGGTAATGGCGACCGCCGCGGTTGATCTTGTCGCCCGGCCGATTGCGAAGAAACTTGGGATCGACATCGTCATATGCACCGAATTGGAGTGGTCCGAAAAGGGCCGCCTCACAGGCAAGTTGGCCGGAGCCAATTGCTATGGAAGCTCAAAACTGGACAGCCTCCGCACAGCAAACGCAGTTAGTGAGTTTCCAAAGCCGACAACCGGATATAGCGACCACGTCTCGGATCTTCCGTTTCTAAAATGGGTGGATGCGGGGGTCGCCGTAAATCCGTCTCGCGGACTGGCCCTGATTGCTGATAAAGCCGGTCTTCGTGTCGAAGATTGGGAGACGGACAAGATGGATAACGAGACCTTATGAAAGCGATTATTCTGGCGGCGGGACGAGGTTCAAGGCTCTTGCCTTTGACCGAGAATTTACCGAAATGCCTGCTGCCGATCGGCGACACGACGGTGTTGAGTCTGCAGCTCGAAACGCTGGAGCGCGCCGGCGTCGATGAGGCGATCGTAATCACCGGATTCATGGCGGCGAGCGTTGAAGCCGAACTGGCGGGACGGTCGGGGCCGATGCGTGTCCAGACGCTGTTTAATCCCTTCTTTCAAGTCGCCGATAATCTGGCGAGTTGCTGGATGGCGCGAGACTTCATGGATGCCGATTTCCTGCTCATCAATGGCGATACGCTCATTGAACCGGCGCTGGCGACGCGTGTTATTCAGAGCCCCGCAAACGACATTCAAGTGACGATCGACAAAAAGCCCGAATACGATTCGGATGATATGAAGGTGTCTATGAGCGGCGCAGCCCTGACGGCTATCGGCAAAACGCTCAGCGCAGACGAAACGCATGGCGAGTCGATCGGTTTTCTGAGATTTATGCAGAACGGCCCTCGCTTGTTTCGAGAGAAGCTCCAACAGATGATGCGAACCGGCGACGGCGTCCAAGCCTGGTTTTTAAGCGCCATTGATGCGTTGGCCAAAACCGACACGCTTATCGCCACATACTCGATAGAGGGTATGACATGGGCGGAACTGGATACGATGGAAGATTATTCCGCCATCAAAACCATTTTTGGCGATGGCTAACATGGCGGCTAAGCTTAATCCGAGCCTGACCGAAGCATAGGCGAGATCGCGGAATTCGAGCCCATGCTGAATGATCTGAACAAGGACGATTTGGGCGCCGAGATCCGCGCCGATAGTTGCGTCGTAGGCGCGGGCGTCGCGGGCCAAACCTTGGCGATGCGCCTTGCGCGCGCCGGTCAGCGTGTGATTTTGGTTGAAAGCGGCGGGCTCGAGTTCAAATCGTCAACGCAAGCGCTGTCCGATGGGGATGTCAGCGGCGAAACCTATTATGATTTGGACACATCGCGTCTTCGATTGTTCGGCGGCACGGCGGCGATTTGGGGCGGCCGGTGCGCAGAACTCGATCCCATTGATTTCGAAAAACGAGATTATGCGCCCCATAGCGGATGGCCCATAGATAAAGCCGATCTGCAACCCTACTATCGCCGCGCCTATGAGATTCTTGGGATTCAATGGCCGAACGAGACACCAGGATTGTCCGGATCGCCCCCAAACGAAACAGGATTCGACCCAGAAAAACTTGATGTCGGTTTTTGGCGGTTCGACGAGAATGGCGAGAGGTTCACCAATATCTCCCGCGGGAATCTTTCCGATGTCCACATCCTCATTAACGCGACGATGACACGCATGGACGTCGCCGATTCCGGCAAAGTCGAAGCGATCACCGTGTCAAGTCTCGACGGGCGAACCGCCAAAATCATCGCCGAAGATTTTGTCTTAGCCGCCGGCGCAATTGAAACCATCAGGCTCTTAATGGGCGGCGTCCCCGCGCGCCCCAACGGGTTGGGAAACGCGAATGATCTCCTGGGCCGGTATTTCATGGAGCATCCGCATGCGCGCGGCGGCGAGATCGTCTCCGACAAACTCGCGACGTCGCTGAGCGCGCTCCCGCGCATGAAGCGGTCTCAAGGACAAAGGTTCGCC
>JBCCMB010000064.1:0-14492 GCA_039026555.1 Pseudomonadota bacterium
CAAAGATGCGATGGGCGTTTTGCGCAAAGCGATTGAAGACGCCGAGATCGCGCCCTCCGGTTATCGGATCGTTTTGTTGTTTCCCGTGTTTTCAGATGTGGTGCGCCTTCGCGACGGGCGCACTTTGCGCGGCACGTTGCGTTTGCGCGCTGTGACGGAACCCCAGGCCTAGATGAAGGAGATCCCCCCATGGCGGGACAAAAGGGACGCGACGTCCTGATCAAGATTGGCGATGGCGGCGCGCCTGAGAGCTTCACCACGATCGCCGGTATCCGAACAAAAACCATTGCGCTGTCGGCGGGCAATGTCGACGGCACCAATGCCGACAGTCCGGACGCCTGGCGCGAGCTGATCGCCGGCGCGGGCGTGAAGTCCGCATCTGTCTCCGGATCAGGCGTGTTTAAAGACCAGGCGTCGGACGCCCGATTGCGCGCGGCGTTCTTCAACCAGGAAGCGGCGAATTATGAATTGCTGATCCCTGATTTCGGCGTTTTGAGCGGCGCGTTTTTGATCACCGAATTAAGCTATGCCGGCGAGCATGACGGTGAGGCGAGCTTTTCGATCTCGCTAGCCTCCGCCGGTCAAATCGTGTTCGCCGCGCTATGACCGGGATTACCACCGAATTGGGCGTGAACGCTGCGCGGGGCGAAGTGTCGCTCGACGTCGACGGCGTTCCGCGGCGCTTGTGTCTGACGCTGGGCGCCTTAGCGGAAATGGAAACGGCGCTTGGCTGCGAAGATTTATCCGCCTTGCAAGGGCGATTGGCGTCGGCGTCCGCGCGCGATCTGGTTTTGGTGCTTGCAGCCTTGCTGCGTGGCGGCGGCGAGGCGGAGACCGCGGCGCGCATTGCGGTTGCATCTGTCGAATTGGGCGACGCCGCGCGCGCCGTGTCCGAAGCGTTTCGGCGCGCCGGCGCGTGAGCCGAACCTCGCCTTGGCCGCAATTAATCGCAACAGCCGGCCGGTTGGGCGTGCCGCCGGAAGCGTTCTGGCGGTTGAGCTTGGTCGAATGGCGGGCGCTCGCTCGGACCGGCGACGCGCCTGCGTTGAGCCGCGTTCAGCTCGAGCGGTTGGCGCTGCAATTCCCCGATGCGGCGATGCTTAATGGAGAAAGAGATGGAGACAAATCCTAACGCCGTTTCGGTGGATCTGACCGGATTGACGGCGGATTTGGACGCGGCGGGCGCGGCCTTGTCCGCATTCGCGGCTGGACCGGCTCAGAGCGCGGCTTTGGACATCGAGACATCCTTTGAACGTGTTGGGGGCGTGATCGAACAAGCGCTGAGATCCGCCGCGCGGTCGGGAGAATTGGATTTTCAGCAAATGGTCCAGTCCATTTTGAGCGAGCTTGCACGGATCGCAGTCGAAGCTGCATTCCCAGTGGCGGAGGGCGGTGGCGCGAGCGGCGGCGCATCGCCATTTAACATCACGCTTAACATGAACGGCGGCGGCGCATCTGATGTTTTGGGGTCGACCAATCAGATTGCGGCGGCGGTAGCGCTGGCGGCCCAACGCGGGAGCCGGTTCCTATGAGCGCGTTTCATGAAGTCTTGTTCCCTCTGGCCTTTGCGCTTGGATCGCAAGGCGGGCCGGAGCGTCGAACGGAGATCACGCAATTGGCGTCGGGCCGCGAGTTTCGCAATACGCCGTGGGCGCAATCGCGTCGGCGTTGGGATGTCGGCGGATCGTCTTTGACCTTGGATGACGTCGCCGTGCTGACAGAGTTTTTCGAAGCGCGGCGAGGCCGGCTGCATGGCTTCCGGTTTCGCGACGCCACGGATTGGAAGAGCTGCAAACCCTCGGGGAGCGTGTCGGCGTCCGATCAAACCCTTGGCGTGGGCGATGGCGCACAGACGGTCTTTCAGCTTTCGAAATCCTATGGCGCGACGAATGCGTATATTCGCACAATCGCGAAACCCGTCGCGGCATCCGTGGTGGTAAGCCTGGACGGCTCTGATGTTTCGTCTGGGTGGAGCGTCGATACGACCAATGGCGCGATAACCTTCGATGCGCCGCCGGCGAGCGGCGTTATCGTGCGCGCGGGCTTTCAGTTTGATACGCCGGCGCGCTTTGACACGGACAATCTGCAAACCAGTTTGGACGCGTTTCAGGCGGGCAGAACCTTGTCCATCCCCATTATTGAAATCCAACCGTAAGGGTTTGTCTCATGCGACATGTGGATCCGGCGCTGTCCGCGCGTTTAGCGACGGGCGTAGCGACGACATGCCTGTGCTGGCGCCTCACGCGAGCTGACGGCCAGGTGTTTGGCGCGACAGATCATGATCGGGCTTTGTCGATTGACGGCGTCGCTTATGAGCCGAATTCGGGGGTGGAGAGCGCCGAATTTTCCAGCTCCGCAGGTTTAGCGCCTGGGAGCGCGAGCGGGTCGGGCGCGCTCTCGGCGGACTTCCTCACCGAAGATGATTTGCAAAACGGCGTTTGGAATTCCGCTCGCGTCGATGTGTTTCGCGTCGATTGGACGTCGCCGGATCTAAACGTTCAGATTTGGTCGGGCCGCTTGGGAGAAATTACGCATTCCGCTGGCCGTTTCGCCGCCGATCTCGTGAGTTTGAAAGCGGATTTGGAGACGCGGATTGGACGTGTCTATAGCCGTAGTTGCGATGCTGAAGTGGGCGATGCGCGCTGCGGCGTCGATCTTTCGTCCGCCGCATTTAAGAGCGCAGGCGTTGTCGCGGATGTTATCAGCGCGACGCGACTGCGGGTCGACGGGTTAAGCGGCTTTTCGGATGGATGGTTCTCGGGCGGATTGCTGAAATGGACCAACGGCGCGAATCTGAGCGGCGTTTTCCGGCTAACGGCGCATGCCTTTAGCTCAATCTCTGTAGAGTTAGAGATCTCGCGCGCGCCTGCGGCGGCGATCCAAATTGGCGACGGCTTCGATGTGACGGCGGGTTGCGACAAAGCCTTCGCCATTTGTCGTTCGAAATTCGCCAATCAGGAGAATTTTCGCGGCTTTCCTCACCTTTTGGGCAATGACGCTGTGCTCGCTGGACCGGCGTCGGACGGTCGAAATGACGGAGGCCAGCGATGAGCGTCGACGCGGCGCGCGCAGCCGTAGTTGACGAAGCTCGCCTTTGGTTGGGCACGCCTTATCGTCACCAAGCGAGCGTCAAAGGCGCGGGTTGCGATTGTTTGGGTTTGGTCCGCGGCGTTTGGCGTTGCTTAGAGGGCGAAGAACCCGAGACTGCGCCGCCCTATACGCCGGATTGGGCCGAAGCGATCGGCGGCGAAACCTTACTGGAAGCCGCGCGGCGGCACTTGATCGAAATTCCAGCCGGCGACGCAGCGACGGGCGACATACTCTTATTTCGAATGACTTTAGGCGCGCCCGCCAAGCACGCGGCGATTGTATCTGGACCGGATCGGATCATCCACGCCTATTGGGGGCGGGCCGTAACTGAGACGCGTCTCGTCCCTTGGTGGCGCAGACGGATCGCGGGCGCTTTTTCTTTTCCCATCGTCTCCAACGCTTCGAACGCGAGCAATATGTATGGCTGAACTTGTTTTTTCTCAGGTCGGCGCTTCGATTGGCGCGCGCGCGCTGCCTCAGGGTGTTTCTATTCTCGGCCGACAGATCGCCGGCGCAGAAATCGGTCGGCAGATCGGCGGTTTCGCGGGCTCGGCGCTGACTTCCTATTTGTTTTCGCCGCGTATCGAAGGTCCGCGCGTCAAGGAGTTATACGTCAGCGAAAGCCGTGAAGGCGCCGCGGCGCCGGTGGTCTACGGACGCATGCGTGTCGGCGGGCAGGTGATCTGGGCGGCGCGATTTAAAGAAACCCGAAATGAAAGCGGCGGCGGCAAGGGCGGGCCAAAGGTTACGGAGTACAGCTATTCTCTCAGCTTCGCCGTTGGTATCTGCGCCGGGCCGATCGCGGACGTGTCGCGCATCTGGGCGAATGGCGAGCCTTTGGATTTGGCGTCGATCAATTGGCGCTATTACGCTGGCGACGAAACCCAGGCGCCCGATCCGCTGATCGAGGCGATTGAGGGCGCTGGTCAAGCGCCCGCCTACCGGGGTTTGGCTTATGCGGTGTTTGAGGATTTGCCTTTAGACGCGTATGGCGCACGTCTGCCGCAATTGTCCTTTGAGGTGTTGCGCCGGCCGGGCGCTGGCGGCGGGCGATTGGAAGATCTTGTCGGCGCGGTGAACATTATCCCCGGTGCGGGTGAATTCGCGTATGCCACGGATGTCGTCAAACGCGTCGTATCCGCCGGCGTTGAGACATCTGAAAACGCCCACACCAGCAATGCGCGTTCGGATTTCCTCACCTCGCTCGATCAGCTGCAAGCCGAATTGCCGAATGTTTCGCACGTCAATTTGGTGGTGGGTTGGTTCGGCGATGACTTACGCGCCAGCCAATGCCAGATCCGCCCCGGCGTTGAGATTTCGGAGAAGGAAACGCGTCCGCTGACATGGCGCGTGGCCGGTCAGTCGCGGGGGTCCGCCTATCTGGTTAGCACGGATGATGAGGGTCGGCCCGCCTATGGCGGATCGCCCGACGATGAAAGCGTGCGGCAGGCGATCACGGCGCTAAAGGCGCGCGGCTTCAGCGTCACGCTCTATCCCTTCGTCTTTATGGATGTGGCGCCGGGCAATGGTTTGCCAGATCCTTACGGCGGCGCTGAGCAAGCCGCTTACCCTTGGCGGGGGCGTATCACTTCCGATATCGCGCCGGATCTGCCGGGCACCACTGACAAGACCGCTGCGATTTCCGGCGATATCAGCGCTTTTTTCGGCGACGCGGCCGCATCCGATTTCAGCGTGAGCGCTGGCGTAGTGTCTTACTCTGGCGCGAATGATTGGCGCTTTCGACGCTTTATTCTGCATTATGCGGCGCTTGGCGCATCGGCGGGTTTGAATGGATTTCTCATCGGATCGGAGATGCCGGGCCTGACGCGCTTGCGATCGGCGTCGGGCGTTTACCCCGCAACGGCTGAGCTTCAAGCCCTCGCCGCTGAGGCGCGCACGCTTTTGGGCGCCGGCGTTGAGATCTCTTATGCGGCGGACTGGACGGAATATGGCTCGCACGCCCCGGCGGATGGATCGGGCGATGTGCACTTTCCGCTCGACCCGCTTTGGGCGGACGCCAATATCGATTTCGTCGGTGTGGACTGGTACCCGCCTATGGCGGATTGGCGCGAGGGATCGGGACATGTTGATGCGCTCGCCGGATATTCCGATCAACACGACCTGAGCTATCTCGCGGCGAACATTGAAGGCGGCGAAGCGTATGATTGGTATTACGCCAATGTTGGAGACCGCGCGGCGCAAGGCCGGACGCCGATCATAGACAGCGCGCATGGCGAAGATTGGGTGTTCCGCCAAAAGGATATCAAAAGCTGGTGGGCGGCCGCGCATCATGACCGTCCCGGCGGTGTTCGCAATTCAAGCCCAACGGCCTGGACGCCTGAGATGAAGCCCGTCCGCTTTGTCGAGATCGGTTGCCCGGCGGTCGATAAAGGCGCGAACCAACCCAATGTTTTTTATGATCCGAAGAGTGCGGAAAGTGCATTGCCGCATTACTCCGATGGCGGACGCGACGATTTGATTCAACGCCGCGCAATTGAAGCTTTCGTCGGCTATTGGGATCTAAGCCAGGGCGCCAATCCGCCATCGTCGGTCTATAGCGGCGCGATGACGGATCCGCAGCAGGCGGGGGTGTGGGCCTGGGATGCGCGACCTTATCCGGCGTTTCCGGTTCGCGAAGATGTGTGGAGCGATGGCGGCAATTGGCGTCTGGGACATTGGTTGAACGGCCGCGCCGGTTTGGCGCTCTTATCGGATGTGGTCGCCGACATTTGCGCGCAGGCCGGCGGCCTGTTGGTGGACGCCTCAGGCCTTGGCGGCGTGGTTACGGGATATGGTTTCGACGGTCCGGTTTCGGCGCGGGACGTCCTGGAGCCTTTAAGATCCGCCTATGGTTTCGACGCAGTGGAACGCGACGGCGTTTTAACCTTCGCGCTTCGGTCGCCGACCGCGATTGACCTGTCTCTCGAAGACCTGGAATCGCCCCAAACCGGCGGGGCGATCAATTGGCGCCGAAGCCGTTTGGAGACCGCGCCGAGCGCGTTGCGGTTGAGCTTCATCGATACGGAAGCGGATTTTCAGCCCGGATTAGAGTCCGCCGACGGCGAGCCTGGCGGCCCGGCGCTGGATATCTCATTACCCATAGCCATGGACCGTGACAGCGCGGTGCGCCGCGCGCGCGAATTGGTGAAGGAGGAGCAGGCGGCGACAACGGGCGCGTCGTTCACGCTCTCGCCCGCCGCGTTGGCTTTTGAGCCGGGCGATTTGGCGCTGATCGAAGGCGAGGCTTGTCGGCTAAAAGATGTGTCCGACGGCGTGCGTCGTCGCGCAGACGCAGTTGGAACAAACGGCGTTGCATCCGCGGTTTTGGCGACGTCTCTCGCCCGCGCGCCTATCGAGGCGCGATTGGATACGGTTCCCGATGTGGTTCTCGTCGATTCTCCACCCTTGCCGGGTGAGGAGGACGACGCGCGACCCTTGGCGTTCGCCTTTGGCGAGCCTTGGACGGCGCCGGTGCGGATCTGGGCGGGTCCCGACGCTGCAAACCTCACCTTACGCGGTGAGGCGGAAGCGCCGGCCGTGATCGGGCGTTTAGCGACGGCTTTGCCGGCCGGACCCATCGGGCGATGGGTCGATGCGAGCTTCGACGTCGATATTGTCGGCGGCGATTTAGCTGCGCGCGAAGACATCGCCGTCCTAAACGGCGCCAATGCGGCGCTTGTGGAGACGCTTGCGGGCTGGGAGCTTATCCAATTTCAGAACGCGCAACTGATCAGCACCGGCCGCTATCGCCTATCTAAATTGCTGCGCGGACAACAAGGATCAGACTTGGCTGCGGATGTCGGCGCGAATGCCTCTTCGCGCATATTGTTTTTGACCGGTGCGGAAACACGCGTGGACGTCAGCGTCGTTGAAGCCGGCCTATCATTGGCCTGGCGCGCGTCCCCGTCGTCCGCCCTTGCAACGGACGTTTGGACGGGAAATTTCACGTCAACGCCCATAAATACGCGCGCTTGGCGGCCCGCGCATTTGTCCGCGACGCTTGCCGGCGATGATTGGACGCTGAATTGGATCCGCCGTGCGCGGGTGGGCGGCGATCCGTGGGGCGCCGGCGAGCCCCCCATTTTGATTCCAGAATCCTATAGCGTTGAAGTCCGCGATGACGCCGGCGCGCTGTTGCGAAGCTGGTCGGCGACAACCACGTCCAGCGTCTACGCGTTCGCCGATACGCAAATCGATTTCCCAACCGGAGGAACAGCGCAGATCCGCGTGGCGCAAATCGGCGCCGACGGGCTTTCCGGTCCCTACGCTCAAACGATGATCGCTCTTTAGGACCAGGGGTTTTAAACCGCGTCGACAGCGGCTACCTCATCGATGTGATAGAAAAACCTCGATGAAAGCCTGACGATTGAGCTGGGACCCCTACGCCGCCCTGGGCGTCGCCAAAGGCGCCGACGCCGACGCCATCAAGCGTGCGTATCGAAAACTGGCGAAAACGCTGCATCCGGACGTCAATCCCGACGATGAAGCGGCTGAGAAACGCTTTAAGCAAGCGACGGCGGCGTTCAATCTCCTTAGCGATCCGGAAAAGCGCGGCCGATATGATCGCGGGGAGATCGACGCCGACGGCAATGAGAAAGCCGTTTTTCAGGGCGGATTCGGCGGACCGAGCGGCGGGTTCGGCGGCGGCTTCGGTGATCGAAGCCGCCAAAAGCGGCCCGATGTGTTCGAAGATTTATTTGACGGCATGTTCGGCCGCAGCGGCGGAGGCGGGCGGGGCTTCGGTCCGTCTCGCGGCGGAGATATTCGATATCGCTTAGACGTCGACTTTCTTGAGGCGGTTAATGGCGCGCGCAGGCGCGTATCAATGGCGGACGGTCGAAGCCTGGATTTGGTTATTCCCGCCGGCGTTTCCTCGGGACAAACGCTGCGATTAAAAGCGCAGGGCGATCCAGGCGCGCATGGCGGCCCGCCTGGCGATGCGCTAGTCGAGGTGACCGTTGGCGGGCACGCTTTGTTTGTCCGCGACGGCGACAATCTGCGGATGGATTTGCGTATTTCGCTCGCTGAAGCGGTGCTCGGCGGGAAAGTTGCTGCGCCCACGCCGTCCGGGCCGGTGTCCCTATCCGTTCCCGCTGGCTCCAATTCCGGCGACGTTTTGAGGTTGCGTGGAAAGGGGGTCCAGCGCAAAGGCGCCCCCGGCGATCTATTCGCACGCCTCCTGATCACGCTTCCTGACAAATCAGACGACGAGCTTCAGAACTTCGTTAAGTCCTGGTCGGCCAAGGATGTTGAGCCGCCGCGATGACGACTTGCAGTTAATGCAGCAAGCGTTCAGATAGCGTTCACGGGCTTGGCGATAACTCAGCGCATATGAAACGTATTCTTGTACTTGCTTTTCTTGCAGGCCTCGCCGTATCGCCGGCGGCGCTTGCACAGAATTGGCCTGGGGCGACTTTAACGCCTCAAAACGAAGCGCGCGACGCGCGCTCGAAGGGCCGTACAATGCCGCTGAGCGCGATAAAGCAACAGTTAAAGTCGCGCTATGGCGGAGATATGTCTGACGCCGTGATGTATTCCGGCCGTAATGGCGGGTATTCTTATGAGATCAGTTGGATCGACCGGGACGGGCGTCGTTTGGTGCTTGATGTGGACGCCCAATCCGGCCGTGTCCGCTCCGCGCGCGGGAGATAATGTATGAGAGTTCTCATTGTTGAAGACGATCCGGATCTAGGCCGCCAATTGACCGAGGCTTTGTCGCAAAACGGCTATGCGGTGGATCACGCGGCCGATGGCGAAGAAGGCCATTTTTTGGGCGATACCGAGCCCTATGACGCGGTCGTGTTGGATCTCGGCTTGCCTAAAATCGACGGCGTCCGGGTTTTGGAGCGCTGGCGCGCGGCCGGCAAAGACATGCCGGTCTTGATTCTGACCGCGCGCGATCGCTGGAGCGAGAAGGTTGCAGGTTTTGACGCCGGCGCTGACGATTATCTCGCCAAGCCGTTCTACACGGAAGAATTGTTGGCGCGCCTTCGAGCGTTGCTGCGCCGCGCGGCGGGTCACGCCAGCGCCGCTTTGCAATGCGGCGATCTGAGAGTGGATACGCGCGCGGCGCGCGCGTCGGTGGACGGCGAGCCCATTAAGCTGACGGCGCATGAGTATCGCGTGCTCAGCTATATGATGCACCATCAAGGACGCGTGGTGCCGCGTACGGAATTGGTGGAGCATATTTATGATCAGGATTTCGATCGGGACAGCAATACGATTGAGGTGTTTGTCGGTCGCTTGCGGAAGAAAATCGGATCGGACCGCATTTTGACCGAGCGCGGTCTCGGCTATCGATTGATCGACCCGGCCGCTGAGGACGCCCCTAGCTGATATGGGCGATGAGGGCGCGTCGTCGTCTCTGCTGCGACGAGTCTGGGGCTCGATCGCCGGACGATTGCTTTTAGGCGCGGCCGTTTGGAGCATTTTGGTATTGGCGGTCGCGGGCGCCTATGTGATGGCGCTTTACCGCGCTGAGACAATCCGCCTGCTCGATGAAGATTTGACCGCGACGATACAAACGCTGACGGCGGCGGTGGATTCCGATCAAAGCGGCGAGATCGTGGCCAATGACGCCGCCTTTCCCAATGATCCGCGTTTCACCCGCGTTCTTTCCGGCTGGTATTGGGCGTTTTTGAGCCTCGACGAGGACAATCGCATCACGGAGCCGCTGCCATCGCGCTCTTTGTGGGATGAAGAACCGCCAATTGATCAATCGATGATTGATGAAGCGGTCAACGGTCTGGGCGCCATCATTTTTCGAGATGGGACGGGGCCTACCGGCGAGCCAGTGCGCGTTGCGTTGCGGGCTATCCTCTTACCGGATCGGGAGGCGCCCATAGGCGTTTACGCCGCGATTGATCTGCAAGCGGCCGATACGAGCGCGGAGAGGCTGCGCACCCGCTTGTTTCTCGCATTGGCGGTGCTGGCGCTCGGCTTGTTTTTGGCGGTCTTTCTGCAGGTGCGCATTGGTTTGGCGCCTGTACGCCAGATCCGCCGGTCTTTGTCGGACATCCGCGCTGGGCGCAAAACACAGCTAACCGGCCCCTATCCTTTAGAGTTGACGCCGCTCGCCCAGGAAATGAACACGCTCATTGATCACAACAAGGATGTTGTGGAGCGCGCGCGGACGCATGTCGGTAATCTCGCCCACGCTTTGAAAACGCCGATCGCAATCCTCATCAATGAATCTGATGGCGAGGATGATCGCGCGAAGCTGATCCGCCGACAGGCTGAAGCGATGTCGCAGAACGTCAATCATTATCTGCAACGCGCTCAGGCGGCGGCGCGCGCGGAGGTCTTAGGCGCGCGCACGGAGATTGCGCCGGCCGTGGACGATTTGGCGCGGCTGTTAAAGCGCTTGCATCGTGATAAAGCGCTGCAGATTGAGGTCGACATTGATCCCGGCGCCGTCTTTCGAGGGGAACGCCAGGATCTGGATGATCTCATTGGTAATCTGATGGATAACGCCGCCAAATGGGGCCGATCGACAATCAGCGTCACGGCGCGAAAAACGGGTGCAGGCGTGCGCATTTGCGTCGACGATGACGGGCCGGGCCTGCGCGAAGAAGACCGCGCGGCTGCGATGGAGCGAGGCCGGCGGCTGGATGAAAGCGAACCGGGCACGGGCCTTGGTTTGTCGATCGTAAAAGAACTCGCCGAGCTTTATGGCGGCGCATTCGCGTTGGAAGACAGCCGGCTGGGCGGCCTGTCTGCGCGCCTAGATTTGCCGGCGGCCACATCGTGATCTGGGTTTATGTCCTCGGCGGGATCGCCGCGCTCGGCTTGGCCTTTGTTTGCGCGCGGACGTGGGCGGGACGGGCGCTGGTGTTCGCCGCTGCGCTTGCGGGCCTGGGAGCTTACGCGATGGTGGGCGACGCCGATGCGCCCGACCAACCTTTGGAGGCGCGGTTAGCAGCCTTGGGCGAGGTCGATCCCGAGCAGATGACGCTGGAGCAGCGCTTGGCGCTTTGGCAGAGCTTTGCGCGGGCTAAACCAGAAGACCCTGTCCCACACAGATATATCGGCGATCTTTTGTCGATCGCAGAACGCGACGCGGCCGCCATGCGCGCTTATCAGTCAGCTCTTAGGCGCGATCCGGCCCATGCGCCGGCGTTGAGCGGATTGGCGGACTTGCTGGTGCGCGGCGCGCGCGGCGACGTCTCCGCCGAGGCGGCGCGGCTTTACGCCGCCGCTTATAGTGTCGAACCGCGGGATGTGCGATCAGGCTTTATGGCCGGCTTGAATGATTGGCAGGAGGGGCGCCGGGATCAAGCGAATGCACGGTGGGACGCCCTGCGCGACGCGTTGCCGGAGGGCGCGCCGATCCGCGAGGGGTTAGCGCAAATGCGCGCAGGGTTGGAGGCGTCCTCCGCGCCCGAGGCGGACCCCATAGAGGCTGAGCGCGGCGAATAGTCCGCATCGCGAAGATGGCGCCGGCCGCGAACGTCGCTATATGTCAGCCAACAGCGTTTAGGAGCAGATGGTATGCGCGCACGGTCGCAACGGGTTTGGCTCATCGCCGTGGCCGGTGTTTTATTGGCTGGGGCGACGGCGCTGACGTTGACCGCGCTACGCGATACTGTGACTTATTTTTACGGGCCCAGCGAGATTGTTGAAAAATCCGTCGCCGCGCCGGGCGTCAAAGCGCGCATCGGCGGATTGGTCGGCGTCGACAGCATTGCGCAAGCTGAAAACGCCGTCACAAAATTCGACATCACAGACGGCGTCCACATTGTGCCTGTCTTAACACGTGAACCGCTGCCGGATTTGTTTGAAGAAGGCCAGGGCGTTGTGGTCGAAGGCGCGTTCGGCGCGAACGGCGTGTTCGAAGCCTCGCGCGTCCTGGCGCGGCATGATGAAAACTATATGCCGCGCGAAGTCTATGATGCGCTGCGAGAAGCCGGGGGCGAGGCCGCCGTCAATGAGGCGCTTTACGGCTCAGGTGAGACCAGTTGAGCATTGAACTTGCGCACGTGGCCGCATTTTTAGCCTTCGGCTTTGCGCTGACGGCGGGAATTGCAGGACTTGTCGGGCGCGGCGAGATCGCCGGACGCGCCTCGATCGCGATTTGCGGTCTTTTAAGCGTGTCGTTCGTGATTTTAGTTTTGGCGTTCATGCGCTCGGATTTTTCGTTAGCGCTGGTCGTCGCCAATTCTCACAGTTTGAAGCCGGACCTCTACAAATTCGCGGGGACTTGGGGCAATCACGAAGGCTCCATGTTGTTGTGGTGTTTGATCATGGCGGCCTATGGCGCCATCGCCGCTTGGGTCATGCATCCCGGAGAGATCAAGTCGAAAGCGCTGGGCGTGCAGGGCCTGCTGACGGCTTTGTCTTTGGCTTATCTCTTATTCGCCTCAAGCCCGTTCAAGCGGTTGGATCCCGCGCCAATGGAAGGGACCGGGCTCAACCCGCTGCTGCAAGACCCAGCTTTGGCGGCGCATCCGCCATTTTTGTATGTCGGGTATGTCGGGTTCTCGTTTGTGTTCTCAATGGCCGCCGCAGGTCTGCTCGTCGGCGAGGTCGGACGCGATTGGGCGCGGCGGACGCGGCCTTGGACGCTGGCGGCGTGGAGCGGTTTGACGGTCGGGATCGCGCTTGGGTCGATCTGGGCCTATTACGAGCTGGGCTGGGGTGGTTGGTGGTTTTGGGACCCGGTCGAAAACGCTAGTTTCATGCCGTGGCTGGTCGGCGCCGCGTTGATGCATTCCATCATCGTCACCGAAAAGCGCGGCGGTTTGTCGGCGTGGACCGTCTTGCTTGCAGTCCTGGCGTTCTGCTTTTCGCTATTGGGCGCGTTCTTGGTGCGCTCGGGCGTTTTAACCTCGGTCCACGCCTTTGCGCTTGATCCAGAGCGGGGCGCGTTGTTGCTCATCGGGCTGGGAATTGCAGGCGGCGCAGCGCTTGCGCTTTACGCCTGGCGGGCGCCGGCGCTTAAATCCGGGACGCCTTTTGATCCGGTGAGCCGCGAAGGCGCGCTTATTCTCAACAATCTGTTTTTGTCGATCGCAGCTGCCACCGTTTTGGTTGGAACGCTCTACCCCTTGATGGTGGAGGCGGCGACGGGGGAGAAAGTCTCGGTCGGACCGCCCTACTTTAATCTGACCTTGGCGCCGATAATGGCCTTCTTGTTCCTGGCGCCGCCCTTGGCGCAGGCGTTTTCCTGGACGCGGGCGGAACCTGGGCTTGTATTGCGGCGCTTGCGATGGGCCGCTTTGATCGCGGCGCTGACCGGCGTTTTGGCGTTCTTCTTAATCGCCCAGACGGTTTGGGTCGTGCTCGGCGTGGCCGTAGGCGTCTGGCTGATTGGCGGCGCGATTGTCGATCTTGCCAAGCGGATCGGCGGCGGGGGGTGGGCGCGAGCGATCGCGCTGCCAGCTGCGGTTTGGGGGATGACGCTGGCTCATATTGGCCTGGGCGTCTTCGTCATCGGCGCGGTCGCCGAAACGTCAGGGCGGGTCGAACGCACTTATGCGCTCGCGCCCGGCGAAATCACGCAATTCGGCGATTGGGCGCTGACCTTCAACGGCGTCGCCGTCGCTGAGGGGCCCAATTACTATGCCGACCGCGCGGAAATCATTGCAGAAAAGGGATCAAGGCGCGTGGTTTTGGAACCGGAAAAACGGTTTTACCCTGCAGCGGGCACGCCGACGACGGAAGTCGCCATCCGAAAAAGCGCGCTCGGTGATCTTTACATCGCTCTAGGCGAACCGGTGCGTTCCTCGCCCGGGTCTTGGACGCTGAGAGCGTCGTTTAATCCTCTCATCGACTGGGTATTTTTAGGCTGCGGCCTGATCGCGCTGGGCGGCCTTTTGGCGTTGGCGGACAAACGCTTCCGCAGAAGGTCGGAAGATACGGCGGAACAGCCTGAGGACAAAAAAGAGGTGTTGGCGTGATCGCTGCGCTGATCTTCGCTTTGGTCTTGGGGGACGCGCCCTTGGAAGACCCCGCTGAAGAAGCGCGGGCGCAGGCTTTGATGCAGGAAATCCGCTGTGTCGCTTGCGAAAACGAGCCCATTTCGCAATCCGCATCCGATATTGCGCGCGATATGCGCCGGGCGGTGCGCAATCAGATTGCGGCGGGTGCGGACGATGGCGAAGTGCGTAATTGGTTCGCCGAACGTTATGGCGATTTCGTTCTGTTTCGTCCAAAGGCGAGCGGCGGCGGCGCGCTTTTGTGGGCCTTTCCTTTCATTCTGCTCGCGGGCGTCGGCGCTGTACTTTTCCTTGCGGCGACGCGGGCGCGGCGGCGATTTGAGGCGAGCCCGGCGAAGGATCACGACAACCCCTCTGATTTGTGATTGGCCGGCGTTTGATGCACGCCCCATTTGGGTCTTAGGAACGCCGCGATCCCTCGTAGTACGCATGGGTCAGGGACGGGTGTCGGGCTGTAGGAGGACG
>JBCCMB010000065.1:0-14436 GCA_039026555.1 Pseudomonadota bacterium
ATGTCCGCTGATAAAAATTATTATAATTGGTACAGTGGTTGGCGTGGTTGGACGAACAGAGATTCCAACCTTGGCTATCTCATAGGCCACCGACCCCCGAAACTCCGATGAGATTCGCAGCTTCCAAACTAGTTTCTCCCTTTGAATCCGCTGGCTTCGGCAGAGTTGAAAGAGAATTTGAAGGCGCATTGCCGCAAATCAACACCATATCGCTAGAGCACTCGGCCGCGGACGATTGTGTCGACTTTGTCAAAATTATTTTCGACAAATATCGCAATGGGAACTTCAAAGTCATTTCAGGAACACGGAAACGATCGCAGCTCCACAAATGGAAAATACGTGCCGATCTGGTTTGCTACCAAAGCGACCTTGATCGCGCCAAATGGGGAGGCGAGTTTGTGGAGCCTCAGCCAAAAACAGCAATTAAGGCCGCTGTGGCGAAAGTTGTTGGCTTGTCGCCCCAAGGTGTTGAGTATCTCGACAGCAAAACGCCCAGCCCAAATGTCTATGTCTGGCCAGTAAGCTAGCACCCTCTCCAGCTTTGCCACCGACCGGCGCGATACAACAAGCTTTGAAGCAGGCACAGCACTGGCCATGCTAAGCTTCGCAATTACAAGTTCTTAGGCTTGATCCTGTTCTGACCGCAATATCTCTCGTCGTTACAGAGCTCTAGATGCTTCGTCCCTGGCGGCCCTATAATAATTGCGAAGGGTTATCCAGTCTCGAGAGTGATCCAATCATCGTTATTCACTATGGAACTCTCAATTTTTGCTGCGCAGCGCAGATCTCGACGGTTTGAATTCAACGGCGTAAATTTCTCAAAACGCGTTTGGTTGGGTTGGAACAAATAATGGTTGGAACACTTCGCGCTTATTTTATTGCTCTTTTACTAGCATCAACGCCCGCTTTTGCTGACGAGATCGCGAGCGATGAGATCACCACGCACGACTACGCGGCTTGCGCGCAGTCGGACGACAGGCCGATTTGCTATTTGAGATTGATATCGAGGGACTCAAACTTCCCCTTCCGGGAAAATCCAAGGTACGTCGAACGCCCGGACCTCTTGGAACTAATAGAGGGGAAGGATGGGAAGAATGTTCGACCTGCTGAAACGGACGCCGTTAAGAAGAAGTCGCTTGAAGTAACCATTGCGCCTGGTCGAGAGATGAGACGCGCAGCTTTGGAAGTCCGTCGGCTCGACCGCGAAGGCGCGCCGCCGGAGATCGCATTGGCTCCATTGCTGGCGGCTGGCGAGAACATCGAAAGCCAAGCGACACTTGGTCTCCAGATGGTTACGCAATCGCGTATCGAGATGCGAATTTCCGAGTACGGACAGCTCCTATACCATGGCACTGGGCAGGATGATGACGCGACCAATTTATCTGCGCCCTTGGTGTTAGAAATACTGAAGGCTTGGGAACAAGACCTGGATCAGCCGATCAGAACGTTTACCGACTTCAACAAGAGCAGCAGCTATTTGTCACTTGCTGGGGCATATGGCGGCCTCGGACGCAGCGACGACGTACAGCGCGTTATCAGCAAGTCTGACAGACCCGAAGAAGAGCAACCGATTTTGGCCGCGCTGACGATGCGAGACATGTCGAGTGCGTGGGCGTTGATCCGCCAAAAACTGTTAGACGACGCAACTCCGCCGGGATCCGTGCAGTTGTATGGTATTTCCAACTGGTCGGCCGAAGGTGCGAACTCTGAAATCTTGGCTGACCTCGCGAACTTGATCCAAAAGCCGGAGGTGTTGGACCGGCTTCATCAACGCGAAATCGTCAACTCCCTAAAATATCTCAACGACGAGCAGCTAGGCGTCATAGTATCGCCGCTTGAAGCGCTAGCGCGCATCGAAGAACCGGGGTCCAGATTTTCGATTCTCAGAGTTGCGGACATCTGGGTGCGCTTGGGAAAGCCTGAGGAAGTTGATCGGCTTATAGACAGAGCCGCATCGTCTACCGCCGAAAAACCACCGCCAGCATGTCGCGAGAGTGGACGAGTTTGTCCGCATTGGGAGCTACTTGTGCTGCTCGCCATTCGCGGACGAATGGTAGAGGTTGAACAACTATTTGAGCATTTAGGCGCGACCCTAGCTTTACGCGATGTGGTTCCTTATCCCCCCTTTGATGCGGAGGTCAAATATGGGCGCGGCGTCCCATCGTCACTGGACGATATGCTGACCAAATACGCGGAAGAAAAGCAGTACGGCCTCGCAAACAACGCCCTGAAACAGTGTACAAGAGCGCACCCCAATCCTAGCTACTCGGGATTTCAGCAACGCGATCCCGACTGGCATAGCGCATCGGCATGCGCACAGCGATTATTTGAGTTCACACGTACTGACGCCCACATAAAATTTGAACGAAACAGCATAGAGAATCGAGGTGTGCCCGCTCGTATGGCGGGCCGCTACGGGACCGCAACAACGCTTATTGAAGTTGCGTACTATGCCCGCGAGGATCAGCCGGGGTTCAGCGGATTGGCGGAGAATTATGCTCTCCAATTGTTGGAAGATGCTCCGCCTATCAAGACCGACTTCATAGCACTTACTTTGTTGCAGCTGCTCTCAGAGACAGAACTCGAGTTTCAGGGCAGATTCTAGTTTAGAGATAGCCGAAGCTTATGCATAAGACTGGCAACGTCGGGAGGCTCCGATATCCCACGTTAAGCGCTGATATCCGACGATCCGCAACGATAGCCGTCTTTAAAAATCGTTGTTTTCAAAGGCTTTGCCTTTTCCCGATGCCTTGACATCGTAGGGGTCACTGGTTCGATCCCAGTACCGCCCACCATTGTTTTCATCGACTTATTGAAGACGCTTGTCTTGTCGGTCTCAAAACAGTTTACGCGTCCTGCTTAGGCGTAGCGTCGCCGCGATTAAGCGGCGACCCGTTCGCCCACCATCAATGCGAGCGTTGCCTCCAGCTTGTCGGCTGCGTCCGCGACGGACAAGCGTGCGCCAATATGGCCGTCGGGACGCACGATCAACACTTCATCATTAGAGAAAATCTCGCCGACTTGGCCGTCGGCCGGGCGGATATCGCCCTCCGCCGTTATCGAGGCGAGATCGATCGGATAGCCTTGGTCGGAGAGCGCGCGAACACGGCTCTCGAGCGCGTCCCCGGCATCCACAAAGGTCAAAACCATAAATCGGCCGAGACTCAAGAGGTCCAAGGTCGAAACGCGCGCATCGCCCTTTTGAAGCCAGCAATGCGGCAAACGAACGCCGGGAACCGTGGAGGGAATATACTGACTGATGGGATTTTCCGGCACGGGCGGCAAGCCGTCTGAGAGAATGGCGGAAGATTCATAGCAGACGCCAAGATCTAAGCCGCCGCCGCTAAAATGCTCCGACTGGTAGATGACTTCCGACTGGACGCGCGCCTTGCGTTCGGGATCGGCCAGCACTTGGTCGAAATCCGACATGCTCAAAACGCCGTCGCCATCATAATCCAACGCGTCATTGACGGTCGTCATCTTGTTGAAATTCTCGTGGCTTTGCTTGCAATTCGCCGCCGCCGAAGGCCGTCGCTCAGTTTCATACGTGTCCAAGAGTTTTGGGTCGAAGCCGTTCAGCACCATAGCGATCTTCCATGTCAGGTTGAACGCGTCCTGGAAGCCGGTATTCATCCCCAAGCCCCCGGTCGGTGGAAAGCGGTGCGCAGAATCGCCCACCAGAAATACGCCGTCTTTCTGATATCCCGTCGCGACTTGAGCGGTCATCGTCCAGGCGGACATGCTCTGGATGTCAATATCGATATCGGCCCCGATCGCCATGCGCAGCAAACGCTCATAATGCGCTTCGTCAATGTCCACGCGCGGCGAATCAGGATCTAGCGTTTTCATATAGATCCAATTGCCTTCGATATTGTGGGCGATGAAACAGCCCTCGCATTCGGGATCCATTATCCAGTAGAGAGCGCCCTCCCGCCCCTTCAACTCCTCACGCATATTGGCGTGGAAATGGACGTTGACATAGCTCTGGATTTGGTCCGGGCCTTCCATGTCAAACCCGATCGCGGCGCGCACCGGGCTGCCGGCGCCGTCCGCCGCGACGATGAAACGGGACTCGATGTCCAACATCGTTCCATCGGCTTTCTGGATCCGTGACACATACCCATCTGCCGTCTCGCTGAAACCGGTCCAATTGTGCTCGAACAAGACCGGGGCGCCATCCGCCAAATGGTCGGCGAGCACATCTTCAAACTGATCCTGGCTCAGCTGACATGTCGGCGTCGGCGTCTGACTCATCATTTGCATAATTCGTTCTGGGTTTTCCATGAATAAGAACACACCAAGATCGCGGCCAAGCAAATGATCCACCCATCTGACGCTGGCGAGATCAATGGGACTAGGGCCGCGTTGGCGGATGATCCCATCATCGAGCCCGATCGCGCGGCAAATCTCTAGGCTGCGAGTTGAGATCACATGCGCTTGGGGCGCTGTGTGAAGGCCAGGTCTGCGTTCAACGACAATCGCGTTGACGCCGAGGCGCTCGAACATACTGGCAGAGACCAATCCGACCGGTCCCGCACCCACAATTAGAACATCACACTGCATCGTCATCACATCTTCTCTAGTTTGCGTCTTCCAAAACCGGGAAACTTGACGAGTAGACTTTAAGCGTCAGCCGCATTTACACCCTGTCTCACCTGCGCTCCAGATCCAACTTCCAGCAGTTCTGATAGCGCGCTTGCGTTCCGTCAAAATCCTTTTGGAACCCATCCGAATGGCGGGCCGCATCTGTATATAGTTTAAATTTTGTATACAAAAAGGCAGGGGGGCGCACTCTTCAGAAATTGCCTGATCTCATCGACAAAAAGGGGTCGGCGCTGCGAACGCACACTCCGCAAAATCTACGAAAATTGGAGAGCAAAAATGGCGGTCCGAGGAAGATTCGAACTCCCGACCCCTTGATTCGTAGTCAAGTGCTCTATCCAGCTGAGCTATCGGACCGCGTTCACAGGCAGCGGCGGGCCGTGTCTGCGAGAGCGGCGGTTCTAGCCTCGCGCCGCGTCGTGCGCAAGGGCGAAACGTGAGGATTTATGCAGCGCGCATCGCCGCTTCATAAACCCCGCGAGCGATGGCCCGCGCTAGACACGCCGCCGCCAACTCGCCGATGCGCGCCAGGGTCATCGGCGCAGGTTCGGCAAGCGCGATCTTGCCCGTCGAAAGCGCAAAGACGACATCGCCGTCAAACGGCGCGAATACGGGCCGGATCGCACGGGAAAATCCGGAGAGCGCCATCTGCGCGACGCGCGAGGCCTGGCCGGGTGTGAGGGCGACGTCTGTGGCCACGCAGGCGATTGTTGTGTTCGCGCGCGGATTGGGATTGGCTTTCGCCCCGCCCCAATCTTCAAGATCGAGCGAAAAACCGGCGGGCGGGCGGGCGCCGCCAAACTCGCCGTTCTGCTCGTAAGGCCAGGCCCAAAAAGCCTCGCATTGCGGCATGCGGGTCGATCCGAAGCAGTTCACAGCGGCGAGCGCACCGACACTCCACCCATCACTCGATACGGTGCTCGCGGACCCAAGCCCCCCGGCTTCCGCTCCCGCACGGGCGCCATAGCCAGCACCCGAAACGCCCAATTCAAAGCGTTCGTCCGCCGCATCTAGGGCGGCCGCCCCCAATTCACGATAGGGCGGCGCATCGCCCCAGGCCTTATCGCCGCCATTCGCCAGATCATAAAGAATAGCGGCCGGCACAATTGGCGATTTCGGCACGCCGGGCAGCTCTACCAGACCAAATCCGCGACCCTGGTCGCCCAGGCGCGCGGCGACGCCGTCTGCAGCCGCCAAGCCGTAAACCGAGCCGCCAGACAATACGAGCGCATCCACGGCGTCTACAAGCGTGTCAGCCGCAAGCGCGTCGGTCTCGCGCGTTCCAGGACCGCCGCCGGCAATAGCGGCGGCGCACACGGCGGCCGTCTCTGGAATGATGACCGTGACGCCGGTCATCGCCGCCGCATTGTGCGCACAGCCGACGCGCAGCCCCGCCACATCCGTGATCAAATTGCGCGCACCGCATCCGGTTGCCGTCATAGCGCTGTCCTTTTTCTACGCAAAACAGGGCTCTGCGTCTTCTAGCGCAGCTCTTCGTCTGTATGCTGGGGCGAGCCGACCTGGCAAGGAGCAGATAGTCATGCATCTCAAATCCGTCTTGATTTCTATCACCAGCATCGCCGCGAGCGGATGCGCGGCGATCGCGCCAATCACATCCGAACCGCCGGCAAAGGCTGATTGGCGATTAGAGGGTCGCGCCATGGTTGCAGCCGCGGACCAACGCGCGGTGGATGCGGCCCTTGAGGTTCTGCGCGCGGGCGGCCACGCGGTCGACGCCGCCATCGCGGCGCACGCGATTTTAGGCCTGGTGGAGCCGCAAAGCTCGGGCCTTGGCGGCGGCGCGTTTATGCTGGTCTATGAACGCGAGACGGATGAAATCCTGGTCTATGACGGCCGAGAGACCGCGCCGGCTTCAGCTTCCCCCGACATGTTCCTCGTCGACGGCGCGCCCATGGGCTTTGTTGACGCGTGGCAAAGCGGAAAATCCGTCGGCGTACCAGGCGCGGTCGCAATGTACAAAGCCGCGCACGACGCGCACGGCCAATCGAATTGGTCTGATCTCTTCGGCGCCGCCATCACGCTTGCGGAGGATGGCTTTGTCGTCACGCCACGCTTGGCGACCATGCTATCCAATCCGCGGCTGCGCGGGGTGAGCCGGCTGGATGATAATCCCGCGACGGCGGCCTATTTTTATCCCAATGGCGAGCCGTTAGCGGTGGGCGACATTCGCGACAATCCAGATTATGCGGCGACTTTGTCATCCTTGGCCTCCGAAGGTCCGGACGCCTTTTATCAAGGCGTGCTGCCGGGGCTTATAGCGATCGCCGCGCAAGAAGCGCCCAATGGCGGCGGCCTTACCCAGTCCGACATTGCAGATTACACGCCCATCGTCCGCAATGCGGTATGTGGCGATTATGAAACCTACAAGATCTGCTCGGCGCCTCCCCCCTCCTCCGGCAGCGTCGCCCAACCTTTAATCATGGGCCTTTATGAGCGCCTGACAGATGGCTTGGATCGGGAAAACGAAGACGCCTTTTTGGCCGCCTTTGTGGACGCGCAGCGCTTGGCCTATGCGGATCGCGATCACTATGTGGCGGACGCCGATTTCGTCAGCGTTCCAATCCAAGATCTTGTTGATCCGATATATATGGACGCGCGCGCGCAGCAACGCTTCGCGCCAGACGCCCCGTCAGCGCCCGGCGATCCAGGCGCAGTTCTGCGGGATGAACCGATTGTTGATATGTGGGGCCGCGACGCCACCGAGCCCGGCGCCGGCACCACGCACCTGTCTATCGTCGATTTCGACGGTAACGCGGTCTCAATGACCGCGACTGTCGAAGCGCCGTTCGGATCGTCTCGTTGGGCGGGCGGCTTCCTGCTCAACAATGAGCTGACGGATTTTTCGAAGATACCAGAGATCAACGGCAAACCGGTCGCGAACGCCCCTGCGCCTGGCAAACGTCCTCGCTCTTCCATGTCGCCAACTTTGGTGTTCGACGAGACAGGCGAATTGTACATGGTGACCGGCTCGCCCGGCGGCAATTCCATCATCGCTTATGTGGCCAAAAGTTTGGTCGGCGTGCTGGATTGGGAGATGTCGGCGCAAGACGCGATCGACTTGCCCAACATCATCGCCCGCGGCGACACGGTGAATGTCGAGATCGCCGAGGCGAACGGTCAAGCGGCCGCCGATACGCTGAAATCCATGGGGTATGCGGTGCGCGAGCGCGAAGGTGAAAATTCCGGCCTGCACGTCATCATTGCCCGTGCGGACGGCTTTGAAGGCGGCGCGGACAAGCGTCGCGAAGGCGTAGCGGTGGAAATTCTTCGCGACGACTAAACTAAGGCGCTGTGATCGCCTCTACTCGTTGGGATTGAACGCGTAGCCTGCCGAACGGACCGTACGGATCGGATCACGCACGCCGTCGCGTTTCAGCGCTTTGCGCAGACGGCCAATATGAACGTCCACCGTGCGCGCTTCGACGTAAACGTCAGAGCCCCAAACGGCGTCCAACAATTGCTCGCGCGAGAAGACGCGGCCCGGATGTTGGATCAAATAATCCAGGAGACGGAATTCCGTTGGCCCCAAATGGATTTCATCGCCGCAACGGCTCACCCGATGCGCGGTGCGATCCACCTCGATATCGCCGACGGCGACACGATCTTCCGCAAGGCCTGGGCGAATGCGGCGCATCACGGCGCGCACGCGGGCCATTAGCTCCGACATGGAAAACGGCTTGGTGACGTAATCATCCGCGCCCGTGTCGAGCCCGCGAATGCGATCGGCTTCTTCAGACTTGGCGGTGAGCATAATGATCGGCAAATTCCGGGTCGCCGGCCGAGACCGAATGCGGCGGCACACCTCGATACCCGCCAGATTGGGCAGCATCCAGTCCAGGATCATCACGTCCGGCTGACGCTCGTCGACCAGGAGAAGCGCTTCTTCGCCATCATTGGCCAAAGCCACCTCATAACCTTGGCTTTCCAGATTGTACTGCAGCAGCTCCACCAAAGCCTGCTCGTCTTCCACCACAATGGCGAAGGGCTTGGTCGCGCCGGACCGCGTCGCACCGTTCTGCGCGCGGAGATGTTCAACTACGTTCAAGGTCATCGACTTTCGGCCTTTCTGACGTCATCGCCTCGCCTGTAACGAGGAAGTGGATCACCTCTGCAATGTTCGTGCAGTGGTCGCCAATGCGTTCAAGATTCTTTGCGATAAATAGAAGATGCGTGCATCCGCCAATCGTGCGGTGGTCTTCCATCATATAGGTCAGCAATTCGCGGAAGAGCGAGTTGTAGTGTTCGTCCACTTCTTCGTCGCGAAACCAGACCTGTGCGGCGCCATCCGTGTCCGCCGCGGAATAGGCGTCCAGGACGCGCTTCAACTGCGCCGCCACTAAGCGCCCCATGCGCGAGACGCCCTTAAGGCGCCCCGCATCGACATTCTCCATCGCCAGCGCACGCTTTGCGATATTCTTCGAAAGGTCGCCGATCCGTTCCAAATCGCCGGCGATTTTCAAAGCCGCCACCGTATGACGCAAATCCCGCGCAAGCGGCTGGCGCAGAGCTAAAAGCCGCAAAATGCGCCGTTCAATATCGATCTGATAGGCGTCGATTTCAGGATCGCGCAGCACCACGTCTTCCGCCAAACGAGGGTCGGCGGAGACCGCGGCGCTAATGGCGTCGGACAGCATGTCCTCCACCTTCCCGCCCATGCTGGAAAGTTCGCCGGACAGCTCCTCGAGCTCAACGGAAAAGGCGCGAACCGTGTGCTCAGTCATTCCCGCAATTTCTGTCATTAAAGCCTTCCAATTAGCCAAAACGTCCAGTGATGTAATCTTGGGTTCGCGAGTCACGGGGGTTCGTAAACATGTCCTCGGTCGCGCCCGATTCCACCAATTTGCCCATATGGAAAAACGCGGTGCGCTGCGATACGCGGGCTGCCTGCGCCATCGAGTGGGTCACCATTATTATACAGTAATTGGTCCGCAACTCATCTATCAATTCTTCAATCTTCGCAGTCGCGATCGGATCCAGCGCGGAGCAAGGCTCATCCATCAGGATCACTTCGGGGCTCACCGCAATCGCCCGCGCAATCACCAAACGCTGCTGTTGGCCGCCAGAAAGACCCGTGCCGGGCTGATCCAAACGGTCTTTCACTTCTTCCCACAAGCCCGCCTTTTCCAGACTGACTTGGACGATCTCATTCAGCTCGTCCTTGGACCCCGCCAAACCGTGTATGCGCGGACCATAGGCGACATTGTCGAAGATCGATTTCGGAAACGGGTTCGGCTTTTGGAACACCATGCCGACCCGCGCGCGCAATAAGACCGGATCAATCGACTTGGCGTTGATATTTTGGCCCTCGAGCTGGATTTCGCCTTCCACCCGACAGCCGTCAATCGTGTCATTCATCCGATTGATGCAGCGAAGAAAGGTGGATTTGCCGCAACCGGACGGCCCGATAAACGCCGTGACCGCCTTTTCCGGAATGTCCAAGGATACGTCGAACAAGGCCTGTTTCTCGCCGTAAAACACCGCCACGTCGCGCGCGCGAACCTTTGTTTCGCCGCCGATGTCGCCGCCGGTTTTTTCCGGCGCGGAGGTTAAAACCGCATTGTCCGTCGCGCTTTCAGACGTGGCGCCGTGCGCAAATTCGTCGCTTTGACGCAAAATTCGCTTGTCCATGGGGCTACCACCTCCGCTCGAACCGTCGGCGGAGATAGACCGCCAACGCGTTCATCAAGACCATAAATACGAGCAATATGACAATGGCCGCCGATGTCATGGGCTGCCAGGCCCGTTCAGCGCCCGTCGACCATTTGAAGATCAAGACCGGCAACACCGTCGCGCTGTCGAACATATCCGCCGGCGGTTCGGCCACAAACGCCACCATGCCGATCAACAAGAGCGGCGCCGTCTCGCCCAGCGCTTGGGCCATGCCGATAATCGCGCCGGTGAGAATGCCCGGCGCTGCCAGCGGCAAAACATGCTGGAAGACAGTTTGCGTTTTCGACGCGCCGACGCCTAACGCCCCGGTGCGGATCGACGGCGGCACCGCCTTTAACGCCGCCCGCGAGGCGATAATGACGGTCGGCAAAGTCATCAAAGAGAGAACAATCCCGCCGACAATCGGCGCGGATCGCGGCATGTTGAAGAAGTTCAAGAACACCGCGGCGCCCAGCAAACCGAACACGATGGACGGAACCGCGGCGAGATTGTTGATGTTCACTTCCACCATATTGGTGACCCAGTTTTTAGGCGCGAACTCTTCCAAGTAAATCGCCGCCATAACGCCCACGGGCACCGCAAGAAGCATGGTCACCAGCATCGTCCAGAACGTGCCCGCCATGGCGGCGGCGACCCCCGCCAATTCGGGGTAGGTCGAATCTGCGTGCGTGAGCAGATCGATATTCGCCACGCGCTTGACCAGCCCACGATCTTTCAATGCATTGGCCCAGGCGATCTGCGCGTCGGACACATTGCGGTCCATCGCCGGCACGCGAAGAATGCGCGCACGCCAATCTCTTGCGGCCGCGGGCGCCTCCGAGGTGAGCGGGATCAGCGTCTCGCCCACAATACGGTCCGCAGAAATGGTCTGCGCGCGAACCACGCCGCCATTGAGTTCAATCAGATAGCTGGACTGCAACGAAGTGAGCGTCTCTTCCGCGCCCGCATCGGCTGCGCGCGCATTCAGCGCCGAGGCTGCGTCGGTTTCCGTGGAAACCTTGCGCTCCAACCGTTCAAGGTCACGTTGCAATTTGTCGTAATCGCTTTGATCGACGCGCAGCATCAAGGCCCGCACGCCTTCATATCCCAACTCGCCGCCCGCTTCTGCCGCACCCAGCGCAAAGGCTAAACCCGGCGCGCCGCCAAAGTTAAATCCGAGTTGAGCGCTCGCCTCGGCGGCTAACGCGTCGGCGTCCATATCGGCGATACGCGCGGCGGTCTCTGCGAAATTACCCGATTCGCGTTGTTTGCGCTTCAACCGCGAATTGGCGGAGGCGATCGCTTCCTCCAATGCCGCCGCACGTTCCGGCAGGCCTTGCGCGACGAGCTCCGCCGCGCGCGCTTCCAGCGCGTCGATCTGCGCTTGCGCATCGGCGATCGCCGCATCCGTGGCGATGCGCTCAACGGCGTTTTGAGCGGCGACAGCCTCGCGCAGCGTGTCCGGCGTGGCGTTCGCGACCGAAGCCTCCGCGCCCACAGCTTGATCCAGAACGCGAGACGCTTCGGCGAGCAATTCTGGAAGATCTGCGTCCGCAAGCGCTGCGCGCTGACTTTGCGCAACCGCGCCGACCGCCAGCGCCCGATCCGCAGCGCGGTAAGTCACGGTCGCCTGCACACGGCGTGTTTCCGCCTGCGGCGCGCCTTCCGCTTCGGCCACTTCAGCCTGCCGTGCGAAACGATCAGCGCGCCTGATCAGTCCGCGCACTTCCTTGCTGCGCTCTGTTGCATCAGAGGCGTACCAATCATCCAAAGCCTGGCGAAGCACATCCGCCTCGCCGCTTGCCGACGCCGCGCCGGCAATCCGGGCCAGCACCACTAAATCTTCCGGTTGATCCGCCAACCGCGCCGCCGCAGCATCGCCAATTCGGTCCGCGTCGGCGGATCGCAATTCCTCTAGGGCGGACGCAGACAAATCACTGCGAACCCGCGTCCGATCCAGCGCGATCTGAGCTTCCTCGCCTAGTTGCGACCGCCGGACCGCGTCCTCGCGCAATTGACCCTTGATGTCGGCCAGTAAGGCGGCGAACGCGCCGGGCGCTGAAATCGAAACGGATCCCGCCGCACCGACGGGCGTCGCATCCGCGCCGCCTCGAATGACACGCTCGCGCGTGACAAGGCCCTTCAGATACAAATCCACATCGTCGGAGATTGCGATCGACGCTTTCGCCGTACCGCCCACCAAATCCGGATTGTCCGCGGTGCGCTCGGCGAGCGGTCGAGCGGCCAACCGGGTCACCATCGCGTTCAGCTGCGCGCGCATCTCGCGATCCGCCAGCGCTTCGGGGAATTCCTCGCCCAAACGCGTGCGGATCACACGCTGAAACCCGCCCATATTGCGCATTAAGCGTTCAGGATCGCGCGCGCCGGATTTATCTACGGCTTCAGCCTCGATCGCGAACTCCGTGACAAGCTTATGGCGCGTGAAAGCGGACGTCGCCTGGCTGACGATGCTCCACACCAAGGTGCAAAGCGCCAACACGGCGACTGCAATCGCAGCGATCCCATAAGCGCGAAAGCGTGTTTCGGCGCCGTAGCGCTTGCGTAGACGCGCGTCCGCTGCGGAGGGCGTATTGGCGTTCGCGGCGTCAGTCATATTTCTCGCGATACTTCTGAACCACCCGAAGGGCGATAAGGTTGAACACCAGGGTGACGAGGAACAGCATGAAGCCCAGCGCAAATGCGGATAGGGTTTTTGGGCTGTCAAACTCGGTGTCGCCCGTGAGCAGATCGACGATCTGCACCGTTATCGTCGTCACGTCGGAAAACGGATTGGGGGTGATTTGCGCGCGCTGTCCCGCCGCCATCACCACGATCATCGTCTCGCCAATCGCACGCGACACCGCGAGCAAGACGGCGGCGACAATGCCTGGCAGGGCCGCCGGCAAAATCACGCCCTTCACGGTTTCGGACCGCGTCGCGCCCATAGCGTAGGCGCCGTCGCGCAAGGATTGCGGCACCGCGTTGATCACATCGTCGGATAGGGAGGACACAAATGGGATGATCATGACGCCCATCACCAAGCCTGCGGCCAGCGCGCTGCGAGGCTGGGATTCTATGATCGGCCCCTCCACCCAGGGCATGATCGCCATGAGGAATCCATTCAGAGCGTCGCCGACCTCGCGAATGAAGGGCGCCACTGTTAGGAGAGCAAAAAAGCCATAAACAACGGTGGGAACGCCCGCCAAAACCTCTAGAACGGGCTTTACAATGCGGCGCGTCCGCGTGTCGGCGTATTCCGACAGGAAGATCGCCGAAAACAAACCGACCGGCACGGCGACCAGCATGGCGATGACGCTGATCATCATCGTGCCGAAAAACAGCGGCACGGCGCCGAAAGACCCTGATCCACCAACCTGATCGGGTCGGATTTGCGTTTGCGCGCTCCACTTCAGGCCGAACAAAAATTCGAGCGGCGACACTTCGCCAAAGAAGCGCAGCGTTTCGAACACCAGCGACAAAACGATGCCCGCTGTCGTGGCGATCGCGACGCCGGCGGACAAGACCAACACGCCGCTGATAACTGTCTCAACGCCATTGCGCGCCTGCAGGGCGGGCTTCAATTGCCTCATGCCGAACGCAAAGCCGACGATCGCCATCAACACCGCCACACCAGACGCCACGAATTTCACGAGCCCCTGATTATAAGCGACGGCGGACGCCAACGCCGCTACGGGCCCCGCCATCGGGTCGCCGTCCGACAATCCAGACGGTTCGCCATTCGCCATGGCTTTGGCCGTATCCATGAAGGAGGCGGCCTCAAACGAGGGCAGCGCGGCGATCTCTCCGGGCATGTCCCCGCGGGTCATACCATCGGCTAAGCCGCCGCCGAACGCGGCGTATAGCGCCAATACAGCAAGCGCCGGCAAAACCGCCCACAGCGATAGATAATACCCATAGTAATTTGGCAGCGAATGCAGGCTGCGCACCTCGCGTCCAGCGACGCCGAGCACCCGCATTCGACCTATATAAAAAGCGGCGAAAGCCCCTATCAGAACCAGCAATAGCGCGCCGAGCGCCAATCTCGACGCCGCGATCTGTTCGTACATGGAGCCCTCTTAGCCGCGTTTGCGCCGTCCTGGCTGTTTACGGGTCTTCTTTGACACTTCCATGAAGGTTTTGTCAGCAATGACAAGCGGCGATCCG
>JBCCMB010000066.1:0-14115 GCA_039026555.1 Pseudomonadota bacterium
CCGCCGCGGCGCGCGGCGCGCCGAGCTTTAGTCTTCCGTCGGCGGCGCGTCGTCCATGTCGGCCGCTCCATCGCCCTGATCCGACCCGCTAGAGCCGGTTATCGGAGTGTCACCGGCGACGTCGTCGCCGACGCCCTCTTCTGTTTGTTCGGCCAAACGTTCAACAGAAACAACACGTTCGTTGTTCGCCGTCCGCAAAACCATCACGCCTTGCGTCGCACGTCCAGCGATCCGGATCTGGCCGACGGGGCACCGTATGAGCTGTCCCGCATCGGTCACCAACATGATTTCGTCGGTCTCGTCCACCGGGAAGGACGCGGCGAGCTTGCCGCCATTTTGCAATCGATGCGCGATTAGGCCTTTGCCGCCGCGCCCCGTGACACGGTAATCATAGGCCGAAGCGCGCTTACCCATCCCGTCTTCCGTGATCGTGAGAATAAATTGCTCAGCCGCGCCAAGCTCGGCGATCCGCTCGGGCGATAGGGCCGCTTCTTCTTCGGTGTCATCCTCGGCGATGTCGGCGACGGGCTCGACATCGCCCTCTTCTTCGCCGGCGGCGCGGCGCATGGCGGACGCGTGCTTCAGATAAGCGCGGGCTTCCGGCGAGGTCACATCCATGTGGCGTAGCACGGACATGGAGATCACTTCATCCCCCTCCGCCAATCGTATGCCGCGCACGCCGGTTGAGGTGCGACCGGAAAACACGCGGACATCCTCCACCTGGAAGCGAATGCATTGCGCGCTCGCCGTCGTCAGCAACACATCGTCCGTCGGCGCGCAGATGCGAACATCGACGATGCCGTCATTTGGCGCGTCTTCATCTAGCTTCATGGCGATTTTGCCGTTTCGGTTCACCTGAGTGAAATCCGACAGCATATTGCGACGCACGCCGCCTACACGGGTGGCGAAAAGGATGTTGAGCTTGGCGCGCTCCTCCTCATCCTCCGGCAAGGGCATGACGGAGGTGATCGTCTCGCCCTTCTCCAGCGGCAACAAATTGACCAACGCCTTGCCGCGCGATTGCGGCGTGCCGGACGGAATGCGCCAAACCTTTTGCTTGTAGACCATGCCGGTGGAGGAGAAGAACAACACTTCCGTGTGCGTGTTCGCCACGAACAGACGCGTGACGAAGTCTTCATCCTTCGTGCCCATGCCGGAGCGGCCTTTGCCGCCGCGATGTTGGGTCCGATAGCTGTCGAGCGCGGTCCGCTTGGCGTAGCCTCCGTGCGTGAACATCACGACCATGTCTTCGCGCTCAATAAAGGCTTCATCGTCCAAATCGAGATCGGCTTCGATAAATTCAGTGCGGCGTGGGACGGCGAATTGCGTTCTCACCGCGTCCAACTCCGCCTTGATGATGTCCATAATCCGAGGTCGCGACGACAAAATGTCCAGTAAATCTGCGATCGTGTCCGCCAGACCACGGGCCTCGTCGCCGATTTCATCCCGGCCCAACGCCGTTAAGCGTTGCAGACGCAAGTCTAGGATGGCGCGCGCTTGTTCGTCCGAGAGGCGGATCTCGCCATCGCCCGCCACCAAAGTCCGCCGGTCCGCGATCAATTCGATCAAAGGCAGCATGTCTTGAGCCGGCCAGGGATTGGCCATCAATTCTTCGCGTGCTGTCGCTGGGTCTGGCGCATGCCGAATGATACGGATCACCTCGTCGATATTCGCCACCGCCAACGCCAAACCGACCAAGAGGTGCGCCCGATTCCGCGCCTTGTTGAGATCATGCTTGGTGCGTCGCGCCACCACTTCCTCTCGGAAGGCGACAAACGCCTGCAGCACGCCGCGCAAACCCAGCAATTCAGGCCGGCCGCCATTGAGCGCAAGCATGTTGACGCCGAACGAGGTCTGTAATTGCGTATAACGGAACAATTGATTGCGTACGACGTCGGCGGAGCTGTCGCGCTTTACTTCAATTACGACGCGGACGCCGTCGCGATCGCTCTCGTCGCGGATGTCGGCGATGCCCTCAATCCTCTTTTCGCGCACCAATTCGGCGATTTTTTCGATTAGAGAGGATTTATTGACCTGATAGGGGATTTCGGTGGCGATTATCGCCTCGCGACCCTGTTTGGTTTCCTCAATATGGGTTTTGGCGCGCATAATGACCGAGCCGCGACCGGTCATAAGCCCTGATCGTGCGCCTGATCGGCCGATAATCTGGCCGCCTGTGGGGAAATCCGGTCCAGGCACAATGTCCAGCAGCGTCGCATCGTCGATCGCAGGATCGTCGATGAACGCGACGGCCGCTTCAATCACCTCTCCCAGATTGTGCGGCGGGATATTGGTCGCCATCCCAACAGCGATGCCGCCTGCGCCATTCACCAACAAATTAGGATATTGGGCCGGCACGACGATGGGTTCGCGCTCGGACCCGTCATAATTCTCTTGGAAATCGACGGTGTCTTTTTCGATGTCACTTAGGAGGTAGGCCGCTAATTTTTGCAGCTTCACCTCAGTATAGCGCATCGCCGCCGCCGGATCGCCGTCCATCGAACCGAAATTCCCCTGACCGTCGATCAGGGGCGCGCTCATGGAAAAGTCCTGCGCCATACGCACCAAGGCGTCATAAACGGCGCTATCGCCATGCGGGTGGTACTTACCGATCACCTCGCCAACGACGCGGGCGGATTTGCGATACTGCTTGTCGTGCGTAAATCCGCTTTCATGCATGGCGTAAAGAATACGCCGATGCACCGGTTTCAGACCGTCGCGAACATCCGGCAGCGCGCGGCTGACAATCACGCTCATCGCATAATCGAGATAGGATTTCTTCAATTCGTCCGAGATGGAGATCGGCGAAACGCCGTCTTCAGGGCCCAAAGGCGGCTCTGAACCATCAGGCGTGTCGGGGGGAAGATCGATATCGTCGCTCAAGTCTATATCGCCAATGTATGAAAGGCGGCCGCCGGCCGCCCAAAAAAAGGATTCGTGTCAGTATTTTAGCCGGTTTTACAGTGTCGACACAAATAGCAATCTGCATGTCGGCCGCACTAGGTCCGAAGCGACGCAAATTGGCATGAACATGCTTGCATTTTCCGCCCGAGCCCCCGACAAAATGGCGGAGACACGGACGCACAGAAAGGACGCGCGATGACCGACGCAAATGAGACAACGGACGATTACGTGCCGCCAAAAGTTTGGACATGGGACAAGGAGAGCAGCGGCCGCTTCGCAAACATTAATCGTCCCATCGCCGGTCCCACGCACGAGAAGGACTTGCCGGTTGGAAAGCATCCATTGCAGCTTTATTCCTTGGCCACGCCCAATGGGGCGAAAGCGACGATCATGCTGGAGGAATTGCTGGCGCTGGGTCATACCGGCGCAGAATACGACGCCTGGCTCATTAATATCCGCGAAGGGGAGCAATTCTCCAGCGGCTATGTCGACCTAAATCCGAACTCCAAAATTCCTGTCATGGCGGACCATTCGTCCGACCCTGTGATCCGTGTGTTTGAAAGCGCATCCATCCTTTTCTACCTCGCAGAGAAATTCGGCGCGTTCCTGCCCGAAGATCCGGCAAAACGCACCGAAACAATGAATTGGGTGTTTTGGCAGATGGGCGCAGCCCCTTATCTCGGCGGCGGCTTTGGTCATTTCTACGCCTATGCGCCCGTCAAACTGGCCTATCCGATCGATCGGTTCGCGATGGAGGTGAAGCGTCAGCTCGACGTGCTCGATCGGAATCTGGCTGATCGCGAATACATTATCGGCGATGAGTATACGATCGCCGATATCGCCATTTGCCCCTGGTATGGCTCACTCGCGAAAGGCTTGATGTATGAGGGCGGCGAATTCCTCAGCGTTCACGAATACAAAAACGTCATCCGCTGGACGGACCAGGTGTTCGAACGCCCCGCAGTACAACGTGGTCGGATGGTCAACCGCCCCTGGGGCGAGTCGTCTTCTCAACTGCATGAACGCCATGACGCGTCGGACTTTGAGTTGAAGACGCAGGACAAAGTCGAAGCGGCCGAATAGGCGTCTCAACGATTATCCTGGCGCGGCGGAGTTATCCGCGCCAGGTTCATCGCCGTCTGCCACACCATGGACGGCCTCACCGCATCTTTAGATCAGAGACAAGGCCTCACGCCTAGAACGGGATCTCGTCGTCTAGATCTTGTGAGAAATCCTCACGTGGCCCGTCCATCTGACGCGCTCCGCCGCCTTGTCCACCGCCATAACCGCGATCGTCCGACACGCGCCCGCCGCCTGCGCCAGCGCTCATTCCGCCGCCGTCACGGCCGTCGAGCATTTGTAAAGTGGAGTTAAACCCACGCAGCACCACTTCGGTGGAGTATTTTTCCTGACCTGATTGATCTGTCCATTTGCGAGTCTCCAACTGGCCCTCAAGGTAAACCTTCGAGCCTTTGCGAAGATATTGCTCGCACACCCGCACAAGACCTTCGGAGAAAATCACCACGCGGTGCCATTCGGTCTTCTCACGCCGCTCGCCAGAGCCCTTGTCGCGCCAATTTTCCGACGTTGCGACCGACAGATTGCAGACCTGGCCGCCGCTCGGCAATTGGCGCACTTCCGGGTCTCGGCCCAGATTGCCGACAAGAATTACTTTGTTCACCGAACCGGCCATCGCCTATTCCTTCATGCGTCGCGTTAAGGTTAGCGGCGAACACTAGCCCGCCGACGTCCCCAAGAACAGCGAAGCGACAGCCGCTCCACAGATTCCTACCGCAGACACAGATATGTTCTTTATTTGTTCTTGTCAATTGAATGTCAGCCGCCGGCGTGGCGTCTCAGCATCACCTTAGCGCGTGCTGGGCGCGTCGTTCAGGCGTCCCCTGAGCTGCGGCGCCGCATCTAAAACAACGTCCTCATCAGCGCTTTGGACTCGATAGACCTTGGCTTGGATGTCGTCTGCATAAACGGGGATCAGATACGCCGGCGGCCGATGCGCGATGAGTTCCGCCAACAATCCGTCGGGAGAATAAGACGGCACTTTCGTTGACGCCGTCGCCATACAGACAAAGACATAATCAACGCGGGCGGCGTGGAGCGACGCAAGCGCCGTCTCCGGACTGGCCGTAAAAATCGTCAGCGCAGCCTCGATACCTTTTGCATTACGATGATAATTGCCGTCGAGCGCGCTGTGATCGGTCTCTCTAAGCAGGAATGGCGTATCATCCGGCGACGCCAAAACACGCCCGGTCGCCAAAGAGTTTAGCGTCGCCGCCACTTTCGGATCGTGGCAAGACGCCTTGTCCATTTCGACGGATTGGGTCGAGGTCAAGGCCGCCGACGGGATCGACCACATGAACGGAATGGAGGCGGCCAGCGCCGCGATGTAGCCAACACCGCCCCGCTGCTTTTGCCTGGAACCGACGAACAAAGCGCCGACCCAGGCCGCGAGCGGCGCGAACGCGAAGAGATGAGCGAAGATGAAAAACCTTATCTGCAGGAACGTGAGCGCAACCGAGGTCAGCAACAAAGCAAGCATCAATCCGCTTGACCGCCAGTTTTCCGGCGTCCGCGGCCCGCGCCACAAGGCGGCGCCGACGACGCAAAGCGCAAGGACAGCAACGCCAATACGATAGAATGCACCAGCCAGACTTTCGGCGTCACTCGATATTAGCGGACGCGCTTCCTTCACATCCGCCAACCAAAGCGTCTGGACAATTTCAGGCAGATCGCTCAGCGGATTTGAAAGGCATTGAGGCGCTTCTATTTTCAGCAAGCAAAGACAGATGGCGCCTAAGATGGTGATCATCGCTAAACGGAGCGGGAGGCGAACGCCCGACGCGCCGGCGGCGATCGCCGCAAGCCCTAAGCCGCCGGCGCCGCCCGCCAAGACCGTAATCCGCGAGAGCGCGTCGCAATAATTCACGCTGTAAGACGTCGGAGCGACAGTGGCGAAAAAGCTCGCAGCCAGCACGCCGGAAAAACTGACGCCAAACGCGATTGTTCCGCGACGGGCCTTAGACCCCGTCAACGCCCAATTGGCGGCGAAGAAGGCGCAAAATATGCAGACGAAGAGATAAACCTCCGCACCCGTTGCGACCGAGGCGGCTAGAGCGGCGCCAGACGCCGCGTAAGATCTCGCCCGCATCGCAGGATCTAGCGCCGCGCCTAGAGAAAGGGCGAGCAATCCGAGTTGGACATTGTGATGATCGATTGCGCCCGGCGCAAAGCGATAATGTATCGCGAGAATTAGGACGAGCAGCAGAACCGCGAAAGGTCTGGCGGCGCGCCCGCCGAACCTTTCCGCCGCCGTTAGAAGACCGAAAAACACCAACACTAGCGTGATTGGCGGCCATAAACTATACGCCAAAATCAGAGCAGTTTCCGACGAGACGAAGAGACCGAATATCCAGGTCAATGCGATGATGGGCGCATCGACCAAGCGCGACCAATGCATCGGCACGCCATCAAGGCCCATTCGATTCTGAGACACGTCGAACCAGTTTTGCCCGGCCAAAAAATCGCGAATCTGCAGCAATCGCATGCCGTCATCGCTGTCGGGACCGATTAAACCCAGCCGCCCTAAAGACCAAGCTATCAAAACTTGAACACAGATGAGCGACAGCACTATGAGCGCCAATGTGCGCCCCGTCAGCACTCGATTGTCAGTTATGTCCGTCAATTCGCTCTTCGCCCGCAATCGCTCCTAAGCGGCCGAAACGTAAACTTAACCGGCTTAAGATAAGAAAAACGACAGTGCAATTGAGGAGCCCCCCGCGTGTTGGACCCCCGTTTTCCGGACATAAGCCTCGCCGTGCTGTTGCCCTGCTTCAACGAAGGGCGGTCCATCGCTTCGGTCGTGACGGATTTTCGCATCGCGCTGCCGAGCGCACGCATATATGTCTATGACAACAACTCCACAGACGACACCGCCGCGGAAGCCGCACGCGCCGGCGCGATCGTCGCCTCGTCGCGTCGTCAGGGTAAGGGCAATGTCGTCCGCCAAATGTTCACCGACATTGAGGCGGATATCTACATTATGGCCGATGGCGACGGCACATACGACGCCGCCGCCGCGCCGCAAATGGTCAAAGCGCTGCTAGCCGATCGGCTTGACATGGTGGTCGGCGTCCGCCGCGACGTCACGAAAGACGCGGGCCGCAAAGGTCATGCGCTCGGCAACAAACTCTTTAATAAAATCTACAAAGCCGTTTTCGGAAACGACTTCACGGATATCTTCTCAGGCTATCGCGTGTTCACCCGGCGCTTCGCCAAAAGCTTCCCAGCGCAATCGCCGGGCTTTGAGATCGAAACCGAAATGTCGGTCCACGCCTCAACCCTGCGTTTGCCAGTGGCTGAGATTCCTTTTGAGTATGGCCGACGCGCGGACGGCTCCGCCAGCAAGCTGTCCACCTTCCGGGACGGCTTCCGAATTCTGCGTATGATCGCGATGCTGATGAAGGAGACGCGTCCCTTCGTATTCTTCAGCTATTTGGCCTTGGCTCTAATGAGCGCGTCGGCGTTCTTCGCCATTCCGGTCCTGCGCGAATACTTTGCGACAGGCTTAGTGGAGCAGATGCCCAAATGGGTCGCCGCGATGACATTGCTGCTAAGCGCAATGATGGTGTTTATCGCCGGCGTCGTTCTAGACAGCGTCGCGCGCGGTCGAGCAGAGCAAAAGCGTTTTCACTATCTGTCGATCACGCCAGCGAGGGGCGAACAATTTCGCGGCGACGCCACGCAGCTTCATGATCGCCGCGATCCAGCCGCAGCGCCCGGCTTGCCCGACGCTCGGGAGACCGCCGCCGGATGAAACGCGAAACCACCAATAAAATCCGCTTCGTCTTAGAAGACGTGTTGCCGGCCTTCATCCGCGACAGCAGAGCGTTCAAAGCGTTCGCAAGCTTGATTTGGGGTCGGCACATCGCCGATCTCGCCAAATTTCGCGAACGCGCCGCCTTTTTGACCGACGAGGAATATGAAGCGCTCTATAAAACGCATCCGCGAGTACATGGCGGCAGCGACAATTCCAAAGCCTGCATCAACGCGATCTCGCGGGACGTTGTCGGATCAAGCGTATGCGATGTCGGCTGCGGCACTGGGTTCTTGCTCGATACGATCCGCCAAAGCCGGCCGGAGCTGACGCGCCTCACCGGCGTTGATTTCGCCATTGATGATGCGGATGCATTGCCGGGCCTTGAGTATGTCGCTGCGAAAATCGAAGACTTGCCCTTTAAGGACAATGAATTCGATACGGTGGTCTGTACGCATGTGATCGAACATGTCTTGGACTATCACGCAGCCATTCGCGAGCTGCGCCGGATCGCCGCCAAGCGTTTAATCATCGTGGTGCCGCGCGAGCGGGAGTACCGCTACACGTTCAACCCCCACTTCAATTTCTTCCCCTACACGCACGCCTTCTTGCGCGCGATGCACCCGGTGCCCGCCGAACACACCTGCGTGGATATCCAGCGCGATATCTATTATCGCGAGGATCTTGAGGCCGACATAACGCCACAAGCGATCGCCGCGGAATGACCGCAGCATCGCCCCTTCTGCTTGGATTGCTGATCCTGACGCCCGCACTCATCGCGGCGGGTCAGCTGCTCTTCAAGCTGACCAGCAATCGCCTGGTCGATAATCCGGGTGCGCCCTTCTACGCTGTCGCGCTCGAGCCGGTCTTCCTATTGGCGCTCGCGATCTACGGCGGCGCGACCCTGCTCTGGATCTATGTGCTGAAGTCGGCGCCACTGTCCTACGCCTACTCCTTCATGGCGCTGACCTTCGTTTTGGTTCCGCTTTTATCCGCGATCTGGCTGGGTGAAACCTTCACGCTGAAACAAATGCTGGGCGCAGGATTGATCATCGCAGGCCTTCTGGTGGTTCAATCCTAAAAATCGTCGGCGCGGCTTGATCGCCGCTGCAAATGTTCTTTATATGTTCTACGCGCCTCAGCGAGTCGCCCCGTTCGGCGCCGCGGGCGTTTCCCTACGCCTATAAGCGGCCTATGTAAGGCGATTGCCTGTCTCTTAAGGAATTGGACGCCGCCCATGTCGACCGAGCTCAAAACCATCCGCGTGCGCGGCGCCAAAGAGCACAACCTTAAAGACGTCAACGTCGATATTCCGCGCAATGCGTTGGTGGTGATGACCGGATTATCCGGCTCGGGCAAATCCTCTTTGGCCTTCGACACCATTTATGCGGAAGGCCAGCGCCGCTATGTCGAGAGCTTGTCGGCCTATGCGCGCCAATTCCTGGAGCTTATGCAAAAACCGGATGTGGAGAGCATTGAGGGCCTCTCGCCGGCCATCTCCATCGAGCAAAAAACGACGAGCCGAAACCCGCGATCAACCGTGGCGACCGTCACCGAGATTTATGACTATATGCGCCTTTTGTGGGCGCGCGTCGGCGTGCCCTATTCGCCGGCGACGGGCCTTCCGATTGAAAGCCAAACCGTCAGCCAAATGGTCGATCGGACGCTGCAGCTCGAAGAGGGCGCGCGCCTTTATCTGCTCGCCCCGATCATTCGGGGCCGCAAGGGCGAGTACCGCAAGGAATTCGCCGATCTGCTGAAACGCGGCTTCCAGCGCGTCAAAGTCGACGGCCAGTTTTACGAGCTGGAAGACCCGCCCACGCTCGACAAAAAATTCAAGCACGACATCGATGTCGTCGTGGACCGCATCGTGGTTCGTCAGGGTATGGAACAACGCCTGGCGGAAAGTTTTGAAACTGCGCTTGATCTCGCCGACGGCATCGCGATCGCTGAATACGCCGACGCAAAAGACAGCGACGCGCCCAAACGCATCACCTATTCCGCCAAATTCGCCTGCCCGGTCTCCGGCTTCACGATCCCGGAAATCGAGCCGCGCCTGTTTTCCTTCAACAACCCCTTCGGCGCCTGCCCGCACTGCGACGGTTTGGGCGAACAGCTGAAGATCGATCCAGATCTGGTCATTCCCGACCGCGACATCCCTCTGGAGGACGGCGCTATAGCGCCTTGGGCGAAATCCGCCTCGCCCTATCAGACCCAAACGCTCCACGCGCTCGCACGCAAATACAAATTCAAGCCGAAAGCGCCCTGGCGCAGTTTGAAGCCCGCCATTCAGGACAAAATCCTCTACGGCACCGGCAAGGACGAAGTTGATTTCGTCTATGATGACGGCGCGCGGCGCTATGAAGTCACCAAAACCTTTGAAGGCGTCATACCCAATCTTGAACGCCGTTGGCGCGAAACGGACAGCGCTTGGGTGCGCGAGGAAATCGGCAAATACCAATCCGCCGCGCCCTGCCCGCATTGCGATGGTTATCGCCTCCGTCCCGAAGCGCTAAGCGTCAAAATCGCCGGCGAGCATATCGGCTTTGCGTCGCAGCTCTCCATTCGCGCCGCCGTTGACTGGTTCGAGTCCATCGTCGACACGCTGACCGATCAGCAAAAGCAGATCGCCGAGCGCATTTTAAAAGAGATCCGGGACCGGCTGCGGTTCCTGAACGATGTGGGACTAGACTATCTCACTCTGTCTCGGTCGTCCGGCACGCTGTCCGGCGGCGAAAGCCAACGCATTCGGTTGGCCAGTCAGATCGGCTCGGGTCTCACCGGCGTCCTCTACGTGCTGGACGAGCCCTCTATTGGCCTGCACCAGCGCGATAATGAGCGTTTGTTGGAGACGGTGAAACGCCTGCGCGATTTAGGCAATTCGGTGATCGTGGTCGAACACGATGAAGACGCCATCCTCACCGCCGACTATGTCATCGATATGGGCCCGCGCGCCGGCGTGCATGGCGGCGAAGTGGTCGCGGCTGGAAAGCCCGCCCAAGTTCAGGCCAACCCGAAAAGTCTCACCGGCAAATACCTCAATGGCGAAGAAGAAATCGCAATCCCGGAACGGCGGCGTTGGGGCAAGCGCACCAAATCCGTGAAGCTGTTCGGCGCGCACGGCAATAATCTCAAACACGTCGATGTTGAATTCCCGCTGGCCAATTTCACTTGTGTGACCGGCGTATCCGGCGGCGGCAAGTCCACGCTTGTCATCGAAACGCTCTATAAAGCGCTCGCTCGACGCCTAAACGGCGCTTCAGCGCCCCCCGCGCCGCATGATCGGATCGAAGGCCTGGAGCATCTCGATAAGATTATCGACATCGATCAATCGCCGATCGGCCGCACGCCGCGTTCCAACCCAGCCACCTATACCGGCGCCTTCGGCCCCATCCGCGATTGGTTCGCCGGCCTGCCGGAAGCCCAAGCGCGCGGCTATAAGCCAGGGCGCTTCTCCTTCAACGTCAAAGGCGGCCGATGCGAGGCCTGCCAGGGCGACGGCGTCATCAAAATCGAAATGCACTTTTTGCCCGACGTCTACGTCACCTGCGATGTCTGCCAAGGCAAACGCTACAACCGCGAAACCTTGGAAGTGCTCTATAAGGGCAAATCAATCTCCGACGTGCTGGAAATGACGGTCGCCGAGGCCAAAACCTTCTTCGCAGCCGTGCCAGGCATTCGCTCCAAAATGGAAACGCTGGACCGCGTCGGATTAGGCTATGTCAAAGTCGGCCAGCAAGCCAACACCTTGTCCGGCGGCGAGGCGCAGCGCGTCAAACTGGCGAAAGAGCTCTCCAAACGCGCCACCGGCCGCACCATGTACATTCTCGACGAACCCACGACTGGCTTGCATTTCGACGATGTCCGCAAGCTGTTGGAGGTGCTCCAGGAATTGGCGGACAATGGCAATTCCGTCATCGTCATCGAACACAATCTGGATGTGATCAAAACCGCCGATTGGATCATCGATATCGGCCCCGGCGGCGGCGATGGCGGCGGCGAGATCGTGGCGACCGGAACGCCCGAAGACGTCGCTAAGCTAGAGCACAGCTATACAGGCCAATTCCTAACCGAAACGCTGCGTCGGCACGAAGAACGCCGCGCCGCCCGCAATCGTCGGCGCAAGAAAAGCGCCTGACCCCGTTGTCGAAACCCAATCTGATACGCGCAGCCGATCCAAGCGCCATTCAAGAGGCGGCTAAGATCCTAAAAGGCGGCGGTCTTGTCGGCCTGCCGACCGAAACGGTGTACGGCCTAGCCGCGAATGCGGCGGACGATAAAGCGGTGGCGCGCCTGTATGCGGCGAAAGGACGACCTAGCTTCAACCCGCTCATTTCGCATGTCTTCTCCGCCGCGGCGGCATGGGAAATCGCCGCGCCCACACCGCTTGCGCGCAAGCTCGCCGACGCGTTTTGGCCCGGTCCGCTCACCTTAGTTTTAGCGCGACGCGTGGATGCTCAGATCAGCGATTTGGCGTGCGCCGGGTTAGACACGATTGCGATACGCGTCCCATCGCACCCGACCGCGCAAACCCTGCTCACTGAATTTGGCGGCCCGATCGTGGCCCCATCGGCCAATCCCTCCGGACAACTCAGCCCGACCACCGCCGCCCATGTGGCCTCAGGCTTGGGCGACAAGATCGATCTCATCCTAGACGGCGGCCCCTGCGAGGCGGGGCTGGAATCCACGGTCGTCGACGCGCAAGGAGACGGGCCCGTTTTGCTGCGTCCCGGCGCCCTCCCGCGCGGAGACATGGAAGCGATTGTCGGATCACTCAAGACACCTGTGTCGTCCGCTGGAGATACACCGACCTCACCCGGAATGCTGCTGAAGCACTACGCACCGGACGCCGCGCTACGCATCAATGCGGAAACGCCGAGGGCCGGAGAAGCTTTCCTCGCCTTTGGCTCAACGACTATCGAGACGCCCTATAATCTCTCGCCCGCCGGAGACCTCGTAGAAGCCGCCGCCAATTTGTTCGCCATGCTCCGCGACCTGGATGCGCGCTATAATCAGATCGCGGTCGCCCGCATCCCATCAGAGGGGCTTGGAGAAGCGATCAATGATCGGCTGACACGCGCCGCGGAGCGTTGACCCAGAATGCAAAAAAGCCCGCCAGTTCGGCGGGCTTTCTAAAACTTGTCGTTTGGAAGCAGCCTAGGCGTCGACCAATTCGCCTTCCAGCTCGGCTTCAGCGGCGACGCGTTCGCGGTCTTCCTTGCCTTTGGCGTCCGGATCGCGATCGACCAATTCAATCACCGCCATCGGCGCATTGTCGCCATAACGGAAGCCGGCCTTCAAAACGCGCGTATAGCCACCATTGCGGTCTTTATAGCGCTCGGCCAGCGTGTCGAACAATTTCGCCACCATTTCCTCATCGCGCGTGACGGCGATGGCGCGACGGCGAGCGGCCAGATCGCCCTTCTTCGCCAGCGTGACCAGCTTATCCACAACGCGCCGCAGCTCTTTCGCTTTCGGCAAAGTCGTCGAAATCTGCTCATGGCGGATCAAGGAGGCCGACATATTCGCGAACATCGCTTTGCGATGTTCCGACGTCCGGTTCAGCTTGCGGTATCCGTGGCCGTGGCGCATGGGGCTTCAGGCGGGCGAGGCCCGCTCCTCTTTTAGATTTGGTCTTCGAACTTCTTCGCGAGGTCCTCGATATTCTCAGGCGGCCAGCTTGGCACTTCCATGCCGAGATGCAGGCCCATAGAGGCGAGGACTTCTTTGATTTCGTTGAGCGATTTACGGCCGAAATTCGGCGTCCGCAGCATTTCCGCCTCGGATTTTTGGATCAAATCGCCAATGTAAACAATGTTGTCGTTGCGCAGGCAGTTGGCTGAACGCACCGACAATTCCAACTCGTCCACCTTTTTGAGGAGAACGGGGTTGAAGCCAAGGTCCGGCTCGTCGGCGCCTGCGTCTTCGACAACCGGCTCATCGAACGTGATGAAGAGCTGCAATTGATCCTGCAGAATGCGCGCAGCGTACGCGACGGCGTCTTCCGGCGTCACAGAACCGTCGGTCTCCACCGTCAGACCCAGCTTGTCATAATCCAAGACTTGGCCTTCGCGAGTGTCTTCCACTTTAAAGCCGACGCGCTCCACCGGCGAGAAAATACTATCTACCGGGATGAAGCCAAGCGGCGCGTCGTCGGGACGGTTCTTATCGGCCGGCACATAGCCTTTGCCGGTCGCCACCGTCAGCTCCATACGCAGCTCGGCGCCGTCATCCAGATTACAGATGACATGGTCGGTGTTCAGGATTTCGATATCGCCTGACGTTTCGATCTGTCCTGCCGTCACCGGGCCAGGGCCCGTCGCACGCAGCGTCATCCGCTTGGGCGTTTCCGACACCATACGAATGGCGACGCGTTTCAG
>JBCCMB010000067.1:0-13976 GCA_039026555.1 Pseudomonadota bacterium
CTTCTAAGAGATCATCGACATAAATGGTGAAATCCACCTGCATGGTATGTCTGGGGCTATCATAGAAACGGCTGAGATAAAGCTTTTCATCCGACGCTATTTTCCTGTCGACCATCTCCTTAGGCGGCAGAGCGTATCGGCCAGCGAGGTAGGCGGCGACGAGTTTCGATTGTTGTTCAGCGAAATTCACAAGCGTCGGCAGGGGCTGCGCCAAGGCCATGAAAAACAGATTGTCATAGCCCTGCTTCATCATGCGTTTGAACAATGGGAAGCGATTGTCTTTCGGCCGCAATTCGGGGTCGTCGAAGAAGGGGAACGAGACCTTATCGCCCGTCGCCCAGACGATGGCGTCGATCGGCTCGCGCGAACCGTCGGCGAACACGACCTCTTCGCCGTCGAGACGTTCCAAAGCGCCCTTCACGTGAATGTCGCCGTAGCCCATGCGCGTCAAAAATTCTCCGGACACCGACGGATGCGCCTCTAAAGGTTCATGATCCGGTTTTGGAAGCCCATAATCCTCCATCTTGCCGACATTCTTTTTGATGACGGAGCGCGCCAGCCATCTGGCCAATCGGCTGTGCATCCCCTCCGCGCCGTCATACGCCATATCGACCTCCCACTCGCGCCGTCCCGTGTCCCCCAAGTAAAGAGCGTATCGAGGGTGACGCAAGCGTCAACTTTTTTGACGAGCGCCCTCGTCTTGTTTGGTCGAGTTGTGCGAAGCTGAAAGCGAGCCGCAAAACGCTAGGATAAAGCTTTGACACACGGCGCAGCGCGCGTTTCTTTTTGCGCCATGATCCCGCAGCTGAAACTCCCTCGACTCAAGCTGGTTTGGGGCGATGATCCGCCCGCCGCCGCCATGGACGCGGCGGTCAATGAGACGCCGGCCAAATCCCCGATGTGGAAAAGGCTCATTGGTTGGGACAAACAAAAAGAGCGCCCACGTCCCTTTCTCGTTAGGCTATTGGCGTTAAGGCTTGGGTCCGCCATCAATTTGCTGATCTGGTGCGTCGTCGTTGGGGCAGTCTTACAACTGGCGCAATTCAACCCGCTTGCGCCGGAGTTCAATGCGTCCGAAACCGCCGGAAGTGTCTGGTCGCAAGCCTGGGCGGCCGGCGCGTGGCTGGTCAAAATGGGCTGGCGTCCTGCGCTCACCGGGGCCGCGATCGTGCTGCCAATCTGGTTCGGCTGGCGCGTAATCACCCTGCCGTTTCGGCGCTAAAGACTAGCTGAGCGCTGTTTGGTCACGCTCGCCCGTGCGGATACGGACGACGTCTGCAAGGCCAGTCACGAAAATCTTGCCGTCGCCGATTTTGCCAGTTCCGCCGGCGCGTTCGATCGCTTCAACCGCCGCTTCGCATTGAGACGAAGGCACCGCAACGTCGACGCGGATCTTCGGAACTTCCTGAGTTTGATACTCCGCGCCGCGGTAAACTTCCGTCTGTCCGCGTTGACGCCCGAACCCCGTCACCTGCGTCGCCGTGATCCCGGACACGCCCATCTCAGTCAGCGCCTCGCGAACCGCGTCATATTTGTGCGGACGAATGATCGCCGTAATCATACGCATGGGGTGCTCCTCATCATATTGCAGGCCGATATGCACAAGACGCCGGATCGCCTCGGATCGCGACGGCAAATCTTGCTGCTCGCGCCGCCAGGCGTCGACGACCCGGTTAAACTCTTTCGAAGCGACCAGCTGGATGCGTTGATCAAGTTTATCCGACGACACGCCTATCTCCTCTATCGGCCATTGCCGAAACACTTACACCCAACCTACCACTTACACACTATACACGAAATCCTTTTAATTGGCTCCCCCTACGGCGCCGATGGGTGTGGCGGGTCTGTAAACTAGCTTATGGCGTCAGCCATTCTTGATGATAGGGAGAGCCCGCCGTGAACGCCGATAAGCTTATGTTTAAAGACGATCTTCTCGCTGGAGAGCGCATTTTGGTGACCGGCGGCGGCACCGGACTAGGCAAGGAAATGGCCGGCGCATTTTCAAAGCTCGGCGCGACGGTTTACATATGCGGACGGCGTGGCGGGATATTGGAAGAGACCGCAAAAGAGCTGTCGGACACATATGGCGGCGAGGTTAAATCCTTCGCCTGCGACATCCGGGCGCCGCAAGCTATTGAAGAGATGAATGACGCCATTTGGGCGGATGGCGGCGCGCTCACCGGCCTCATCAACAACGCCGCAGGAAATTTCATCTCGCGTACGGAAGACCTGTCCTCGCGCGGCTTCGACGCCATCGCCAACATCGTTTTCCATGGCACGTTCTACATGACGCACGATATTGGCAAGCGCTGGATCCAAGAGGGCAAGCCGGGAAGCGTCGTTTCGATCCTCACCACTTGGATTTGGAATGGCGGGCCCTACACCGTTCCGTCCGCCATGTCGAAGTCCGCGATCAACACCATGACGCAGTCTCTGGCGGTCGAATGGGGCTCCTATAACATCCGCCTCAACGCTATCGCCCCGGGCCCCTTCCCGACCGAGGGCATGAGCGCGCGGCTAAACCCGGGCGATCAGCAAGGCGCGTATGAGGACATGTCCTCCAACCCGATGGGACGCGTGGGTGAGATGCATGAATTATGTAATCTCGCCGCTTTCTTGATGGGCCCAGGCGCGGAGTATGTGAACGGCCAAACCATCGCCATCGACGGCGCCGCCTATCAAGCGACGGGCGGCAATTTTTCCGGCTTGCGCAAATGGGATGACGCGCGCTGGGAACAGGTGAAAGCGATGATCAAATCGTCCAACGAAAAAGACCGCGCCAAAAGGACGACTTAGCCGGCATGGCACGTAAATCTATAGTTAATGCAAATACAACAACTTAGAGTATAGCTCTTCAATCGACCTAAATGCATTTGCGCTATTGTCATGAACAGACAATAGAGGCGCTTCATGCACGATCCCCGCAAACCTCGGAAGTTTGAACCGAATACGCTGTCCATTTTGATCGTCGACAGCAATCGGTTTAATCGCAATCTCCTCAGCGACATCGCGCGTGTCACCGGTATCATCAACGTCGCCTCCGCAAGCAATGAAGACACCGCGCTCTGGATGCTGAACGAGAAGATCTATGATCTTGTGATCGGCGATTGGAGCCCGGTCAACGACATCAACATGCCGGCCTTCGTTCGCAAAATGCGTAAACTGCCGGAAAGCCGCGCGCGAAGACTGCCGTTCATTGCCGCGATCAGCGATTGTACGAAAGAAACCATAATCGCCGGCCGCGATGCTGGGATGGACGAATTTCTCGCCAAGCCGCTTTCGCCGGCGGCGCTGGAAGTTCGGCTGAAGATGGTCATCACAACGCCGCGACCCTTCGTCGACTCTAAAGTCTATGTCGGTCCCTGCCGCCGGCGGAAAAACCCCGCCGATTATTATGGTCCCAAACGTCGCGGCGCCGATGATATCAATGACTTTAAATCCATGGGCGACGGCCCGGTCACGCTCGACCAGAGCAATCCGCTGAGCGTGGCGCTTCATCGCGTCAACATCGCGTGCAAGCTGCTAAAAGCCAAAGGCGAGGACGCGCTGCCGGCGTTTGAGCAAGCAATCGCCCAAGCCCAACGGCTGGCGGCCGACAACGCCGACCAACCGGTTGAGCAAGCTCTAAAGGCGTTTGAGGCTTATATGGTCTCCGCCACTCAAGCCCGCGCCGCCGACGACACCATCGTCCAGACGGCGTTGGCCACTTTGGCGCAGCTGATCGTGTTGCCGCTGGAAATGGCGGCGCCCCGCAAAACGGTCGCCGGCGCGCTGAGCGTCGCCATCAAACGCAAGCTTGCGGCATAGGAGCGCTAGATCATGCTGAATGCGCTCCACGACGCCGCGTCGACGTCGATCCCGCCGGAAACTTGGCGGGATCTGACCGTCATGATCATCGACCCCAATCATTACATGCGCGGCATCGTCGCCGACGCGCTTCGCCGCTTGAATATCGGCTCCATCATCTCGGCGCCCACCGCCGATGACGCGCGCGAGGCGGCGCACACGATCAAGCCCCAAATCATCATCGTGGATTGGGCGGCCGGCGGCATGTCCGGGTTGGAATACACCCGCTCCGTGCGCCGAAACGAACAAGGCGTCTTAAGAGAAACGCCGATCATTTTGCTGGCCTCGTCTGTCGCACACGACCAACTTATCGCGGCGCGCCAATCGGGCATCAATGAATTGCTGCTAAAGCCGGTGTCGGTCCGCGCCATGAAATCGCGTGTTGAAGAAGTTGTTCTACGGCCGCGCAAATTTATCGACAGTCGGCACTATGTCGGTCCGTGCCGTCGTCGCAAACAATCGGCGGATTATTATGGCCCCTGGCGACGCCTGGTGGACGAGCCGGGGATCAAACAAAATCCCATCCGCAGTCCGGAAGATCATTCGAAACTGCGGGCGATGGTCGCGCAACTTACCGATTATGCTGTCCAAGACGCAGACGACACCCGCATGGTGATCCGCGGCTTGTATAGACTTCTGGAGAAGAATTTGCCGTCGGTTGAGGAGCTAGAAGACGAGGTCTTATGCCGGGTGTGGCGTTCCGGGTTGCGCTATGTTGAAGGCGTCGGAATGACCGATTCTTATGATCCGGAAGTCATGCTGCGGCATTTCCAATCGATCGCGAACATTCTGGACATGCCCGACGACGCCTATCTCCATCGCGACTCGGTGGCCAAGGAATTGGAACGCTTGGTTACCAAAAGGATCCATTCGGTGGAGCAAACAGCGCGCGGCGCCGCCTAGTTGACGCCAACCCTTATCCATTTGGTCGAATGATCACTTTGCCGATGGCGCGCCGCTCCGTCAGCATCGCAAACGCCTCGCGCGCTTGATCGAGCGGAAATTCCGCGCAGATATGAGGCCTGGTTTCCCCAGCCTCCGCCCAGGCCCAAATCTGCGCCATGTTTTCACGACCGCGCTCGGGAAATCTTCGGCCATATTCGCCCGCGCGCACGCCGACTACGGAGAAACCCTTAATCAGCGGCATGTTGGTCTTCACCTCCGAAATGCGGCCGGACGTGAAGCCGATCACGAGCAATCGCCCGTCAAAGCCGATACAACGCACGCTTTCGTCAAACACGTCGCCGCCAACCGGATCAAAGATAACGTCGGCGCCGCGTCCGCCGGTCAGCGCTTTGACCTTGTCTTTAAAACCGTGCTCCACATTGATCACATGGTCGGCGCCATAAACGGCGACCTGCGCCAGCTTCTCGTCGGATGCGGACGTCGCTATCACATTCGCCCCTAAGAGTTTGCCGACGTCCACCGCCGCCATGCCGACGCCCCCGGCAGCGCCATGCACCAGCAATGTCTCGCCCGCTTGCAAATTTCCGCGGCGCACCAAAGCGACATAGGCTGTCAGATAGGCGGCGGGATAGGCAGCCGCCTGCGGGAAGGAGAACGTTTCAGGTGCGGCGCTCAAACCCTCCACTGATACGATAGCGTATTCCGCAAAAGCTCCGGTTTTCGCGCCTCCCGCAACGCGATCGCCGACGCGAAACGCATCTACGCCAGGCCCCAACGCATCCACAAAGCCGGCCAAATCCATACCCGGCGTAAACGGCGTCTCAGGTTTGAATTGGTATTCCCCCTTGCACATCAAAATGTCCGGGAAATTGACGCTGGCCGCCTCGACGCGCACGCGCAGCTCTCCGGGACCCGGTTCCGGTTTTGAAATCTCTTCAACGCGGATCGCCGACGCATCAGGCGTAATCGCCATACACCGAAGCGCTCTCATACCGCCCTCCTCCCACCAGGATGGAGCCAAGACTAACGCGACGTCGAGAAATATCGCGGGCGCCGCAAGGACAGCTATGGCCGAATGGCGGCGGCGTTCATCTAAGGCCGTAGCGTACGATGTAAACTTCCTAATAAATGAGATTAGTTGCCTTAAAAGTGAATGATCGTCATGTTCGAATGGACTACAAGGATTACCGATATGAAAACCGCGTTTCAAATTGTCTTGATTGTCTCAAACATCGTTCCTTTGCTGACGGGAATTTTGGTGGCCTTAAATGGCGCGGCGTTTTTCGTCGACGCCGATGCGATCGATGTTGGTTTCGACGCACAGATCCGAACCTATGCGGTTTGGTTCACGGGGATTTTTCTTCTCAGCGTTTGGATAGCATTCAACATCGAAATCGCAGGACCGGTTTTGAAGATTGTCTTCACGCTCGTGGCGCTTGCGGGCTTGTCGCGCGTCTATGCGATGTACTCCCTCGGATCTTATCCGCCGCGAACCGTCGTCGCTGCGGGGATTGAGATCTTCACCCTCATTTTCATTCCCTGGCACGCGTATGTTTTGAAGAAGATGCGCAAGACGAAACCAGTGAGCTAAACACTGATGGCGACCCCGACAGGATTCGAACCTGTGACCTACAGATTAGGAATCTGTTGCTCTATCCTGCTGAGCTACGGGGCCGCGCGGAATGGTTATCGCCCATTTGAGCGACGTGCGGCAAGCCGTTTTAGAGCTAGAAAATAGCTATATACGCCAAAGACTTGGCGTAGTTTCTTAGAGTGCTGATCGAAGTTAGGCCGCGCGAATGGGCGCGCGCACTGACGGCGCGCCAGCCGACTGGGTCGCAGACGACAATTGATAGAGCCCGCGCTTTTCCTTCGCCGCTTCAAACTCACGCGTGACGCCAATCACCGTCTCCGCCGCGCCAAGAATGAGATAGCCGCCCGGGTTCATCAATTGCGAAATCCGGCCCAGAACTTGACCCTTTGTCGGCGCGTCAAAATAGATCAGCACATTCCGGCAGAAGACGACGTCGAACTTACCCAGCGCCGCAGGCGCCTCCATCAAATTGTGCTTCTTAAACGTCACCATGGACCGCAGCCGATCAGAGATCGCCCAAAGATCGTTCTTCTGGGTGAAGTATTTCATCATCAGCTGAATGGGCAGGCCGCGTTGGACTTCAAACTGGCTGTAAAGGCCAGATTTGGCTTTCTCCAAGACCCGCTCGGATATGTCGGTCGCCACGATTTCGACCGGCAAGCCGCCTGTCAGCGTCGGCGATTGATCCATCAACATGGCCAGCGAATAAGGCTCCTGCCCCGTTGAACACGCCGCGCACCAAATCCGCAGCCGACGCGCGCCGGTCTGCATCAGATTCGGCAGAACCGTATCCTTCATGTGATCAAAGGGGGTCTTATCGCGGAAGAAGAACGTCTCGTTCGTCGTCATGACGTCGACCACTTGAATGATCAAACGCTCGTCGCGGCGCGTGCGGACGACTTTGAACAAGTCCTCAATGGACCCCAGCCCTTCTTTACGCGCAAGCGGGGCGAGCCGGCTTTCCAAGAGATAGGTCTTGTCGGCGGTTAGAACGATGCCCGCGCGCTGGCGCAACAGGCCCGATATGAAGTCGAAATCCGAGCTGTTCACCTATGCGTCTCCATTCATAATTTTTTGCGCCAATGGCGAAAGATCTTTAATGGGTTTAATAACTTCGGCGTGGCCGGCGGTCGCAACAGCGCCCGGCATGCCCCAAACGACGCTGCTCGCCTCGTCTTGGACAATAATTCTCCCGCCCGCTTGAACGATTTGGCCAGCTCCGTCTTTGCCGTCTGACCCCATTCCAGTCAAAACAACGCCCAGAAGGCGCGATCCGAACGCAGACGATGCGGTCTCAAACAAGGGGTCGGCGGCGGGTCGGCAGAAATTCACAGGCGGGCTTTGATCCAACTGAATAACAGGCCCGGCTGCGCCTTTGACGATCTTCATGTGATAATCGCCCGGCGCTAGATAAATATGTCCGGATTTGATCGGGTCGCCATTTTTCGGCTCAATGCAAGGACGCCCGGTCACAGAGGCGATCTTATCGGCCAAAATCGTCGTGAAAGTCGGCGGCATGTGTTGCACGATCAGGATCGGCGCATCTATCTGCTTTGCGATCGGCCCCAAAAAGGCTTGCAGCGCCTGCGGCCCGCCGGTCGAAGATGCGACCACCATTGCAGAGGGTCGTAAGAGTCCGCGTCCAGGGACAGCCGCCGGTCGAGGGCGGGGTTGCGGCGTCGGGGTTTTCGGAAAGGCGCGAGGGTTGGCCGCGCGTTGCGCCGCGCCGCCGAGCGCACGCACTTTCGCAAGCAATTCGCGCTTATAGACGTCCGCACTGGCTAAGCCGTTGGCTTCCGGCTTTGGCAGATAATCCGCAGCGCCCAGCGACATAGCTGTAAGCGTGGTCTTGGCGCCGCGACCGGTCAAAGTGGACGCCATGACGATGCGCGCATCCGGGGCGAGCTTACGTAATTGCGGCAGGGCGGTTAGCCCATCCATACGCGGCATCTCAACGTCGAGAATGACAACGTCCGGCGACGCGGCCGCGATTTTCTCGATCGCTTGCACGCCGTCGGAGCACGCTTCGACAATCTCGATATCGCGTTCGCTCTCAAGCCATCTTTTGGTGAGACCGCGAACGACCGCGCTGTCGTCAACCAGCATAACGCGGATCGGAGCGGGCGCGTTCAGGTTAGGCGCTGCTAGCGTCACAAGCGTATCCTAATCTAGACCAGGCCGACTTCGGCGAATTTGGACTCAATGATTTCGCTGTCGAACGGCTTCATGATGTACTCATTGGCGCCGGATCGGATCGCCTCGGCGATGTGCGACATGTCGTTCTCGGTCGTGCAGAAGACCACGACAGGACGGTCGCCGCCCGGCTCGCGACGTAGCGCGCGCAGGAAATCAATGCCGTTCATCACAGGCATGTTCCAATCCAAAAGCACGGCGTCTGGCATATCGCTTCGGCACTGGTCCAACGCTTCCGCGCCGTCGGCCGCTTCGTTCGTATCGAACTTCAGATCTTCTAAGATTCTACGCGCCACTTTACGTACAACCCGGCTATCATCGACAATCAAGCATCGCTTCATTTCGCCTGTCCCTTCTACTAAGCCGCAAGGCCGTCTTCCAAACCTTCAACGGCCAGCATGCGGCCGATATCCATAACGACGAGCAGTTTGTCGTTGAGGCGATGCACGCCCTTGGCGACGCTCGCCCAAATTGGATCCAAATTCACCGGATTGGCTTCCAGCGTATCGTTTTCCAAGCGCATGACTTCGCCGATCTGATCGATGATCAGGCCGAAGCTCTCGCCGTCCTGTTCGACGCCGATGGCCATGACGTTGGATTGATCTTCATCACGCCGGCCCAAACCCAAGCGCGCGCGCGCATCGATCGCGGTCACAATGCGACCGCGCAGGTTTAAGACGCCGGCGATTTCAGGCCGCGCCATCGGCACCGGCGTAATCGAGCTTGGCGCAAAAACGTCGTGGACGTTTGAGACCTCGGCGCCGAAAAGCTGGCCGCCTATCGTGAAGGTCACGTATTCGGTTGAACTCATGCCGCGTGTCCCCGCATTTTAAGCGCATAATCCAGCGCCGACAGCAGCGCGTGGCGATCGGATTTTGGAATGCTCTGACCGAGAGCCGTGGGCTCTGCGTCCTGTCGGCTGGAGACGCCGATCCGCGCCGCATTCGCCGTCGATTCCGACCGTTCCACCGCCTCGGCGAAACGCGCCGCCGTTACGGATTGGTCGACGTCTGCAATAACTGCATCGAAGCGTGCGCCGCTTTCAATCATGCGCAGCGCCGCGCGCTCGTCTTCGGCGATAGACACATTGTATCCAGCTGCAGAAAGAAGCGGCGACAACATGTTTTGGAAGAACGGGTGGGTCTCAACCAACAGAACAGAGCGCGTATCGATTTCGCCCTCGACCTTGTTGGCGGCGTCCGCCCAATCCGGATCGCCTTGATTGAGATAATAAGCGACATCGATGACTTGCGTTGCTTTGCCTTTGAGCACCGCCGTGCCGAGCACGCCTGGAGAAGCGTCTGCAAGCTCTACATTCATTCGCTCATTGACGATGTCTAAGATCTCATCGACCGCCACCCCGATCACCGACTCGCCTTGGTTGAACACCAAGATCGGCTGGCGGCCCTCGGTCTTCAGAGCGTGCGGACCCGCCGCATGAACCAGAGGCATCAGCTTGCCGCGATACTGAACGACAGTGCCGGTTTGCGAGACCTCGAAGCTTTCCGCGTCGAGCTCCTCCAAACGCGTGACGAGCCCCAGCGGACAGGCGCGGGGCTCCATGCCGCCAGCGCGGAACAGGAGCAGACTTGTTTTGTCGTCTTGATAGGTCATCTGCGCGTCGCCCTCTTGAGCAACCGACTGTACGCCGCCCTCGACGCTGGCGCCGGCTTTAGAGACGCCGTTCGGGTCTAGGATCAGAATGACCGACCCGTCGCCCAATATCGTCGCGCCGGAATATTCACGCACGCCTTGCAACATTTTTGTGAGCGGTTTGACCACGATCTCTTCGGTGTCGAACACTTCGTCGACCACCAAGCCGAACCGATTGTCTCCGACCTGCATGACCACGACGAACGCATTGCCGTTTTCGTCCACCGCAGGTCCTTCGCCATCGGTGATGTTCAACACGTCCGACAGCGCCACAAGCGGCAGCAGGCGATCTCGCAGCCGCAGCACTTGCGTGTCATTGATCTTTTCAACCTTGTGCTCGCGCTCATCGCCCGTGCGAACCAATTCCACGACCGACAATTGAGGCAGCGCGAAGCGATCCTCGCCAATGCCGACGATCAATGCGGAGATAATCGCCAAGGTCAGCGGGATTTTGATGATGAACGTCGTGCCCTCGCCCTGTATGGCGCGCAGGTCGATGGCGCCTCCAATCAGCTCGATATTCGTTTTCACCACATCCATACCGACGCCGCGGCCGGAAATATTGGTGACTTTCGCAGCGGTTGAAAAACCTGGCGCAAAGATCAAGCGGTGAACTTCGCGGTCCGACATCGACAAAGCTTCAGCAGCGTCGACAACGCCTTTCTCGATCGCTTTTTGCCGGATCCGCTCCGTCTTAAGGCCAGCCCCGTCATCCGACACTTCGATGATAATGTGCCCGCCTTCATGGTAAGCGCGCAGATTGATGGTGCCTGCGTCCGGCTTACCCGACGCTTTGCGCTCGTCCGGCGTTTCAACGCCATGATCGCAAGAATTGCGGATCATGTGGGTCAGCGGATCTTTGATAAGATCCAGCACTTGGCGGTCGAGCTCGGTATTCTCGCCGTCCATCATCAAATTGATTTTTTTGCCAAGATCGTTGGAGGCGTCGCGCACGATCCGCGGCAGTTTTTTCCACGCTGAGCCGATGGGCTGCATCCGCGTTTTCATCACGCCTTCCTGCAGTTCGGCTGTGATGTTCGACAGACGCTGAAGCGGAGTTTTGAACTCGCTCTCATCAGTGTTTCGGACCATTTGCAGCAATTGGTTCCGCGTCAGCACCAATTCAGAGACCATGGTCATAAGGTCTTCGAGCACATCCACATTGACGCGAATGGTCTGATTAACGACCGGCACATTGTCGCCGCCCGCCGGCTTGTCAGGGTCTTCCGCCGGCTTTGCGTTTTCAATGTCGGCGGGCCCATCAACCGAATTGAACGCGGCTTCCAAATCTGCAAGCGATACTTCGCCGGGGCGCAGCTCGCGGCCGAGCGCTTCATCCCAATTCGGTCCGCGATCGATGGGTTCATCGTCGGCGTCCGCGAGATCTGAATCATGGGCCAAATCAACCTCCGGCTCCACAACCGCCGCGGCCGGCGCCGGTTTAGGCGTCGACGGAGCTGGACCGTTGATCGACATATCTTCCAGGCGTGCGATCAATTCCGCATCATCGCCGTCAGGTTCCGCGCCCGTGCTTTCCAGATGGCCGACCAATTCTTTGATCTGGTCGAGCGACTCAAGAACCAACGTCACCGCATCCGGCGTGACTTCGAGCGCGCCGTCGCGGAATTTGCCCAGCAATGTCTCGCCGGCGTGCGCCACCGCTTCTAAGCGCGGAAGCCCCAAAAAGCCGCACGTGCCTTTGATCGTATGCACCAAGCGAAAAATGTTGTTGAGCGTCGCCTCATCGTTCGGCTGACTCTCGAATTTCACCAATTCGGTGTCTATAACTTCGAGGCTTTCGGCCGTTTCAGTGAGAAATTCGCTGAGTAGGTCGTCCATAGTCTCACTCGTGCAGACGCCGTAGAGTTTTCCGGCATTTAGAGCAAGCTAAGCAGGCTTAGGGTTAAGAATTCGCTTCTAAGTTTAACCAATTGCCATGTTTTGGCGGGTTCAAAGCGGCACGCGCGCCGTCGCCGTAACAGATCCCGCGTCGCTGACGGCGGAGAGGTTCGCCCTCAAATCGTCCGCGATCACCTTGGCGAAATAGGGCTGAATATTGCGCGCCGTCCATCCGCCTTCCGGCTCGTCTCCAGCAAGCGCGGACGACACCGCCGCTTTTAGATCCACGCGATCCGCCTCGCCGCGCGCCATCAGAACCCGCGTATCGCCTTCGCGCTCGGCGCTGACGGCGACCGTGCCGCCCCAGGCAAGCCCCTCCCCGACAATAATGGCGAGGTTCATCAACAACCGCACTTCGCCAAAGCTCAAAGGATCGCCGCCGACGCGCCAATCTAAATCGGCTTTGAGATCGTTGAAATAAGACGAGAACAGTTCTTTGGCGTCATGCAGATCCGCCGCGCCTTCTTGCAAACCCACCGATCCAAAAGCGTAGCGCAAGAATGTCAGCTTCGAGGTCGTCGTTTCCACGCCGGAGCGCAAAAGCTGCTCGGCTTGATCCCTCATCCCCATTTCGTCATTGAGAAGATCGACGCCGGTTGTGAGCGAAGAGACTGGCGAGACCAGGTCGTGACAAATGCGCGACGCCAAAAGCGCCGCCAATTTTGAAGCTTCCATATCGATCTGGTCCAGCCCTTGATAATTATGTGATTCGCTTGTGGGGCGATTGTTCGCTCAAGCGGGGCTCAGACACAAGCGTTTGATCGCGCGCGAGATGTTCACCCTTGGGGATGCGTCAAATTTTGCGGTGGTCGATCTCGTCGCGGCCCTTGCGAGCGCTCCAGAACAAAAGGCCAAACAAGCCTAAGGACACAATCACCGACCCCAATGCGCCAAGAATGAACGCCCAGAGCATATGCCCGCTGGGCAGCGGCAGATCGGTTTCAGCAAACAGTCTAAAGACGATCAAAACCGTCCCAGCGAGCGCCGCAAACAACGCTAACACTAACACGCCCGCTTTCATTCGATGTCTCCCATATGCAGGCTCAAAACCGCGCCGTCATTTTTTGACCCACCCGGATCCCGGATTGAGGTATTCGCCGCTCCTCGCGCGCGCGAATTGTTTTTCGGCCGTCAGCGCTGCGACGGTCGCAATGCTCTCGCCCGAGCTTTCGGACAAACGCGTATACGCCTCCCGACGCATCGCGTTGATTTCCTGCACGCGCCGTTTGACCGCGTTGGAGGCTGCGCTTGAATTCACCACGCCCAAATAGCCGTCCGACTGTTCGCCAACCACGCCCTGCGCCTTGGCTTGGTCGATTACGGCGTCCGCATGCGCCGCCGGCGCCGCAAGGATAAACATCGCCGCAAGGACCGCCGCCGCCGAACTCCAAAATCTCGCCAACATCTGCTCGCCTCCCAAATCGTCGCGCCTAGAATATATCTGGATTGTCCGCAATCAGGTCCTCGATGTCTTTATCGAGCCTGACGCGAACTTCCTGATCGATTTTCACGTTCAAATTGATGGTGATCGGCTTGTCGGGCGCTTGCACTTTCACCGTCGGCGCACATGCGCTTAAGCCAAGTGAGACAAAAAGCGCCGGCGCAATCAGCCATTTGGCGTGAGGTCCGATCATGTTCAACTCCTTCACGCGGGTCGTGCGGTCCGACTATCTCGCCGCCGCAAGCCGCGTGGTCAATCGAATTGCGTCTCTTGTCCGCCGCTCACCGCGTCGACCACAGCATCCACATAGGCCTGCGCCGGCGACCGGCTATTCAACAAAGACACCAAATCAGCGGTGAGGCCGACATTTAGATTAAAAGGAAACCCGTCAAGAACGTCGGGATTGTGGCCTTCAAGCGCCAAAGACAAGGTCATCTCACCCGC
>JBCCMB010000068.1:0-13927 GCA_039026555.1 Pseudomonadota bacterium
CGCACATCCTTGCGCTCAATCTCATCTTCATTGTGCAGCGTCGCATTAGACACCACGACGCCGCCCACAGTGACGGGCTGCAGCTTAGCCACGGGCGTTAGGGACCCCGTTCGGCCGACTTGGATATCGATATCGAGCAATTGGGTGACGGCTTTCTCGGCCGGGAATTTATGCGCCACCGCCCAGCGGGGAAAACGCGACACAAACCCCAAACGCTCCTGCCAATCTAGGCGATCGATTTTGTAGACCACGCCGTCAATGTCATAGCCGAGCGCTGCACGCTTCGCCTCAATGGTCTTATAAACCGCGATCAAATCCTCGGCCGTTTCCACGCGCGCCGTTTCCGGGTTGGTCGCGAACCCCCATTCGGCCAATTGCGCGACGGCCTGGGCCTGGGTCTCGGCGAACGGCGCGGAGGCCTCGCCCCACGCGTACGCGAAGAAGCGCAAGGGTCGTGACCGGGTGACGCTAACGTCTAATTGGCGCAAGGAGCCAGCCGCTGCATTGCGCGGATTGGCGAAGGTTTTACGCTCCGCCGCCGCCTCACGCGCATTCATGGCCTCAAAATCGGCGTGCGACATGTAAACTTCGCCGCGAATCTCTATCCGATCAGGCCAGCCCTGCCCCGCCAATTGATGGGGAATGTCGGCGATGGTGCGCAGGTTTTGCGTGACGTCTTCGCCGACGCGGCCGTCGCCGCGCGTAGCGCCGCTCACCAGCCGTCCGTTTTCGTAGAGCAAATTTGCGGACAAGCCATCGATCTTAGGCTCAGCCGTCGCGGCAACAGTCGATTCGGCTTCAAGCCCCAAGAAACGGCGCACGCGCGCGAGAAACTCGACCACGTCCTCATCGGTAAACGCGTTATCCAAAGACAACATGGGCTGGAGATGCTCGATCTTGCCAAAACCCTGCGATGGGGCCGCGCCAACCGTCTGTGTCGGGCTCTCATCCGATACAAGATCCGGAAAAGCGGCTTCTAAATCGATCAAGCGTGCGCGGAGCTTGTCATATTCTGCGTCGGTCAGATCCGGCGCGTCGTTTTGATAATAAGCCTCGTCCGCCGCGCGAATGGCGTCCGCCAGGCGCCGCCATTCCACTTCAGCCGTCTCAGGCGTCAGCGCTTCGATATCAACCGCATCGTCGCGGCGCGTGCTTACGTCCTCGCTCATGGCGCATGGCTATAGCGCTACTCCTATCGCAGCGCCAGCAATCGATCGGCCGCCGCACGCGCCTCCGCCGTGATCTCTGCGCCGGCCAACATGCGGGCGATCTCCTCCAAGCGGTCATCCGGCGCCAAATCGACCACGCGCGTTTCCGCAGCGCCCGCCTTATCAGATTTTGAGATCCGCCATTGCGCGTCGGCGGCGGCGGCGACTTGCGGACTGTGCGTGATCGCCAAAACCTGACGATCCCGCGCCAAACGACGAAGGCGAGCGCCCACGGCCGCCGCCGTCGCGCCGCCAACGCCGACATCCGCCTCGTCGAAGATTAGGGTTTGCGCATCACCCGACCGTGCAAGACATACCTTCAGCGCGAGCGCAAAGCGCGCCAATTCTCCGCCGGACGCGATTTTATCCAAGGGCCCGAAATCTGAGCCGACATTCGTTGCAATCTCAAACGCAATCTCATCCCAACCCGCAGGGCCCGCCGCACCCAAAGGCTTGCGCGTCAGCGATACTCTAAATTTCGCGCGGCCCAATTTGAGCGGCTTTAATTCACGCGCGACCGCTTTTTCCAGCTTCGCCGCGCCCACCGCGCGGCGTTCAGATAAGTCTTCGGCCGCCGCGTCATACGCATTGCGCGCCGCCCTCTCCGCCGCCGCAGCGTTCGCTGCGGATATGTCGGCGCTTTCAATTTCCGCCAACTGCAACGCGATCGTCTCACGCAAGCGCGGCAAATGATTGGGATCCGCATCGTGTTTTCGCGCTAGCGCCCGAAGCGCAAACAATCTCGCCTCAACGCGCTCCAACACATCTGGCGACAGGCTGATTTCCGCCTGGGCGGCGTTGACGGCGGACGTCGCTTCGTACGCTTCAATTAAGGCGCGCTCTAGCGCTTCGCATGCTTGATGGAGTTTTCGCGGAAGTTCGGCGTCCACCGGCGCGTGGGCGATCGCGGGCGACCCGACCGCCCGGTTCAGCGCCTTGGCGGCGCTCGCCAGCTGCGCTTCCACGCCGTTTCGGCCGAAAACCGCCAACGCTTCGCTCAAGGCGGCCGCCGATTGCTCCTCAGATTGCAGATAGGCGCGCTCCGCCGCCAATTGATCCGCCTCACCTGTTTGCGGATCTAAAATGTCGATCTCTTCAAGCGCATGGGTCAAATAGTCGAGATCCTCTGCGCGTCTGTTCCGGCGCGCGTCTAAGGCGGCGCGCGCGTCAATCGCTGAACGCCATGTGCGCCAGGCCGCCGCGCACGCCTTCAACTGCGGATCCAATTCGCAAAACGCATCAAGCAGCGGACCATGACGCGCCGGATCCATCAGCGCGTGACTGGCGTGTTGTCCATGCACTTCGACAAGATGCGCCCCGATCTCCTCCAATAAGCGCGCGCTTACTGTCTGGTCATTGATGAAGCCGCGCGCCGCGCCGCCGCGTTTGACCACGCGCTTAAGCACCAAAATGTCGTCAGGCGACGCTTCTACGCCATGCGTCTCTAGCGCGCGCCAGACCGGATGTTCGGAGGGCGGTTCGAAACTCGCCGACACCAATGCGCGCGTCGCACCGGCCCGCACCAGACCGCTTGCGGGACCGCTACGGGCCGATGCGCCCAATGCGAAGCCCAAAGCGGAGAGCATAATGGATTTTCCCGCCCCCGTTTCGCCCGTTAGAGCGGAAAATCCGTCAGGAAATTCCAGGTCTAAGGACCGAACAAGGACAAAGTCGCGGATGGAGAGCGCTATCAGCATGAACATACCGATAACACAAAAAGAACAAAACTAGAATATCGAATTCCACATTCCGCTAAACCAGCCGCCATCATCGCCTTCAGGGGCTGTTTCCGGCACCACGCCTTTTGACGTCATCAGCTCATACGTATCGGCATACCATTCGCTGCCGGGATAATTATGGCCCAAGACAGAGGCGGCCGCGAGCGCCTGGCCGTCCAACCCGATCGAAAGATAGGCCTCGACCAACCGGTGCAGCGCTTCAGGCGTATGCGTGGTGGTGTCGTATTGATCGACCACCGTCTTAAACCGGTTGATCGCAGACAAATGTTCGCTTGTTCGCAAATAATAGCGGCCGATCTGCATCTCTTTGCCGGCCAGCTGGTCGCGTACCATGTCGACCTTCAACTCCGCATCGCGCGCATACTCAGTCTGCGGGAAACGACGAACGACTTCGGTCAAGCCCGCCAGAGCGAGGTTGGTTCGCCCCTGTTCGCGGCCGACGTCAATAATCTGCTCAAAATGGCTGACGCCGATCAGATAATATGCATAGGCGGCGCCTTGGCCGCCCGGGAAGAGCGCTATGTATTGTTCTGCGGCCTGCACTGATTCGTCATAATCCCTGCCGCGATAATGCGCGTAGGACGCCATCAGCATGGAGCGTTGCGCCCATTCCGAATAAGGGTGCTGGCGCTGTACTTCGTTAAATTGCAAGGCCGCCTGATCCCAGAGCCGTTTGTCGATCGATTCCGCAGCCTCATTGTAAAGCTGTTCGACAGGCTTTTCGATATAAGCCAAGCTTTCGCGTCTGTTCGAGTTGGAGCATGCGGCGAGCGCCGCCGCTGCGACGCCGGCGAGCAATACGGTCGAACAAGATTTGACGGTCATGAGCGGGCCGCACTCCTTAAATGGGATAATGGGTGGCGCAAGCCTATTATGTAAACGAGGCGTCGCGCGCGGCCAAGGGCGACACCTCCACCGACTGCAGGCGCAGTTTAAATCAACATCAACGAATAGCGGCGAAACACCACGTCGTTACGATTCTTGTTGCCAGCGTCAAACTTCATCATACTTATAAAAACATACATATTGTGTCATCGTAATAGCCAAAGCTTTTTAAACGTCGCTTTACGTCACTGACTTGGATGGAGGAGTGCCGCGACATGGACGCATTAACGCCGAAAGGGGCCAGCTTGGCCGCCAGGGTCGATCGCCATGTTGGTGAAAAGATCCGTCGCCGTCGCGTGCTTATGGGCTTTACGCAAGAGCACCTCGCAGAGGCACTCGAGATCTCTTATCAGCAAATCCAAAAATATGAGACTGGCGCCAACCGCGTCAGCGCGGGTCGATTGTATCAAATCGCGCGCCATCTTGATGTCGTAGTGAGCCATTTCTTCGAGGGCTTGGACAACGAGACTGGAGATGAGCTCATCATCGATCAACCTTCATCGCGAGTTACAATAGAATTGGTTCGGAATTTCTCAGCGATTTCTGAAAATTCGGTACGGGCTTCCGTGGTTCAATTGGTGAAGTCGCTCTCGGATGCGGAGGACGAAGACGCCGAACCGGATCACATGAGAGTCTGGAGGGCAGGCGGCGTAAGCGAGGGAAACGACTCGCCGTCAGACCGCGGCGAAAACGAATTTTAGACTAACTCAAAGCTAAGCGCCGGCGCCCATCCGAGAAACCTCCAAAACAGTGGAGCGAGGCGTCGCCATGGACCGCGGCTCGCGCACCGGGGCGCCGACCCATTCCCAAGCGTCCGGCGCATCGAATAACGCCCGCACAAGCGTGTTATTAATGGCGTGGCCGGGTTGATCCGCTTCATAAACGCCTTCAATCAAGCCGCCGGCGAGGTAAAGGTCGCCGATCGCATCCAATAATTTGTGGCGAACGAATTCGTCATTCACGCGCAAACCTTCGGGATTAAGGATGGCGTCGCCATCCAACACCACCGCATTCTCTAAAGATCCGCCGCGGGCCAATCCTATAGATTTGAGTTTTTCGACGTCCGCCGCAAAGCCGAAAGTGCGGGCGAAGGCCAGCTCGGAAACGAACGCGCCGGGCGACATTTTGAACACGCACGTTTGTTCGCCGATCGCGGCGCTGTCGAAATCAATGCGGACGCGCAATTCAAAATCATCGCCTGGACGCGCCGCCCGCGTTAATCGCGCGAATTTTGATCCGTCGCGGACCTCAACGGGCTTCAGGATTCGAATTTTCCGCTGCGGCGCAGCTTGCGCAGACAACCCCGCTTGCAGCAAAAGCCGGCAATAAAGTGCCGACGATCCATCCATGATCGGCGCCTCGGGACCATCAATCTCAACAATCAGATTGTCGACCCCGACACCAGCGCACGCCGCCATCAAATGCTCAATGGTCGAAACGGAAACGCCGTCTTCATTAGCGATGGTTGTGCCCAATTGAACTGTCGTCACGTTTCGCGCATCGGCTTGAATGACGGGATCGCCATCTTTCACATCCGTCCGCACGAAGCGAATTCCGGTCCCGCACCCTGCAGGTTTGAACGTTAATCTTGAACGCTCGCCTGTATGCAAGCCAACCCCAGCGCAAACCGCCGGTCCGCTGATCGTGTGCTGCAGCGTCATAATTATGGCCCGCCATCACTCAATTACTGACGCAAGGCGACTTCCCGCACCTCGCTATCTAAAGAATTAGCGGGCGGGCGCTAATGGCTCAACACAAGCTTTGTTTCGGGATGTTGCAATAAACGAAACAGCCCAAACGGGGCCGATTTACGAACTGCCAGAACGTCTCAAAAACGCTGGAATTTCAAGTTCTTCGTCTTCTAAATCATCAACATCAGTCGGCGCTTCGGCCGCGACCTCGCCGACGCCCGCTTCGCCGGGGCGACGCCAGCCGAAAAGCGAAGAAAAGCTGGATTTATCCGGATCGTCAGGGGCTTTGGGCTCCTGAAAAGCCTCGCCTTCATCCATCTCCACGGAGGTGCGGGTTGTAATAATCGGGCTATGCTGAGGCTCCGCCTCAACCTTTTCATCGGCGTCAACAAGGGCGGCCGGCTCGGTTTCAGCGTCGCCGACCTCGCCACTCTCAGGCGCAGCCGGCGTAACAGCCTCGACAGCAGCAGCCGCAAACGCCGCCGGCGCAACGTGATGGCGGCTTTCGATCCCCGTCGCCACGACGGATACGCGGATGCGGCCATTCATCGCCTCATCAAAGGTCGATCCAAGAATAAGTTGTGCGTTGGGGTCGATTTCCGAGCGTACTTCATTCGCCGCTTCATCGACCTCGTAGAGCGTCATATCGTAACCGCCCGTGATGTTGATCAGCACGCCGCGCGCACCCTTCATCGAGATATCGTCCAGCAGCGGATTAGCGATCGCGGCTTGAGCGGCTTTAACAGCGCGGTGCTCGCCATCGCCTTCGCCAGTTCCCATCATCGCTGCGCCCATCTCAGCCATCACGGTGCGCACATCCGCGAAATCCAGATTGATCAAGCCAGGCATCACCATCAAATCGGTAATCCCGCGTACGCCGGAATAAAGGACGCGATCCGCCATCGCGAACGCCTCGGCGAAAGTGGTGTTGGCGTTAGCGATGCGGAACAAATTCTGGTTCGGAATAATGATCAGCGTATCGACATTCTTGCGCAGTTCCGAAACGCCTTCCTCCGCGATCGTCATGCGGCGCTTGCCCTCAAAATCGAACGGCTTGGTGACCACGCCGACCGTCAGCACGCCTTTGGCGCGGGCTTCGCGCGCGATGATCGGAGCCGCGCCCGTGCCGGTTCCACCGCCCATACCGGCGGCGATGAAGCACATATGCGCGCCTTCAAGATGCGTTTGGATCTCTTCCACGGATTCTTCAGCCGACGCCGCGCCGATTTGAGGCTGCGCCCCGGCGCCCAATCCTTCCGTGGTTTCGACGCCGAGTTGCACTTGTTTATCGGTTTTAGATCGCGTCAACGCCTGTGCGTCGGTGTTCGCGACGATAAAATCCACGCCCTGCAGTTTCGCGTCGATCATGTTGTTAACGGCGTTACCGCCGGCGCCGCCGACGCCGAACACTACAATGCGGGGTTTCAACTCAATCGCCATCGCGCGCTACCTTGTCCATCGCGTCCGCCAGCGTCTAACTAGCGGACCACTTTCAAGTCCAAGATCGCGGCTTATGCCTAAGCTGGCGTTAATCACACCAAATCTTCGCCGTCAAAAGCTTCGAACGTCAACTTACAGACATTTAAGCAGCGGGACAGTGGGTCCGCCGCGTTCCGTCAAACATTGTCTCGAAGCCAAGCAAAGGTTTTTCGCAATAGGCCGGCGGTCTCCAAACTCTTCGCATGCCGGGCGAAACCAGCCCCGTTCGCATCCGGCGGCCCCGCCATTTCCCACCTTAGCAAACCCGCCGCAGCGGTGAAAGCGGCGGTTTCATATCTTTCACCTAATCCAATGGTTTTGGCGGGACGCGCCAAGCGCACAGGCGCCCGAAACACATCTTCCGCCACGTCTTTAACGCCCGGCAATAGGCTTCCGCCGCCTGTAAGTACGATGCGTCTCGGCAACGGACGGCCTGTGGCGGAGGCTTTCGACAAGCGCGCATCGACAAGTTCGAAAATCTCTTCAACACGCGGGCGGATCATGCCGGCCAATTGTCCTTTGGACAGCCTAGACGCCTCAAGACGCCCATCATCGCCCAATCGCGGCGCATCCACCATGTCGAAGGCGTCGACTTCGGTCAGCGTCGCGGCGCCGTGCAGCGTTTTTAGTCTTTCTGCGGCGGACAGCGTCGTCCCGACGCCCTGAGATAGATCGTTCGACACGCGCGCGCCGCCTATCGGCAAAGCGCTGAGATAAACAGCTCCGTCTTGATGGAAAGCCGTCGCGCTGGTGACGCCTCCGCCCATGTCGACCACGACGGCCCCTTGCTCGCGCTCATCCTCGACCAAAGCGGCGAGCGCGCTGGCGTAGGGCGATGCGACAAAGGCCGCGGGCGTTAGATGCGCCCGGGTCACACATTGGGCGATGTTTTTCAGCGCCGGGCCTGGAACCGAAACAATCAACACCGAAGCCGTCAGCACATCGGCGAACATGCCCCGCGGATCGCGCACGCCGGCGGAGCCGTCGACGGCGTACCCCATAGGCGCCGCGTGCAGCACTTCCCGTCCGCTCGCTTTGAATTTTTGAACCGCGCCCGCCAACGCCTCGCGCACATGCGTTTCGCTAATCTCGCGCCCGCTGACCGATAGATCGAACGAGGTCGCCTCCCCTTTCAGATCCGGGCCTGACACGCCGACCACGACATCGCTGACGCGGACGCCAGCGGCGGATTCGGCTTGTTCGACAGCTAGTCGAATGGATCGCTCCAGCCCGTCCATGTCGACCACAGCGCCGGATACGACGCCGCGGCTGGATTGGTCGCCGGCTCCCGCTATTTTAATAACGCCGTCGGACATATCGGCCCGGCGCGAGATCAAGCAGCCAATCTTGGATGAACCGATATCGAGCGCCGCAACGAGGGGAGTTTTGCCGGCGGCTCGATCGCGTATTAGCAGTCTTTGAGATAGAGTGGACATGTGATCACGCGCCTCCTACGGGAAGGCTTGCGATCGCCATGGGTTTGGCGGGGCGCAGGGCGAAATGATCCGGATCGCGCGCATCAATCCGCGCCACGCGCAGATCCAGCACGGACGCGCGCGCATGCAACTCAATCAACGCATCCAACGCCTCTTCCAATCGGTCATCTTCGGGCAAGGCCAATTCTGCACCAGACTTCAATTTTAGATCCCAACGACGTTCACCGACGCGCAAAGCGGCGTCCAACCGCTCAGCGATCAGGGGGCGGGTTTCTAAAGCCGCGATCAAAGTTGGCGCCGCGGCGCCGCCCTTAGAGCCGACAATTTTCGGGAGGTCAGCGTAATCGCTTACGTCTTTCGAAGCTAACGTCGCGCCATCTTCATCCACCACGCCCCACGCGCCGGCGGTCTGCCAAACGGCCAGCGGACGACGCGGCTCGGCGATAATCATGATCTGGTCCGGCCATAAGCGAAGCACCCCGACGCGACCGACCGACTGTAAGGTTTCCACACGCGCTTTGATACGATGCGGATCCGCCCGAAACATGTTTTCGCCCGGCTCGACCGCAGCCGCGTTTAGAACTTCCGCCTTGGTTTGCGGATCAAGACCAGGGGTCAAAACATGACGCACGCTTAGACCGGTCGTACGCGCCGCAGTGTCGAAACCGGATTGCACGGAGCGGTCGAATTCGTTGAGCGAACCACCCATCCACGCCGCCAGCGCCGCCATAGACGCGCCGGCGATGATCGTGCCCAGCGCATAGGTCGACACGCGCTCGGATAGGGTTTTCGGCGTCGGCTCGGGAGCCGGGGCCGGTTTGCGTCCTCCACGGGCGCCGCCGCGTTTTGCGGGTCCGCCTTTTACCTTGGACATGTTGCGTCCTCTATCATCCATCCCACCAAATCCGGAAAATCGACGCCGACATGCGCCGCCTGCTCGGGTACGAGAGACGTCGGGGTCATGCCTGGCTGTGTGTTTGTTTCTAAGATCACCAATCGACCCGCCGCGTCGTCATATCTAAAGTCTGACCGCGTCACGCCCCGGCATCCCAACGCCCGGTGAGCCGTCACCGACGCTTCAAGCGCCGCCCGCGTGACGGTGTCGGGCAAATCGGCCGGGATCACGTGCTGCGATCCGCCAGCCTCATATTTTGCGGAGTAATCGTAATATTCCCTTAAAGTAGAAATTTCTGTCACGGCTAAAGGTTTGTCGCCCATGACAGCCACTGTCAGCTCGCGCCCAGGAATGAAATCCTCGACCAAGACTTCATCGCCAAAGCCCCAATTCGGATCGCTGACTTCGCGCGGCGGGGAATTGGCACCTTCACGCACGATTACCACGCCGAAGCTGGAGCCCTCGGCGATCGGCTTCACCACATAGGGCGGCTCTAACACATGTCTGCGGGCCACCTCTTCGCGGGCGTAAACGCCGCCTGCAGCGACGTCCAATCCATGTTGCTCGTAGACCGCGCGCGATTTGTCTTTGTCCATCGCGAGCGCCGACGCCAGCACGCCGGAATGCGTATAGGGAAGCCCCAAAATCTCAAACAAACCCTGGACGCAGCCATCTTCGCCATAGGGGCCGTGAAGCGCGTTGAACGCCATGTCGGGAGATGCAGATTTGAGTTGGTCGGCCAAATCGCGGCCCGCGTCGATCTCAACAACATCATAGCCCGCTTCGCGGGCCGCCTTCGCACATTCGCGGCCGGACGACAGCGATACCTCTCGTTCCGACGACCAACCGCCGGCCACGACAGCCACACGAACCATGAGCGTCTCCTTGCGTCCTCGACCCCGCGCGCACCTTTCGCGGCGCAGGCCCCAAACGTCATGCCCGCTCACAATGCATTCCCCAAGTTAATCAAAACTCATCGTGAGAGACTGAAGGACGCTTTTTTCGACGACAGACAAAGATCAGTCGATACTCGACAGTAAAACCGCTCGATTGATATTATAACTAACTAGAGATATATATTTCGGGTTAGTTGTAGAGCGGGGCCGACGCGCATGCCGTCCGTAGATGAAAATGTTGTATCCGGCTTGATCGGCGCGATACGTAGTCTTCGCCGCCCGATCTTCAAACACGTTTCAGACACAGGACTTACCCCGGCTCAATTCATGGTGCTTGAAAGGCTGCTCAATAAGGGCCCCGGAACCGTGAACCAGATTATCGCCGACACGCTCTCAACCAGCGGAAATGTCGGCTTGATCGTCAACAATTTGATAGATGCGGATCTCGTTGAAAAATCGCCAAATCCGGCCGACGGCCGCAGCCGTTTGATCAGCCTCACCGAGAAGGGCGACGCCAAAATTCGGGATTACTATCCCCGCCACAAAGCCGAATTGCGACGGCTGATGTCCGGCGTCAGCCGAGACGACAAAAAAAACCTGATCAAAGCGCTGTCTGAACTTAGACGCAGCGTCGACGAACAACTCTAGCAATTCCGAAAGCTTAAGGGCCTCAATATGACGAAAGACCAAAACATCTTGATCATCGGCGGCGGTTTCGCCGGCGCGCGCGCGGCGCAAGACCTGGTTAAATCCGGATTCTCAAATGTCAGCTTGATCGACCGGAAAGACTATTTCGAAGTCACTTATTCGACGCTGAGAACGCTCGCCAATCCAGGCTTCGGAGAGCGCGGCCGCATGCGCTATTCCGACTTTATCAAAGGCGGGTTCAAGCAGGGCGACGTGACGCAGCTTTCAAAAAATGCGGCCAAACTTGCGGACGGAAGCGAGGTTGCATTCGACACGGCGATCGTCGCAACAGGCTCGTCTTACAGCTCATTCCCCGTCGCCAAATCCGCGGAGGCGTTGAGCCTAGACGCTCGCGCCGCGGAGATGAGTTCGGAGCACGATAAACTGGCGGCGGCGAACACAGTGCTTGTCGTCGGCGGCGGCGCGGTGGGCGTCGAACTCGCCGGCGAAATCGCCGATCACTTTCCCAACAAGACAGTTACGCTCGCCGAGGCCGGGGACCGCATTTTGAGCGACCTCAAACCCAAGGCGAGCGCCACCGCGCAAAGTCAGTTGGAAAGCTTAGGCGTTCGCGTCCTGACCGGATCGAAACTCACGCCCGACGACGACGCCTATAAGGAGGCGGACCTTGTCTATATGTGTGTGGGCTTGACCCCGAACACCGAACTCATGAAGGCCGAGTTCGCCTCGAGCCTCGCGCCCAGCGGCCGCATCATGGTGGACGACCAATTCCGGGTCGCCGGCGCCGAGACCATCTACGCGATGGGCGATTGCGCGAGCACGCCCGATGTTAAATTCGGCTATGTCGCCGACGCCCAGGGCGCGTTGCTGGCGAAAAACATCGCCGCAGCGTCGGCCGGAAAATCAACCAAAGACTTCAAAGCACAGCCCGTCATGTCGCTCATCCCGGTCGGACGCAGGCAAGGCGTAGCGCAAATGCCGTTTGGCGTGACAACGCTCGGCTTCTTTGTGAACATGAAACAGAAGGACATGTTCGTGTCTCGCCAATTCGCCAATCTCGGCGTCAAGGTGAAATAAGAAAGGGCGGCGAGCGCCGCCGCCCAAAGAATGCGGTCAACGAGTTGAATCTTTGCGAGATGATGTGGGGAATTCCAAGATGGAAAAAGTCTTTATCGCCGGCGGGACGGGCATGTTGGGCGCCGCCGCTGCGAAAGCGTTGTCCGACGCCGGCGTCAAAGTGGTCGTGTCCAGCCGCAAAGACCGCGACGAAATCGGCGAGATGCTGACCGAATACAGCCCGCTGATCGAGGTTGAAAAAGTCGAACTGTTAGATCTGGAGAGCGTTGAAGCCGCCTTCGCCAAGCACGCATTCGACGGCATGGCGGTGGTCGCGCACACACACCAATACGCGCAAACGCGAGACAAGAATAACGAGATCTATCCCATTCTCATCAATTGCTTCGAAACCGCGCGCAAAAGCGGCGTTAAGCGCGCGGTGATGGCCGGATCCATGGCGGTCTATGGCGGACTGACGCCGCCGCTTACCGAAACCGTCACCTTCCCGCCAATCGTCGGCGCCTCCGCCGGCGCAGACCGTGATATGATGAAGACCTTCGAGGTTGCGACTAAGCGTGCGATCGAGATCATTGTCATGGATTATGGCGACGATTTCCAAATGGGCTTGTCCATCCCACCCGGTCTGCAAAAACCGGAGCCGCATGAGCTGGAGACGGTCATTCTGCGCGCGCCGTTGATGTTCGGTCCCGGTTATCAAGCGCTCGGCAACCCGCTCAGCAGTGCAGCGCATGTCGCGGCCGGGCGCATTGACCGGTTCCAAGGATTCGCCGCCTATGGAGGCGCGCCGGCTGAGGCGCTATGGGCGTCGCTCTCATCCATTCCGGTGAATTATGTCAAAGACAATGCGGAGTGCATCCGCATCGCGTTGACGGCGGACACGCTGCCTAACCGGATCTACAACATAAATAGCGGGTTCTCGCGCAGCCCACGCGAGCAGTTTGAAGCGATCTTGCGCGCCGCACCGGACAGCGCCGATCGGATGGGGATCACACCCGAGGATTTGCCTAACGAAGCGGTCGATCTCGGATTCACCGGCGATCTGTTCGAAGAAGACTTCGGATGGACATCGAGCTACAGCCTCGAAAGCGCGCTGGCCGATTACATTGGGTGGTTGAAAGATCACCCCTATTAGAACGAACGCCTTCAGCGCCCGCAGTGCGCGCCGGCGACTCCAAAACAACAAAGGTCCCGCCTGTTGGACGACAATTGTCGTAACGGGCGGGACCAGTTGGCTAGGAGGAACTAATGCTTAGAAATTGACGCGGAGACGCGCGCCGTAGCGCGTGCCGTCCGTTACCGTATCCAACACTTCCGAGGAGCGCCTCACCAAGGAATTCGTGAACTCCTCGTCCGTGACGTTTTCAGCATAGAGCGTGAAGTTGAAACGGTCGTCCGGCGAATCGAGCGTCACCCTAATCTGACCAGTGTCGTAGGCTTCCTGCTGCGTAAACGGATCGTCGGTAAAGACGTCATAGTTTTGATCGTCCGTCCAGAACCAATCCGTCCCCAGACCCAGCGTCCAATCATTTGGAAGTCGCTTTTGATAGTCGACCGACGCGGACAAGGTATGCTCCGGGCTATTGGGCAGCGGATTGCCGCTCAGATCAGCGCCCGCAGTTCCGATGAACTCGTCAAAGGTCGCATCGAGATAATTGTAGCCGAAGCGGAACAATAATTCGTCGGTCGCAATCCAAGTGACGTCTATCTCCACGCCTTGAATCTCGGCTTGCGCAGCGTTCCGCGTCACCGCGGACGGAGCGCCGCCGATAATCTCAACACGTTGTTGCTGAAGATCGGAATACTCATAGAAGAACGCCGACGCGTTCAACCTTAGCCGGTCGTCCAAGAGATCGGATTTGATCCCGACCTCGTACGCGTCGATCTCTTCAGGGTCGAAAGTCTGCCGCGCCAAATCGATGCTGGTCGCGGTAAACTGAACGCCGCCGCTCTTGTAACCCTGATTATAGCTGGCG
>JBCCMB010000069.1:0-13924 GCA_039026555.1 Pseudomonadota bacterium
GCGGATGGAATCATTGCCAGTGACCTCGCCGGCCGGCTCGAACCGGGTGAAAACGAATGCGACGACAAATTCTTCCAGCGGAACGCCGTATTGAAGTCCTATAGAAATCGCGATCGCGAAATTATTCATCAACGACCGGAATGCTGCGCCTTCCTTATGCATGTCGATGAAGATCTCGCCAAGCTCGCCGTCTTCGAACTCGCCGGTATGCAGGTACACTTTGTGGCCTCCAACCGTGGCTTTTTGGATGTAACCCTTGCGGCGATCGGGTAGGCGTTGGCGGCTGACGGCCCCGTCGGATTGTGGGTCGGGTCGCGGCTCTGACGCATGCGTGGCGGCGACTTCGCCGGTTGGAGCGGGCGGCGCATGGGCGCGGCGCCGCGCTTCATTGATCCGCGATTGCAGCTCTGCATCGACCTTGGGCCGGCTCGCTTCCAAGCGCACGCCTAAACCGGCTTCAATTGCAATCTTGAAAACTTTAAGCAGGTCGGCGCTGGACGCCGCCGGGCCGTCCGGCGTTGCAGGGAACAATGTTGGTTTTGTCTGCAAAGCCGCTGACGCCGAGACGGCGAATGCGGCGCGATCTGTAGCGGAGATGTCTTCTGGGCGCGCTAGAATTTCCGCGAGCGAGGAGGTTGGATCCGACACCGGTCGTCGCCGGCCTTGTATCGCGGCCCGCGCATCTTCGATATCGCGCGCGGAAATGCCAAGCGCTCGCAGCAGCGCTTCGCCGTCGGTCTCAAACGCTTCAGGCGGCAAGCCCAAACGTCGGCGGATAACATCGTCGCCGACCACCCAGCGTGAGAACGCAGATTTGAGCGTGAGACCATCTTTCAAGCTTTGCTCAATGCGATCCAGCGCTTCGCTTGTGAGGCCGCGGGCCTCGAGCCGATTGCGTTCGAGGCCGTCGATTTGATCCAGCGTTTTCGCGCCGAGCACTCGTAGCGTCACATCCTGTCGTTGCGGCTCGTCCGCCGCTTGCGTCAGCGCCGCGTCAACGCAGCGCGCAAATCGATCGGCGTCTTCGTCATGAGTCAGTCGGAGGCTTGGGACAGGGTCCGCGCTTAGGCTCTCAGCCGATAGCCAAGCCATTGCTTCGGGCGACACATAGCCCAGATCGATGTTAAGGGGTGGGGCGTCGGTTTCAGATATGGATTGACGCGCGGCGCGCGCTTCGCCAACCGGGCTGGCGGCGTCCGCTAGGCCGATTTTGGCCGCTTCGGTCTTTTCGCCGGCCGCGAAGGCGACGGTTTGAACAATTGCGTCCGCCAGCTCGCGGCCCTCTTTGGAGGCGTAAGCGAGGCCATGCGACATGATAAGCGCTGATAGTCCGGCGAGCGTTAAAACGCCGCCTGACATGCAAGCTCGAAGCGCCTCAATATCGGCGAGCAGCAGAGGATAGTCGACAGCGCCATCAACAAAGTAGGCGTTTAGATTAAGAGCGCTCGCTATTGCGTCGCCGCGGGGCGTTTGGCCCAGATTGATTTCTACGCCTAATCGAAGACCGGAGAGGCCGCCCGCCGCAGACGATAAGGCGGCCGCGTCCACACCCGTCCAATCGGTAAGAGACAGGCGCATAATTGTGTCTTCGACCGCGCCAGTCGCTTGTCGGCGAAGCGCGTTAGCGGCCGCGCGCGGACCGCCGGGCGCTGAGAGCGCAATCTCCAATAGATCCGGATCAGCGCCCGCCCGAAGGGTGTCGACAAGTGCGTCGACGCTTGGACGGCCGTCATCATCTGTTTCAATCGTTAAGCCTTCAAGGGCGTCCGCCAGCGCAGCAAACCCCTGGGCCGCTGCGGCGCGCGCTGAGGCGAGAGAGGCTGCTTCCACGAGCGCGTCAGGTAGCGCCGCCGCGGCGAGCGCGATGTCTGAACCGCCGCGTAGCTTCTTAACCGTGGTGATCGGAGTTGTTCGACCCGCTGAGATCGCCGCTTTGAGCTGTTTTTTTGCGCTGCTAGACTTTCGCTTTGCGACCGTATTTAGATGCGCTTCGATCTCATCCGTTGTTTTCGATGCGTCTCGGCCGGCATTCATCAACGCTGCGCCCGCTTCTAAGCCAGTGCTTGCGTCGCGAATCGGTGTTTTTGGTTTTCGGTGAGCCATGCGCGCCTCCTAGGTCATCTGAAAATGATGGATCGCGCGAGTCAGAGCAATAGATCTTGTGTGTATGTGTTATGTTTCCCACAAGATTTTGGTGTTTCGATATGCCTCTGGTCCATAATGAACGTGCGCTGGACCCGAACGGGCGAGGGCGCCATATTCCGCAAAGGTTTGAAGAGGTGATCCATGTCGATCCTAGGTTGGTGGAAGAACGCAACGGTCGGCGCCCGCTTTGATATTGGGCGGCGCGCGGTGCTGGTCGGCGAGGATGATCAGGGCAATTCCTATTATGAAGAGAAAAAGCCCAGCCTTGCAGGACGAAAACGTCGCTACGTGATCTATAACGGCGCTGCGGAACCGTCGCGTGTGCCGTCTGATTGGCATGGATGGCTTCACCATACTTTTGACAAACCTCCGACGGAAGCTCCGTTGGAGACGAAGAAATTCGAACTGCCGCACCGTCCGAATCTTACAGGGACGCTTTTCGCCTACCGGCCGAAGGGCAGCCTCGCCAAACAAGAAGATCGGACGAAAACAGCGGCTGACTATGAGGCTTGGGACCCAGATGCGTGAATCGATTTTTGAAACGCTTGTCGGCTTAGCGGTGGTTGCCGTAGCGGTTGGCTTTCTCATGTTTAGCGTACAGACCGGCGCCGATACCGCGCCCGGCGACACCTATGATTTGTCGGCGCGTTTTAACCGCATTGACGGTATCGCGTCCGGCAGCGATGTGCGCTTGTCAGGTGTAAAAGTGGGTGTCGTCACGGCGATTGATCTCGACCCTGAGACCTATCTGGCCGAAGTCAGCATGACGATGGCGAACAATCTTCAGGTTCCGGATGATTCCACCGCCCAGGTGACCACCGACGGTTTACTTGGCGGCTCATACATCGCGATCGAGCCAGGCGGGTCGTTTGATTATATTGAACCCGGCGGCGAGATTGAGTTTACGCGCGGCAGCGTTGATCTCCTCACCTTGCTGGCGTCGGCGGCGAGCGGGAGCGCCGAGTGATCCGTCGCGCTCTTGCGTTGGCCGCGATCGTCGGTTTGGCGACGACGCCGCACGCGGCGGCCGCGATGACGCCTTACGACACGGCGAAAGTTCGTGGGTTGGACAAGATCACCGGCAATGCGACTGATTTTGTGCTCAATACTGGTCAAACGATGGAGTTTGGCGGCATTAGCCTAACTTTGCGCGCCTGCCATCAGGCGCCGCCGGAGGATCCGCCAGAGGCGGCCGCCTTCTTGGAGATTATCTCCAACCGTAAAGATCCCACAACGGGAGAATCGCTGGAAGAAGATCCGCGATTGTTTTCTGGATGGATGTTTGCGTCGTCACCAGGGCTCAACGCTCTTGAACACCCCGTCTACGATGTTTGGGTGATCAATTGCACGACCGTCGTCCCTGACATTATCGAAGGCGCTGCGGAAAATTCCGCTGAGTGAGCCAGCGCGCGTCCTAGTTTGACTTTGAAGGCGTCGCGACTGATTTCTGTCGCGCCAAATCGTTTTAGATGATCGGTGACGAATTGGGTGTCCAGAAGCTGGTACCCGCCAAACTTCAGCCTCGCGACCAAATGAGCGAGCGCCGTCTTTGACGCATCAGTTGCGCGCGAAAACATGCTTTCACCGAAGAATGCGCCGCGTAGGCTGACGCCGTAAAGCCCGCCGACCAGATCTTCGCCGTCCCAGCATTCGACGCTGTGCGCATAGCCCTTTCGATGAAGCGCGCTATAGAGATTGACGATGGGCGAATTAATCCAAGTGCTTTCACGCCCCGGCGCTGGCGAGGCGCACGCCTCCACAACACTGGTGAACGCCGTATCCACGCGAACTTCGAAACGATCCTTCAAGATCGATTTTTTTAAGCTGCGCGGTAGGTGAAAATCATCCAGCGGGATTACGCCGCGGCAATCTGGATCGACAAGAAATAGCCTTGGATCGTCGCGGTCGTCCGCCATCGGAAAGACGCCGCGGCGATAACAGTCCAGCAATTGCTCCGGGCCGAAGCCTCGGCTCATTTCGCGTCTCCGAACGACCAGCTTAAGGGGCGTCGCCGCTTAAGAAATTCTCTAACCATCTAATGTCGTATTCACCGTTAATGATATCGGAATTGTCAACCAGGCGCCGATGCAGCGGCGTCGTCGTTTCGATGCCTTCGATCACCATTTCGCCAAGTGCGCGTCGCAATCGCATCATGCATTCATTCCGCGTCAGGCCGTGTACGATCAGCTTTCCAATCAAGCTGTCATAATACGGTGGGATACGGTAACCGGCGTAAACTGCTGAATCTAAACGTACGCCGAGGCCGCCAGGCGCGTGAAAATCGCTAATCTGTCCAGGCGAGGGCGCAAAGGTCTCCGGATGCTCTGCATTGATCCGGCACTCGATAGCGTGGCCGAAAAACAACACGTCTTTTTGTTTGAATGAGAGTTTAGCGCCGTCCGCAATGCGGATCTGTTCGCGGACCAAATCCACGCGCGTAATCATCTCCGTGTCCGGGTGGTCCACCTGGTGGCGGGTGTTCATTTCGATGAAATAGAATTCCCCGTTCTCGTAGAGAAACTCCATCGTGCCGACGCCGAGATAGCCTAGCTTTTTCACCGCGGCGCAGACGCGTTTACCAATCGCCGCTCGCTCTTCGGCGTTCAAAGCGGGCGAGGGCGCTTCTTCGAACACCTTCTGATGGCGGCGTTGCAGCGAGCAATCGCGTTCACCCAGATGCACAACGTTTCCATGGCTGTCAGCGATCACTTGGATTTCGATGTGACGTGGGTTTTGAAGATATTTCTCAATGTAGACCGCGTCGTCGCCAAAAGCGGCCATGCTTTCGGTGCGCGCGGTCATGAACGCGTTTTCGAGATCATCCGCCGTTTGCGCGACTTTCATGCCGCGTCCGCCGCCGCCGGCCGCCGCCTTGATCAAGACGGGATAGCCCATGTCTCCGGCGATCTTGCGCGCGTCTTCAATCGTGTCGACGCCGCCATCGGATCCTGGAACGACGGGGATGCCGACCTTCACCATCGCATCCTTCGCCGTAATTTTATCGCCCATCAGATTGATGTGCTCGGCGGTGGGACCAATGAAGATAATGTCGTGCGCGGCCACGATCTCCGCGAATTTCGCATTCTCCGACAAAAAGCCATATCCGGGATGAATAGCCTCGGCGCCGGTGATTTCCGCCGCCGCGATAATCGCCGGCATGTTGAGATAGCTCTCTTTGGAGGGCGCAGGTCCGATGCAGACGCTTTCATCCGCTAGGCGCACATGCATGGCGTCGCGGTCGGCCTCCGAATGGATGGCGACGGTTGCGATGCCCATCTCTTTACACGCGCGGTGAATGCGCAGCGCGATTTCGCCCCGATTGGCGATGAGGACTTTTTCAATCATGGCCGCGCCTACTCGATAATGACGAGGGCTTCACCGAATTCGACCGGCTGCGCATCGTCGATCAGGATTTTCACCACCTTGCCGGCTTTCGGCGCGGCGACCGGGTTAAAGGTCTTCATCGCTTCGACAAGCAAGAGCGTTTGGCCTTCCTTCACCATGTCTCCCTCGCTGATAAAGGCGGCGGCGCCAGGCTCAGGCGAGAAATAGGCTGTTCCAACCATGGGTGATTTGACGGCGCCTGGGTGGTCCGCGCCGGGGGGCGTTGGCGTGTCAGGGGCTGCGGCCGCTGGGGCGGCCGGCGCGGCGGCTGGAGCGGGTGCGGCGATCGGGGCGGCGACGGCGGGGGCGGAAACCGAAACGGCGGGCGCGGTTGGCTTCGAGACGCGTACGCGTAGATCATTGTGCTCGACTTCGATCTCGCCGAGATCCGCCTCTCTCAAAATGGCCGCGAGCTCACGGATGAGCCCGGTGTCCAGCTTGTCATTGGCCGCCATGTCAGTTCTTGCTCCCTTCTCGGGCGAACCTTGCGGCCGCCTCTACGCCGAGGTCGTATCCTGCGGCGCCTAATCCTGCGATGATTCCCTTCGCAACGGGCGTCACATAATTGACCGATCGAAACGCCTCGCGCGCCGCCGGGTTGCTGAGATGCACTTCGATGATTGGGATCGTCAAAGCTTTCAGGGCGTCATGCAGCGCGATGGAGGTGTGGCTGAACGCCGCTGCGTTCAAGATGAGCGCATCCGCATCGCGTCCGGCTTCCTGCACCCAATCTATGAGTTCGCCTTCATGATTGGTTTGTCGAAAAGTTACGTTTGCATCGACACGCGCCGCTGTCGTTTCGGCGATGTTTTGGAGGTCCGCCAAGGTATGTGATCCGTAAATTTCCGGTTCTCGCGTACCTAGAAGATTGAGGTTTGGTCCATTCAGGCAGTAAAGACTTAAGGTCATGCGTTTCCCTCGGTTGCGCGGAGGTTTGCAACGCCCGGAGCTTGCGCGCAAGACCTGTCGGGTCGCGGTAGGTTTGGACGAGCAGCGTTGACTTCGCCCAGCCGGCGCTGAATGGAGAAGAGATGATGGATTTGGTGCTCAACGGCGAAGCGACGCACGCCTCGGAAGGTGCGACCGTTGCAGACCTTCTTGCGTCTCTAGGCGTCCCGGAAAAGGGCGTTGCTGTAGAACGCAATTTGGAAATCGTCCCCAAATCCGCGTTCTCGAAAACGCACTTGCAGTCAGGCGATCGCCTTGAAATTATTCAGTTTGTGGGAGGCGGCTAATGAGCGCTGACGGACAATTTGCGGATGACGCGTTCGAGATTGCGGGCCGTAGTTTTACCTCTCGACTGATCATCGGCACAGGCAAGTATGAGAGCTATGCGCAGAACGCGGCGGCGGCCGAAGCGGCGGGCGCGCAGATCGTGACGGTGGCGATCCGGCGTGTGAACGTGTCGACGCCGGGCGAAGACAGACTTGTGGATCACATTGATCCCAATGTTTACACCTACCTGCCCAACACGGCCGGATGCTTCACGGCGGAGGATGCGATTCGCACGCTGCGGCTCGCGAGGGAAGCCGGTGGTTGGGATTTGGTGAAGCTTGAAGTGCTCGCCGACCAAAAGACATTGTATCCTGACATGCCGGAAACGCTGAAGGCGGCTGAACTCCTCATCAAAGAGGGGTTCGAGGTCATGGTTTATTGTTCCGACGATCCCGTCTATGCGCGGCGGCTGGAAGAGATTGGGTGTTGCGCCATAATGCCTTTGGGCGCGCCTATCGGGTCAGGTCTTGGGGTGCAAAACCCCGTCAATATTCGATTGATCGTAGAGCAGGCGCGCGTGCCGGTGCTGGTCGACGCCGGCGTGGGCACGGCGTCTGACGCCGCCGTCGCTATGGAATTGGGATGCGACGGCGTATTGATGAACACCGCCATCGCCGAGGCTAAAGATCCTATCCGCATGGCGCGCGCGATGAAGCTGGCCGTGCAGGCGGGACGCGACGCCTATCTTGCCGGGCGTATGGGGAAAAAGCGCTACGCCGATCCGTCTTCGCCGCTCGCGGGACTGATTTAGAGCCGCCCTTAGTTACTAGCCTTCGGCGCGGGCCTGATCGACAAGGTTCTGAAGCGCGTTGGGGTCGTAACCCGGGACGAAGGCGCCGTTGATGAAGAAGCCCGGCGTGCCTTGAACGCCGGCCTTCTGTGCGATGGCTCCGGCGTCTTCGACGATGCGATAGGCGCGCGCGCCCTCCATATCTTTGGACAGGCGGTCCGTATCCAGGCCGATTTCTGCGGCGATGTCCAAGATCGCGGACTGAGACAAATCAGGGCTCTGCATGAGCCGCAAATGCATGTCGCGATAATTGCCTTGCATATCGGCTGCGATCGCCGCGCGCGCCGCAAGTGCGGATGTGCCCGTCCGGCTATCTAAAACCGGCAGCTCTTTGAACACCACGCGCACATCGCCGTTTTCATGGTCTAGCTGATTGAACACCCAATCCGTGGAGCGCTTACAGAAACCGCAATTGTAATCGAAAAACTCGACGATCGTAATCGGCGCATCCGCAGGGCCTAGCGTCGGATCGTCGCCATCGCCGATGATTGCCGCCACCAATTCCTGGTTACGCTTTTCGGCGAGCGCATCCAGCGCTTCTTCCAACACGTCGGGATTTTCCACGAGATATGCTTTGACGATTTGCTCGATGTCGCGCGTTTGCGCCTCGCTGAAACTGGTGTTGGTCTCTTGCGCGCAGGCTGGGAGCGCTATGAAGGCAAGGGCGCTAACGGCGAGCTTCAAACGGGAGGAGGCGAGCATGAGGTGTCCTTAAGCGAGTGCGCTGATGGTCTTTGAGTATCGCTGAAATAGGTTAGTGAGCGGTAATTGAAAGGCTGGGCGCAAAGCCGCGTCGCGCAGCGCCTCTGCCGTTCGCATTCCTTGGGTCCGTGATCGCTGAGATATCGTTCGCCCGGCGGCCTTGCGGGGTATTCGGCGAAAGATTGTTCTGAGCGCGGCGCGAGAAGATGTAGGCGCGTTGATAATCTCCCACAACATAGGCTTGTTCGGCCGTCGCCAATTGCGCTTCGCCCTCACGGCCTAGAGCGCCGTAGGCGCGCGCCAGCTGACCCCACGCAAATGCGTTTTGCGGTTCAAAGGCGATGGCGCGGTTGAGCAATTCTTCTGCCTCAGCAACATTTGCTTCGCCGCCCACTGCGAGCAGCGAGCGTGCTAAGTTCACATGTAGCAGTGACGCGCGAGGCGAGAGCTCCACCGATCGGCGATGTGGCGCGATGGAATCCTCCGCTCGGCCGTTTTCGAACAGGATCTGGCCTTTGAGCTCGTGAAAATAAGGATTGTCCGGCTCAAGCGCGATGAGTTCATCGATCTCTCGGTTAGCGGCGCCGATATCCACCGCCCGATATGCCGCAATCGCGCGCGCATATCGCGCCGGCATGCTCTCATCGGTCGGCGGGTATTTGGCGAACACACGTGTCGGAGGTTCGAGGAACCCGACCAATTTGGCTTGCATCATGGCCATTTGCGTCAACGTCCGCTCGCTTTGCGGCTTTGCGGAGACTTCTATCTCCTCGACGCGCTTGCGCATGGCGCCGATACGGTCGGACGTGACCGGGTGGGTGCGATAATAGGGATCTTGGCGCTGCGCAGACAACACTTCCTGATAGCGGAGTTTTTCCATGAAGGAGATCAATCCCGCGCCCGATTGGCCGGTCGCCTCTAGAAAGTTCAGGCCTGCTTGGTCGGCCGAGCTTTCTTCGATCCGCGTGTATTTGAAGAAGGATAGGGCTGCGAATTGCTGTGAGCTGCCTAACAGAGCCGCGCCCGCGTCGGGCGCGCCGGCGGCGATGGCTATGACGCCAAGCCCGATGGTGATCCAGGCGGGCCCCATCGCGGAGCTCATCGCTTGACGGCGGGTGATGTTGTGACCACCGGATATATGGCCGGTCTCGTGCGCGATCACCCCTTTCAATTCCTCAGGGTTTTCAGCTTCCATAAGCAAACCGGTGTGCAAATGAACACGCTGTCCGTTCGCGACAAACGCGTTCAAGGAGGGGTCGTTGATGATGTAGATGTCGACGTCGGACGGCTGAAGGCCGGCGGCTTCAAAGAGCGGATCTGAATACTCACGCAAGATAGCTTCGATCTCGGCGTCCCGGATTAGGCCTTGCGCATGCGAAGGCGTCGCCGCCAGCAGCGCCGATCCGACAAGCGCGCCGATGCACAGGCGCAAGCGTTTGAAAAAGGCCTTCAAAAGCTTCTCCAATTCGCCCCCCGGCGTTTTCCCGCCAAGCTAGATTAGCGTCGAAATCTGAATTTGAAACAACAACCCTGCATCGCGCTGGCGTGACGCGCAGGGTTTGTTGGGGTTTATGCAGGCTTAGCCTTTTCGGCTCCACCATCCGCCGCGTCTTTTCTTCGGCGGCTCTGCGACGACTGTTTCGTGGATCGCGTGCACTTTCGATTCCTCCGGCTCCGCCACTATCGCCGCCTCAGGGGGTGTTTCCGGCGCCTCTGATTTCGTCTCAATCGCCGGGATCTCGTCTAGCTGGGGCTCCGCCGGCGCCTCCGGCTCTGTTTCAGCCTTCGGGTCAGGGCCCGATGCAGTTTCAGGTTCGACGTCCGATGTTGTGTCGTCGGTTTCGGCTTCAGGCTCCGCCTCCGTCGTCACGTCTTCCGGTTCTGATGCTATCGTTTCTGCAGGCTTTCGCGCAGAAGCGTCCTCAATCTCAGGCGTTTCAACCTCATCCTTTGGCGGCGGCGCGTCTTGGTCGTCCGCGGAGCCCGAAGCATCTTCATCCGGCGTTTCGGACGGGACGGGGTCGGGCGCCAAGAACGGCGCCGATGCGATCGCATCCAACATTTCGCCGCCGTCCAGCGCGACGTCGGGCGTCCGTCTGCGCGAGCGGCGTCTGCGCCCGCGCCGGCCGCGACCGCCGCCATCCTCGTCGGTGTCGCCATCTGCGCCGTCCTGATCGATGACATCCAGCGCGCTCGCATCGGCGTCTTGTCCGCGGCGCTTGCGTCCGCCGCGGCGCCCACGCCGCCGCCCTTTGCCTGCATCTTCGCCGGTCTTGGCCTCATCACCGTCTTCGGCGTCGGCGGCTAAATCCGCCTCATCGTCGATATCCGGCTCTTCATGCCGCTTCTGTCGACGTTTTTTGCCGCTGTCCGGCTTGGGCAGGATCGGCTTGTAGGCGATCGACTTGCCGTCAGAAGTGGCTTCGATATTGAAATCGCCGGGCTTCAATTCATCGCGCGCTTCTATTCGGATCGAGACCCCGAATGTTTCCTCGATAGAGGCCACTGCGCCGCGCTTTTCATTCAAGATGTAGAGCGCAACTTCCGACGGCGCTTCTACCGTTACGGTGTCGACGCGATCATCGCTGGCGCGCGCTTCAGTCGCCCGCAGCAATTGCAAAGCCGCGGAGCCGATTGAGCGCGTGCGACCTGTGCCGTCGCAGGTTTTGCAGGGTTCTGAGGAGAGTTCCAAAACGCCGGCGCGTCGGCGTTGGCGCGAGATTTCGAACAGGCCGAATTGGCTGATCCGCCCGGTCTGGACCCGCGCCCGATCAATCGCCAAACATTCCTTCATTTTCTTTTCAACGGCGCGATTGTTCTTCGACTCTTCCATGTCGATAAAGTCGATAACGATGAGACCCGCTAAATCCCGTAACCGCATTTGACGCGCGGCTTCCGCCGCCGCCTCAAGATTGGTCTTGGTGGCGGTCGTCTCGATATTGCGCTCGCGCGTGGCTTTGCCCGAGTTGACGTCGATTGCGACGAGCGCTTCGGTCTGGTTGATCACCAAATAGCCGCCCGACGGCAATTGCACCGTTGGCGAGAAAATATTGTCCAATTGCGGCTCAACGCCGTGCGCCACGAAAAGCGGGGCGCCCGCCTCGTGCTTCACCACCTTCTTCGCATGGCTGGGCATTAGCATTTCAACGAAGGATTTCGCTTCTTTGTAAGCCTTGTCGCCTTGGACGTGGATGTTCTCGACATCCTTGTCGTAAAGGTCGCGTACGGCCCTTAAGACCAAATGGCCTTCCTCGTGGATCAGACACGGCGCAATGGATTCAAGCGTGGTCTCGCGGATCGTCGACCACAATCGGATCAAATATTCATAATCACGCTCAATCTCGGTTTTCGTGCGTTTGGCGCCGGCGGTGCGAACAATGAGGCCCATGCCTTCGCCGAGATCGAAATCTTCGGTGATCTTCTTCAAACGCTTGCGATCAGCCGCATTGGTGATTTTGCGAGATATTCCGCCGCCGCGCGCAGTGTTCGGCATTAGGACGCAATAGCGGCCCGCGAGCGAGAGATAAGTCGTCAGCGCCGCGCCCTTGTTTCCGCGCTCTTCCTTCACGACTTGGATCAACAGCACTTGGCGGCGTTTGATCACTTCTTGGATTTTATAGCGCTTCGGTGGACGGCGGCGGGTCCGAGGGCGGCGCTCTTCGGCGTCATCAGACGTCTCGCCGTCCTCGTCCGACGCGGCATCTGCGTCCGCGTCGTCCGCCAGCGCGAGATCGTCGTCTGACGCGTCGACATTCATATCGTCATCAACGTCGACATCGTCTTCGTCGACGTCTTCGTCGTGGAGACGTTCCGCAGCGGCGGCCTCTTCGGCGAGCAGTGCTTCGCGGTCTGCTTGCGGGATTTGATAATAATCTGGGTGGATCTCGCTAAAGGCGAGAAAGCCATGGCGATTGCCGCCATATTCGACAAAGGCCGCTTGGAGCGAAGGCTCCACTCGGGTCACTTTGGCGAGATATATGTTTCCGCGGAGTTGTCGTTTGTCTTTGGCCTCAAAATCAAAATCTTCGATCAGACCGTCCGATGCGACGGCCACCCGGGTCTCTTCCGGGTGGACGGCGTCGATCAACATGAGCTTGCTCACGTAATTCAACCTCGTTGTTCAATAGCGGCGCGGCGCGCAGATGCGCAGCCTTCGCCTGTGCGATTCGATAAGTGCTTCGCGTCGTCAGACGCTTTCCAGAGCGCGTGTCGATCAAAGGGGAGTCTGAGGGGAGGGTGCCCATCTCAATCCTAACCAGCGGCCAAGCCGATCTATTCGGCTCGCGACACGCGATGAAATACGAGTTTGCGTCCTGGTCCCGAGTTTCCATCATCCTTGAGGGACGCGCAGCGGACGCATTTTTGGCGAGCGGACGTTCAGGTCCGCTTCACACGCAAACATGCCTAACTTCAAACAGAAAAGAAAGTCTTGCGACGTGCGAACGAATGTTTAATCGATCTAGCTTATGTCGGAAAGGATAACATTGCACTTGATGGTGGTCCTTTGCTGATCCGTTTTGCCTTCGTGCTGCTAATCCTTTTATCCGGCGCGCTTTTCGGAGTTTCGGACGCGGGCGCGGGGAATGTGCGCGTGCAGGATGTACGCTTCGGCGCGGCGGGTGATCGCACCCGTGTGGTCGTAGAAGCGGATCAACCCTTAAAATACGAGTATTTCACGCTGGCAGACGGCGCGTTGCGCGTGGTGGTCGATTTGCCTCGCGTTCGCTGGTCGATCGGAGGATTGACGGCGGAATCCGGTTCGGGCCAGGGCCAGGGCGTTGTCGCAGGGTATAGATTTGCGCACCGAACGCCTGAAACATCCCGTTTGGTGCTCGATTTGTCATCCCCCGCGATCGTGTCAAAGCACTTCACCCTTCCGCCGGCGTCCACCGCGCCCGCGCACCGTTTGGTTTTGGACCTCGAAAAGGTCCCAATGTCCGCCTTTAACGCCAATGCGACGGCGCCGAAACCCAAAGCGTCGCCGCGAAAGCTCGCCAAGCGCAAACCAATGATCGTCATTGATCCCGGTCATGGCGGCAAAGATCCTGGCGCGAAGGGCGTGCGGGGCGCGCTGGAGAAGGATGTGAATTTGGCTGCGGCGAAAGCGCTGGCGGACGCCCTGCGACGCACAGGACGGTATGAAGTGGCGCTGACCCGCGGGACTGACATCTTCCTGGAGCTTCAGGAACGCGTTGAAAAGGCGCGCGATTTTGAAGCGGATTTGTTTATTTCTCTACACGCCGACGCAGGTTCTAAGCCGGCGACGCGCGGTGCGTCCGTTTACACCTTGTCCGCGTCGGGCGAACAGCGCGCGGAGAAGATGCGTGAGCGCCAGGATTGGGTGTTGTCGGTCGAGACGGACGAGACGCGTTCGCCGGAAGTGAACGGTATTTTGGTGGATTTGATCCAACGCGAAACGAAAAACCAATCCGCGCAATTTGCGCTGGCGCTGATCCCGGCGCTGAAAAAGGCGAATTGGCCGGCGCTGACCAACACGCATAGGAATGCGGGATTCTTCGTGCTTTTAGCGCCGGATGTGCCCGCCGTCTTGCTGGAAATGGGCTTCATGACCAATGTGCATGACGAGGCGCTGTTGACGTCTGAGCGACATCGCCGGCGTCTGGTAAA
>JBCCMB010000070.1:0-13396 GCA_039026555.1 Pseudomonadota bacterium
GGCCATGTCGTCTGCGCCATTGCACGAACGCGACATAGCGACCGCCAAATTAGGGTAAGGAGACACTTATACGTGCGCAATCGGCGCCTGGCTCAGAAGGTAGGGCCGGCTGCAGGTACATCGTCCCCCTGTCGAACTCGCAAACCGCAATTTTTCATCCGTCCGATCAAAACCCGGCGGCGCCGACCGAAATTGGATGGTGGGCGATACTGGGATTGAACCAGTGACCCCTGCCGTGTGAAGGCAGTGCTCTCCCGCTGAGCTAATCGCCCGGCGCTGATTGGCGCGGAAAGTGGGTGTATGGCCGACGATCATGTCTCGTCAACCCACCGCCCGCACAAGCCGGAATTGTGGCCGATTTGGGTCCGCAATCAGCGATCACAATCTGAAATATTCGCCGTGTGAGTTCAAAACACAGAGTCAAAGCGCGCAAATTTTTGCAAAGCGGGTTTTATTTTTCCATCGCTTCGTGTAGGACCGCCCGCTCGCGTCGCGATTACGCAGAGTTTTGGCCCTTTTCGAAGGGTTAGCAAAAACTCAAATGATCGCAATCGACTACCAGAATTAAATGACCTTGGGTTCGGCGCCGGCGCGTCACAAATTTGTCACGCCGTTCGGTTACTTGCCTTGATAAATATTAATGTGTGTTCATTTGATATTTTTCATGGTGAGCAGACATAAGGTCAGTAATTGGAAAGTTAGTGTTGAATTTAATATTTGAACTAACTACATCTGCAATCAGGCGCGACACCGCTGGAGCGGGCCGCCACAGAACGAGGGACAGGACCGCCATGCATTCATGCAATCGAATGTATCGCGGTGATCGTGGAGAAATAGAATGGCGAACGATTTTTGTAATGAAGACGGCGCAAGACGCCTGAAGAGTAAGATTGAAGAGTACTGGACCAATAGAGGCTATGACGTGAGCATCAATTTGGTCGATGCAGGCTTTCTGCCTGCAATGCGTTCGGCGCGCACCGATGTTCGCAGCGATATGGTGAATGGCATGCCGGCGCGGAAGAAAACGGCGAGCCAAGAGGCCGACAAAGGCAATGGCCGGCGGTTAAGCGACATTCAAGTCGCCGATATGCAAGCAGCCTAGGCTGAAGGTCAGATAATGCGAGGCGCTAAGCGCGCCTCCACTTCGCCCGGCAATTCTTGAAAATGATCGATCACCGTGTCGGCGCCTAAACTCGTCGGCGCGGTGTCCGTGTATCCAAAACTCACCAGGATTACCGGCGCGCCAGCCGCGCGCGCCGCACCGACATCGGCGCTGCTGTCGCCAACCATGAGGGAGTGTTTGACATTCCCTCCAGCGTTGGCCACCGTCTCCAAATAATGATCTGGATGCGGTTTGCTGTGTTTCACCGCGTCCGCTCCGACAATGGCGGAAAAGCGGTCCGCAAGACCGACCGCTTGAAGCAATTGTTTAGACAGGTTGGTGCGTTTGTTGGTGCAGACAGCGAACCGGGCGCCGGCGTTAGACAAGTCGTCAAGCGCCGCCTCGACGCCAGGAAAAACGCGGCTGTGTCCTGCGATGTCTTCGGCATAGACCTGTATAAAGGTTTCTGTCAGCTGATTGAGCTTGTCTTTCGAAAATTGGGTATTTGCTTGGCGCGCGCTGCGGTCGATCAGCGCGCGCGCGCCTTTACCGATATGCCGGCGTGTGTCCTCCAGCCTAGCGGGCGCGAGTCCTTCTGAGATCAAAACATGATTAAGCGCTCGATGGAGGTCCGGAGCGGTATCGACGAGCGTACCGTCTAGGTCGAACACGATAAGGGCGCGTGAGAGACGTCCAGCTCGCATAGGTCGATCTCCATCTTGTCCGTTGCGGCGATATCGTTGATGGTCGCGCCGGTTTTATAGATTCCTAGCGGGAAGGCGAGATTTAGATGACGGCGAGAGCGGCGGTGGTTTTGGCGGCGGGCAAAGGCACGCGGATGAAGTCCGATCTGCCGAAAGTCCTGCATTCGGTCGGCGGTCGCGCCATGTTGTCATGGACCCAAGCTTTAGCGGACGAGCTTGGGTGCGATCAAACCGTCGTCGTTGTCGGGCCCGAGGCGTCTGAGGTTCAAGACGCCGCCGCCGAGTTGGTCGGCGCGAAGAATGTTTGCATTCAACATAATCAACTAGGCACGGCCGATGCGGTGAAGGCGGCTGCGCCGGCGCTGGAAGGGTTTACTGGTGATGTTATCGTTCTTTACGCGGATACGCCCCTAATTCCCGCCAGCGCGGCGGAACAAGCGTTTGAAGCGCTCACGGACGGCGCTGGCGTTTCCGTATTGGGGTTTTACGCCCGAGAACCGGGTGGATATGGCCGCCTTATCCGCAATTCCGCCGGTGATTTAGACCGTATCGTTGAAGCCAAAGACGCAAGCTCCGATGAAAGCGCGGTTGATTTATGCAATTCCGGCGTGATGGCGGCGGCGTGGCCATTGATGGCGAACTTGTTGGAAGAGGTCGGCGACGACAACGCCAAAGGGGAGTATTATCTGACCGACCTTGTCGGTTTGGCCCGTCGGCGCGACTTGCGCGCGGCCGTCGTCACCTGTGAAGAGCGCGACGTTTTGGGCGTAAACTCGAGGGCTCAGCTAGCCGAGGCCGAAGCGGCGTTTCAGGTGCGTGCGCGCGAAGCTGCAATGTCGGCTGGCGTCAGCATGGCGGCGCCGGAGACGGTCTATTTCAGCTGGGACACCAAGCTAGGCCGAGATGTCTATGTAGAACCCAATGTGGTTTTCGGGCCCGGCGTCACCGTTGCAGACAAAGCGCGCATTAAAGCGTTCTCGCATTTGGAGGGCGCAACCGTCGGCTCAAGCGCAGATGTCGGACCGTTTGCGCGATTGCGTCCTGGCGCGCAATTGGGCGACGCGGTCAAAATCGGCAATTTCGTCGAGGTCAAAAACGTGACGCTCGGCGAGGGCGCAAAGGTCAATCATCTCTCCTATGTCGGCGATGGATCGATCGGCGCGGACGCGAATATCGGCGCTGGCGTGATCTTCTGTAATTATGACGGCTTCTTTAAGCATCAGACCCTGGTGGGGGCGGGGGCGTTTATCGGTTCCAATTCAGCTTTGGTGGCGCCCGTATCTGTGGGGGACGGCGCTTACATCGGCTCCGGCTCCGTTATCACCAAAGACGTCGAGGCGGATGCGCTTGGCGTCGCGCGCGCCAAGCAGGTTGAACGCAAAGGCTGGGCGCGGGCTTTCAAAGATAAAATGGCCAAAAGGAAAGCTTCCGAAAAGAAGGATTAGGCGTGTCGGATCTTGCGAAGAAGAATGCGGCGCTGGCCGCCTTGGAGCTGGTGGAAGACGGAATGGTTTTGGGCCTCGGCACCGGGTCGACGGCGGCTCACTTCGTCGCCGCGCTGGGCGAACGCGTTGCGGCGGGCCTAAGCGTCTCCGGCGCGCCCACCTCGCTTGCGACGGAGCGTCAGGCGCGCGGGCTTGGAATTCCGCTGATTGATTTGGACGCTGGGCCTCAGATCCACCTTACCGTTGATGGGGCCGACGAGTTTGACCCCAAGCTGAACCTCATCAAGGGCGGCGGGGCGGCGTTGTTGCGCGAGAAGATCATCGCCGACGCGTCAGATCGTATGGTCGTGATCGCGGACGCCTCCAAGGAAGTCTCTACGCTCGGCGCATTTCCATTGCCGATTGAGGTCAATCCGTTTGGGCTCGGCTTAACCGATGCGCGTATCGGTCAAGCTCTGGCGAGTTTGGGGCTGGCCGACGCCATGCGAAATGTTCGTATGGCCGATACCGGCGCGCCTTTGCGGACAGATGGCGACCACATCATTATCGATGTGCAATGCGATAAAATCGAAGATCCCAAAGCGCTCGCCGACCTGTTGGATAAGATTCCAGGCGTTGTGGAGCACGGCTTATTCGTCGACCTCGCAGACCTCGTTTTAATCGGCGATGACGGCGGAGTTCGCCGGCTCGCTCGCTAGCGAAGACGTCGACGCCTTCGTCGGCGTTTGCCTCGCTCAGCGTATTGCGTGCGAGGATCGACACTGCTCCCTAAAAACGATGACGCGGCGCTTGACGCGGCGATCAAACCGAAGGACCACGGATTAACCATGATCCCGCTGGGGCGGCGATCCTAGGAGGTTTCATCTGTGAGTACGCGTATCGTCTCCGTCGTCAACATGAAGGGCGGCGTGGGAAAGTCGACGTCTGTAAGTTGTTTGGCCGAGGCGTTGGCGGCTGAAAACGGTTTACGCGTGCTGGTCGCCGATTTGGACCCGCAATCCAATGTGTCGATGATGCTTGGCGGCCCAGATCGCTGGGCGGAGCTGCGTGAAAGCGAGCGCACGCTGGAGCACTACTTTCAGCAATTCGTCTATGGCGGCGAACCGCGCCGTTTTAGTGAATTTATTTCTAGTAAAGTCAGCGATCTAACGGGCGATCCAGTTGTCGATTTGATCGTCGCGACGCCGGAATTTCGTTATGTCGAGCGCGACGCACTTGTGAAGTTTATTAAGCAGGGCTTCGACATATCGGCGGTGCAAAAACGGTTGGCGCGGATTACGGCGTCCGCCGTTGAAAGTGTCGCGAACGCATATGATCTAGTGCTGTTCGATTGCCCGCCGGGGATCTCATTGTTCGCCGAAGCGGCGATTGAGATGTCTGAGTTTGTGATTATTCCCACAATTCCAGACTATGTGTCTCGGTTGGGTATTGTCGCGTTTCGAAAGCGCGCGGTGAAAGCGATGGAGCAGCGTCGCTTTACCGAGGACCGGATTTACACGCTGATCACCAAGTATGACGCGAATTTAATGCTGCACGAGAGCGAAGTAGAATTGCTGCGCGCCAACTTCCAAACGTTTGAGACAGTGATCCCTCAGCATGAGCAAATCGCGCGCGCCGGCGAATGGTCCGAGGAGCCACGAAGCTTGGATATGAAATACGGCGAGGCGGCGGATGTCATTCGGCGGTTCGCCGCCGAGTTCCAAGAACGCGTGGGGTTGATGTAGCGAAGACCGGCGGCAGTCGGCGAATTAAAGGGAGAGCGATGGAAAAGGCGCTAAAAAAACTGTTCGCGGTGATCACGGAAGAGGCGGCTAGCAATGTCGCCTTTTCGCGTAAACTAGAAGACGCCATGGGCGCGTTTGCGGAGACGTACCAAAAAGACCGCAAGATCGAACGGGAAATCGAAGGGTTTAACCCCCTCGTCGCGTTAAAGGCCTTGGGCGCGGAGAGCTTCCACAAGCGAGTCGGCGGAATGAGCGCCCCTGCGCTTAAACTCTTGATCCAAAAACACAATCTTGACCCATCCGGCGCGTTACAAGGACGTGCAAGCAAGGCGAAACTCGTCGACGCCATTGTTGGAGCCGCGGAAAAACGCGCAGCGCGCGACGCTAAACTCTTTGAGTATTAGCGCCCGTGTCCATAGGGCGTGCGTCGCTTAAAGCCGGACGCCAAGCGCCGAGACGGTCGACAATGTCAAACCGCCAGTCGGCAATCCTTGCGACACTTGAAAGTCCCGAACGGCGGACAGTGTTTTGGATCCCATTTTGCCGTCAATCTCGCCGGGATCGTACCCCTTTTCCTTAAGCGCCGTTTGGATGCCGAAGATCGCGTCTTCCGTTGTGTTGGTTTCACACAAGATTTCCCGCCAGTCCTGGCGCTCGTCCGCGATTAAAACCCTGCGCTCTACCGTGTCGAACTCCGCCGGTACAACTTCCACTTCCGTTCGCTCAGGCTGCACCAAACGACGAATTTCCCGCGTTTCGTAAACTGCGGGGATCGCCCGGCGTTCAACGGAGGCGGGCTGAACAACAACGCGCTTGCGAACGGTTTCGTAGGTCGCCTCGACCTGTTCATCCACAACGCGTTCCGGTTCAAGCACGATTGTGCGCGTGATCGTCTTGTATTCTGCGGGAATTTCGACGCGGCACATAATCTCGCCTGTCGCTTCATCGATTTTTTCAAATGCGCCGCGGCCTGGTTTCCATTCGACGCGCGCCGGCGACACGAGCACTTTTTCTTCGACTGTTTCGATCTCCGCCGGGATGATTTTCTTGACCACTTTCGCCGGCGCGATCATGACGCGCTCTTCGACATAATCATATTGCGGCGGCACCGGTATGTACTCAAACGAAGCTTCTTGAACCATTACGCGCTGCTCGAGCGTCTCGTACTCAGCTGGTACTTTCTGCACGCGCTGGGATTCGGCTTTCAGCAATACGCGTTCGTAAACGGAATTGTATTCGGCTGGGATCCTCACTTTCGCATAACACTCGCCAGGCTTGGCGTTAGGCGGCAGTATGTCCTGAGCGACAGCCGCCGGGCCGGTGGCGAGCGAGCTGGCGACTATAGCGGCAAAGCCGACAGCGACGGTTTTGGCTTCCATCATCATCCCCTTGATCTTCCTAGATCCGTCGCGTCCCATCCACGACACATCTTTGTCCACCCTGTGGATTAGCACAGGCCTGTATCTGGTATTACAGTGAATCAATCCGCTTGTCTCGCTTTGAGGCGGTCTCTCTCGGAAAGCGGGTTTCGCCTCGGAGAATTTCGCGTAATGCGCGATAATTCGATCATAGATGAACTTTAATTCTGGCGGCGTTTTCCGCCAGCGAGTAAGGCGAGGCATGACACAAGATATTCGAATTTACGTCGACGCCGACGCTTGTCCCGTAAAGGAGGAAGTTTATCGCGTGGCGTTTCGGCTGGAGATCCCAGTAGCAGTTGTCAGCAACAGCTTCATCCGAACGCCCAAAGGCAAATTAGTGTCGTTTGTATTGGTGGATGCGACCCCGGACGCCGCAGACGATTATATTGCTGAACACGCTGACGAGATGAGCGTCGTCATAACAGCTGATATTTTGCTGGCCGAACGGTGTCTTAACGTTGGCGCGCGCGTTCTTGCGCCAAATGGAAAGCCGTTCACATTGGATTCGATCGGCTCCGCCGTGGCGATGCGCGCGATCATGGAGGATATGCGCGGGACCGGCGAAAGCACAGGTGGCCCGCCGCCCTTCAGCGCCAAAGACCGGTCGCGGTTCCTATCTGCGCTTGATACGGCTGTGATGGCGCTGCGCCGTGCGCGCTAGGCCGCAGAACGTTTTAGCGGCGGCGCATCTTTTTCAACGAGGAAAGCGCCAAGGCTTGCGCAAATCCGATCAATATCGGCGTCCTCAAGCTGGGTGTGGCACGGCAGGCCGATAGTTTCCGCGGCCAATTGCTCAGACACGCGCAGATCGCCTCTCGGCGCATTCGCAAAAGCCGGTTGCGTATGACAGCCTGCGCCCCACCAGCGCCGCGTATAGATGTTATCTGCTTCCAGCCATGCTTTACACGCGTCGCCTTCCGGGAGGGACAGGCGCACAACGACAACCGAGTTGAACCAGTCTTCCGCAAAGCCGGACGGAAGACGAACCCCGTCTACAAGATCGAGACGGGCGCGATAGCGTTTGGCGATATCCATATAGGCGGCGCGGCGCGTATGCCATGTGTCGAGCGAGGCGTGGGCGATTGCGGCGTGATACTCGCTCATTTTTGCATTCGTCGAGACGGAGCCCGCCTTGCGACTGTTCCAGAACCCAAAATTTGTCCGCGGACGCGCGTCGCCGGCGAAGTCTAGGCTTGGGCATAGGATAAATCCGCCTTCGCCGGCTGGCAGAATCTTTGTCGCGTGCAGGCTGATGCACGAAATCAGTTTGGACGCTTGTAGAGTCACGAACGCCGCCGCCGCATCCACGACGACCGACAAGCCGGTTTCGTCCTGCAAAGCTTCCCAGGGGGCGGCATCAATCGGCGCGCCAAAGGCGGAGACCAAACAAATTGCGCCGATTTGATCAACGCCCAATGTTGTGATCGCGTCTCTGACCGCGTCGATCGACAATTGCTGGGTGTCGGGGTCGACGTCGAGAAAATAGGGCTCCAAACCCGCACTCAGCGCCGAGTGCGGCGTGGCGACAAAGGTCCAAGAGGGCATCAGGCAATAACGCCCCTGCGTCTTGGCCGCGAGAAATGCGATCTGCAGCGCGGACGTGCCGTTGGAAGTTGTGATGATCTGTTCGCTTGCGACGCCATAGCGCCGCGCGAGACGCGCCTCCAATTTTATCGCGAGAGGACCCAGATTGGAGTAAACGCCGCTGTCGTCGATTTGTCGAAGGTAAGGTTCCAGCGCGCTAAGTTCTGGCAGTTTGGGCCGCATAACGGCGATAGGGGCTGCGTCGGTCATCAACGGCGTCCAGAAGCGCGCCGGCGACCGACGCTGATTCTTAACTAGGCTGAACCCGGATGGTTAATTTTGATTTGCGAAGCGTTTGATCGCAGTACAATAGTCCGGTTCGCCCAATCAATAGGCTTAGGCGGCTTTCGACGAGCGGGCATTGCGGCGATGTTGGAGGGGTACGCGCAGCCAGGCGCGCTGTTCCGCCGCCTTTGTCATCGTGTCCAGGAATTGCAGACCTTCAAGCGCTAAATCCGCGCCGAAAACTTCGTCTGACGGCGCGGTTTCGCCTGTCCTGCGCGCAAAGAGGCAATCGGCGATGTTTGCATAAAGATTGGCGAACGCTTCGACATAGCCGGCGGGATGGCCCGCTTTGAACCTGGTATAGCGCTCGGATCCCGCTTCGGATGCATCGCCGCCGCGGTCTAGGATCTCACGACGTCCGTCGGCATAAGATATCAGCAGTGTTTCAGGATCGCTCTGCACCCATTCCGCAGATGCTTGATCGCCATAGATTCGGAGCTTCAATCCATTGCGGTGGCCGATTGCGGATTTTGAGAACCAGAGATTCGCCAGAGCGTCCTCTTCATAGCGAGCGGTTGCGACGACATTGTCGACGACGTCCTCAAAACGCCCATAGCGATTGGCGACCGCCGTCACTTCGCGCGGTTTGAGACCGGTTAGATAGTCGATCAATTGATGGATATGCACCGCCAAATCCAAATGCAGGGTTGGAATGGCGCCGTCCTCAAGCCGCCAGGTTTGCGGGGTCGCGCAGCTTCCGTCCGCCGCGCGGCGGATAAAGCTCTCTTGGGGCATCTCCGCATGGATTTGTAGGACGCGGCCCAGCTCGCCGCGGCGGATGCGATGCCTGAGTTCACGCACCATCGGATAGCCGGAGTAATTGTAGGTGACCGCCAAAAACCCACCCAGACGCTCGGCTTGATCGCGCAGGCGCACGGCGTCGTCCACCGTTCCCGCCAGCGCCTTTTCACAGATGACCGGCAACCCGGCGTCAAGGCATTGCGCGACGAAATCGGCGTGGCTAGGCGTCGGAGTTAGGACAGCCACCGCATCTAAAGCGTCGCGTTCATGGGCGATAAGGTCATCCAATCTCTGATGGACGCGACGAGGATCCACGCCATAGGTTTGGGCGGTTTCGCGATTTATCTCAGAGTCCCGGCTGAACGCTCCGGCGACGAGGTTAAACCGCCCATCCATCCGTGCAGCCGCGAAATGGGCGTAGCCGACTGCCGACCGGGTCGAGCCGCCGACAAAAGCGAGACGAAGCGGCGCGGTCATGCCGCTCTTTGGTCCCCAGCGCCAATCTTGTCTTCTGATGTGGCTTGGTCGGGATTAGACAAGGTTTCGTACAATTCGTTGCGGACGAGTTTGCCCATGGTGTTTACGGGCAAAACATCAGTAAAAACAATGCGCTGAGGTTGCTGAAAGTCCGCGAGCCGCGTTGCGCACCAGCTGCGAACAGCGCGAGCCGATAGCTTGGCGTCGGAAGCGACAATGGCGATCGCCACTGCTTCTCCGAGCCGTTCGTCCGGCCAGGCGAACGCGGCGCATTTGTCCACTCCGGGGAGCGATTGAATGGCCGTTTCGACGTCGGCGGGATAGACATTCACTCCGCCGGTGATGATCACATCCTTCTTACGGCCTTGATAGAAAAGCGCGCCAGTCTCATCCAAGCGTCCAAGATCGCCGGTCTTGAAAAACTCGTCTTGTAAGGCGGCTTCGGTCAAGTCATCCCGCCCGTAATACCCGCCGAACAGCATCGGCGTGCGGCAAGTAATTTCGCCGGTTTCCCCAATCGGCAGTTCTGCGCCGTCATCTGAGAGGATGCGGATATCAACGCCTGGCGCCGGGCGGCCCACCGAGCCGATCGGCGCATCCGGTTTCGTGAGATTGAGAGATGTCGCGATCGCGATCTCCGAAGCGCCATAGCATTCATGCAATTCGCCGGGGAGGGCGCTCAAAACACGCGTCTTGGCGTCGTGCGATAACGGCGCGGAGGAAGAGACAACGCACCGCAGGCTCAAACAGCGCTGACTGGATTGTCCCTGCGCTTCAAGACGTTTGGCGACAGCGCTGAGCTGAGACGCAACGGCGATCGTAAAGCTCGCCTCATGCGTGTCGACGCACTCGATCCAAAGATCCGGGGAATATCGCGACATTAAGATGGATTGCGCGCCGATCAGCATTGGGATGAGCGCTAAGCGCTCCGCCAACGAATGATAAAGCGGCGTGGCGGCGAGGATTTTGTCCTCAGATGTGATGTCGTAGAGCCGGACGGCGGCCCCTGCGCGCTCAAGCTTGGAGCGTTGGGTTAAGATGATGGGTTTCGGCGCGCCGGTGGAGCCGGACGTCATGGTCAGAATGTAGGGATCGTCCGTGCGTCCCCAGAATGACGGGGCGGCGCTGTTGGGCGCCGCCCGGACCAATGCGTTTAGGCTGTCGGTGTCGTCGCCTAGCGCCAAGGTCACTCCGGAGACCTTTGTATCGTCTGCTCTGAGCGACGAGAGCCGTTCGGCGGATGCGATCAGGTGCTTGGCGTCCGACGTTTCGATCGCGCGTCGGGCGGCGTGGGTTGGCAAAGCGCCGCTGAGCGGAACGAGCACTGCGCCAAGGTCCGCGGCCGCCAGCATGATGGCGACATAATCAATCGAGTTTGAGCCCATAAGCGCGATGGCGTCGCCCGGTCGCACGCCTTCTTCAGCGAGGCCGCGCGAAATCTTCGCCACCCGTTCCGCAAGCACGGAGAAAGAGAGGGCGTCCCCATCGCAGACAATGGCGGTTTTGTCGTGCTTTGCGGCGGTGAAGAATTGTCGTGAGATATTGGGCATGTCGCTCAAGCCTGCATGCGCGCGAACGACAAGAAATCCTGCGATTTCAACCGGAAGGGCTCGCCTGCGGGGGACAATGTCACACTGTCCGGCGCGACGGCGCGATTGACGAGCGTATTTGCGCCGACAAAGGATCGCGCGCCCAGCACCACATCATGCGCGGCGCTCGCGTTCACGCCGAAAACGCATTGCGGCCCCACATGGCATCTGCCTCCAAGCGAGACGCCGCCATTGATCCAAGCGCCGTCGCCGATGACGCAATCATGGCCGATGCTAACTTGGCTGGAGATGAAAACCGCATCGCCGATCTTCACCCCAGGGTGAATGGATGTGTGATCCAAGATAAGGGTGTTTTCGCCGATCTCCACGCCGTCATGCATAATGACGCTCGGATCAACATAGCTCGTAAAGGAATAGCCCTTCGATTTTGCGTCTTCATATCGTTGAAGACGCAAAGCGTTCATATCGCGATAGCCCACGGCGATGATCATTTCGCATGAATCAGGCCGAACACGCGACTGAACTTCGCTAAAGGGGTGAACCGGCCGCCCGGCGAGCTTAGCGGAGGCCTTGTCGATCAATTCATCATCGACAGTGAAGCCTAAGACCGACCGCGATCTCGATAGGTAGGAGCATGCGACACGCGCCATCGCGCCATTGCCGTATATCAGGATGGGCGGCCCGTTCACCTGATTTACTCCTAGGGGCTAAGCCGGCGGACGCGAATCCCCAGCCGTTAACGCTTTTTGCATTGGCGGCGCTTGCGGTTAATGAACGCTTAATTGCATGCCTGTCGCGCGGCTTATGTTTCAGTCCGAGGGGTGCGCATCGGCGTCTTTCGCGTTATGGGCGCTGGCTGACGGCGAATAGAGACGATTGGGAGACCGGGATTGACCTTTGACGAGTTGGCGCCCTTGCTTCAGGCGGGGCCTGTGGTTCCTGTGCTAACGATCAATGATGCGGGTCAGGCGGGCGCGCTCGCCGAGGCGTTGTTTGAAGGTGGTGTCACCGTTGCGGAAACGACCTTGCGGACTGCGGATGGATTGGCCGCCATCAAAGAAATGAAACGCGCGGCGCCGAAACTGGCGGTTGGTGCAGGGACTGTTCTGAGCGGCGATGATTTGAAACGCGCGGAAGATGCCGGTTCGGACTTCATCGTGACGCCGGGCACGCCGCCCGATTTGATCGACGCGCTCGGCAGGTCGTCCGTCAGCGTCATTCCCGGCGTGGCGACGCCCGCGGAAGCGATCGCGTGTCGCGCGGCGGGATTTATGCGTCAGAAATTATTCCCCGCGGAGATTGTTGGCGGCGCGGCCATGATCAAGGCGCTGGGCGGTCCGATGTCGGATTTATCTTTCATGCCGACGGGCGGCGTGAATTTGGACAATCTGAAATCCTATCTAAGCTTGCCAAATGTGTTCGCAGCGGGCGGCACTTGGATTGCGCGTGAAGCGGATGTGGATGCGGGCGATTGGGCGGGCATTAAAGCGCGCTCGGCGGAGGCCGTCGCGGCGGCGCGATCCTAGCCGGCAAACGGCAACACCCGTTCCAATGTCCAGTATGTTCCGATCGCGGCGATTACAAGCGCGCTTGGTTGGGCGATTGCATATGTCGTCGCATCGGCGCTTAAGCGGCGGACGGCGAACACGGCCGCGGATAGAATTGCCGCCGCCAACGCTAAGACCGTCAACTGGCCGATCTCGACGCCGACATTGAACCCGAACAAAGCCGGCAAGAAATACGCGCCGACCAATTGTTCTTTGAGCTGACCGGCGAAGCCCAGCCCGTGAAACAAGCCAAATCCGAAGATCAGGGCCAATCGCCAAGAGGATGCGGGACGCTGAAACAAGGCTTCTAAGGCGAGCACGACTATTGAGGCGGCGATAAGAGGCTCCACGATGTGTGCGGGCGCGGACACGATGTCTGCGGCTCCTAAGCCCAAGGTCAAAGTATGCGCGACGGTGAAGAGCGAGATTTGCCATAAGAGGTCCCGCATCTTGGATGCGGCGAGAAAAAGGGCGAGGACGAAGAGAATGTGATCATACCCAAGCGGCAGAATATGAACGAAGCCGATGCCGATAAAGTCGAGAAAGACCTCGAAATTGGTCGCGTCGCTTTCAATGGTGAAATCTGCTCCGCCGATAGATCCATCGGCGTCAACCTCCGCCAACGCGCGGCATAAAGCGGGATCGATTCCAGAGTCGAACGCGCAAAACTCGTCGTCGGGATGCGCGTAGGCGTCAGCCGTAAGCGTAATTAGGGCCGCCGCGATGCATGCGACGGCCCATATCATTCGGCCTGAAAAGCAAGCGTTGAACAGCGCCCTAATCTCCCTCTGCGCCGGCAATTTACGACGCGCGAGA
>JBCCMB010000071.1:0-13391 GCA_039026555.1 Pseudomonadota bacterium
GGCTATGGAACCACCAGAAGAATTGACTGCCCCCATCGCGAACGAACCAGTCCTAGCTTTGTCCGATTCTGATCTGCCTTTGGCCAGCAATGCTCAAGAGGGCGAAGGATGTGAGGAAGCCTCCTATCTTTTCGGCACATCCGTTCTCGAATGCGACAATTAAGCGAAAGCATAAGCTTTCTAGAAAGTTAGCTCTGACACCGAGATCGAGCTTCACTTGGCTGTGCGCCCGATCCCAACTTCTCGGGGTTTAGCAACCTTGATCACGAGCGTCCTATACTAGCCCCTATACGAACGCGCAGCTCAATTTCTCCTCCTGACCCAAAGCGGATTTAGGATTCGCGGCTGTTTATGCTCGCTTCCGAGATAAAGCTCGGGCTGACGTCTCGCTTTAGTTTGCAAAGCCGAACCAGCGCCCCCGCGTCCCCCCAACGCGGCGACGGTTTGTCTCTAAAAGGCTTTTTGCCAGCCCACGGTGAGGGTGAGATCGGTTTCCAGCTGGGGTCCGTTGAGGTCTCGATAGAGCGGAAGACCCAGTTCAAAGCCGAGGCGGTGGCCTTTGCGCCAGTCGGTCTGACCGGCGAGGTTGACGCCGACAAGCGCTTCTAGGGTTTCGCCGCCATGATTGTCGGGATCGGCGGTTTGCACCGGCGCGGTGATGAGCGGGTCTTGGCCGTCAATCTGGCCGGCGGTTTTGGCTTTCAAACGCCCAGAGACGGAGACGGACGGGGTGAATTCATACGCCGTCCACGCCGTGGCTTCGAACACGTCGCCCAGCGTGTAATCCTCGTCATTTTCACCCAGGCGGATGACGCCGGAGGCTTGGCCGCCAAAGCTCCAATCTCCCCGACGGGTGCGCGCGGTGAGCGAGGGCTTAAGGTCGAACGTGCCCGAGCCCAATTGCATGGGATAGGGCAGGCGCGGGCTGGGCGTGGTGTTCATCGGTGTCAGGATTTGATCCGTCTCGTCTATGGAGCCCGTCGGCAGAGACAATGCGAGGCCAAGATTGATCTGGCGATGCTCATAAGAGCCGTCGTCCAGGCCGACAATCGCGCCAATCGTGGTGTCGCCGACGCCGGAGGTTTCCGTGGTGAATTCGCCCAGGCGCGTTGTTCCCATCGGACCTTGGAAAGTGATGTGGTCCATCTCCTTGGCGAGGTAGGAGCCCATCGCCATCAGCGTGATGCGGTCGGTCAGCCCGTACATCGCGCCCACCATATGCATTTGCATCGGCATTTCTGTCGGCACGACGCGCAGCGTGGGCGGCGACATGGGCGGATTGGCGAAGGGGTTGGCGACGCTGGTCACCGTGTCTTCTGGCGAAATGCTGTCTGTTCCATCCCGGCTGCCGTCCATGTCCATATACATATAGCGGTAGGACAGCATCCATTCGCCCTTATGGTGGCGATGGTCGGCCATTACGCCGATGGGCGCGTGATCGGTGGCGTAGGTCACGTGTCCGCCATCGCCATCATGGGCCTGAGCGGGGAGAATGAGCGCGGCGGACAACGCGCCGCCGCGGATAAGCGTTTGAGATATCATTGTTTTACTCGCAAAGCTGCAGGCTCCGCTTCGGGGCGGAGCTATAAGGGCGGTGTCTGGCTATGCGAGTGTGGGCGGCCCTTGCGGCGGAGCTCCGGGCCATAGGGGCGAGCGCGGGGACAAATCATCGCGAAGACGCGCGCCGAGGGCCGTCATTGTCCAAATAAGGGGCGTTATGCTGGCGATCGGCGAAAGCGCGGCATCCGTCGCCGCGTGGGTGCAGTCTCCGCAGCAGGTCTCAGAAGAGGTGTCCTGCGGAACGGTGTCGCCCAAGCGCATCTGAACCATGTGGTCGCCATGCGCGCCGCACATCAAGACCGACACCGTCTCGCCGTCCGCATAGGCCAAATGCGAGTGGCCGCCATTCGCCGCATAGGCGACGACGGCAAGGATCAAAATCCACAAGCGAAGGGCGGGCGCTCGGCTCATAGGCGGGTGAAAACCATGCTTTTCGCGCGGCGTCTATGCGACGTTTCGGTCCGGCGCCTCTTATTCGACGGTCTCGTAAATCTCTAACCGCGCGCCTTCCGGCGATACCAGCGCGGCGATACGGATATCGCCATAGGGCGCGAGCGTCATCGACAGCGGCTCCGCCTCAAACACGGCGCCGCGCGCGGTGAGCGCCGCGATCGTGGCGTCAAGGTCCTCAACGGGAAAGCGCAGGACCGATAGGCCGATATTTTTTGGTATCGCGCGTTCGGTTAGGTCGAGACCGCTGGCGCCTTCAAATGAGACCAATTCCACCGAGCCTTCATTCACGCCGTCGGGATGAAGAATGTAGATCTGGCGCGGCACGCTTACGGCGTCTTCGTGCGTGAGGCCAAGGACGTTGGGTCCAGGTTCGGCGCTGGCGCCATTGTGCTCCAAATAGGTCTGCATGCCCAAAACGTCCTTGTAGAAAGCGCTGGCCGCATCGATATCGGCGACGGTTTGGGTAGAGTTGAACGCGCGGCTGACGGATTTGAGATTGGGCCAACTTTCCAGCGGCGGGGCGAGGCGTTCGATCAACGCCAGGCGCACGCCGTCTGGGCCGCGGGCGATCCATTCTATCACTTCAAAAGGACCAAACCCGTATTGGATCGGCTCGCTGTCGCCATGCCAGCCGTCGCGCAGCATCTTTTCGCGAACCTCATCCATGCCAACGACGCGGACATTCATGTTGAATATGCCGCCCGTGTCCCAAGGCCGCGCATCGGCGCGGATCCAATCCTGATCGACGCCGTCCAAATGAACCAAGCGAATGAACCCGCTCTCCGCGCCGATATTGCTGAGCAGGATTTCTTCGCCGGTCGCCGTTTCGGGCAGATCCCAGAGGGTTTTAAGCCCGTCGTCGATTGGGCTCTCTTGACGCACCTCCCAGCCGGCGATTTCGGTGAGGAAACTAATCCATGCGTCGGGCGACGCGGTGGTGACGACCGCTTCATTCCAGCCGCCAAGGCCGGTCGATTGGGTCTCCGCCTGTTCCGCAACGGCGTCTTGTGCGATGGGCGTTGGGGCGACATTGGCGCACGCCACGAGTACGGTTGCGGCGAGATAAGCGATCCAGCGCGTCATTGGGCGATCTCCTCATAGAGTTCGATTAATAGCCCGTTGGGCGCGAGCAGAGTGGCGACGCGAATGTCGCCGTGAAGCGGATCTGAGATTTGCGTCGCCGCGTGAACGATCTCCGAACCGAAATCTGCCGCGTTTGAAAGCGCGGTCGCCAAATCCGTGACTGGGAAGCTCCACATGCCAATGCCGCGATTGGGTACGCGCGGCGGGGCGTTGGGTTCGACACCTTCGATATTGGTGAAGTCGACAAATAGCATATGCCCGCCCGGGCCGTGGCCAGGCGCGGCGACGATGGTGAAGCGGAATTCGGTTCCGTTCGGCAAGGCCATGGCGCCGTCTTCGCCGGAGCTCTTCCAGATATTGTCGCGTCGCAGCTCCAGGCCGAGAACATCTGTGAAGAAAGCGAGCACAGTGTCGCTATCTTCCACCACCATGGCCGAATAGCCGGGACCGCCAAGCTTCGTCTCTTCGTCGACAGCGCCGAGAGACGCCATGCCGAGACGGTCAATGCCGACCGCATGGACAAAGTCAGGGCCGTTAAAAATGGTCTCATGGATGGTGTACATCGTGCCGTCGGTGCGCGGGACCTCATAGATGGAGATCGGATTGATCGCGCCATAGCCCAGCCGGCGGATCTTAGTGTCCAATTCGGGCTGCATCCGGTTTGGGAAGCCCATGGAGAACCCGCCCAAACTACGGGAATCCCAGGATTTGTGTACGGTCGGGGTCGGCGTATGGAAGGCGAGCACGCGAACCGACATGGCGCCGCGATCCTGAACCGCCGCGCTCGGCCGCGTCAGGTGATATTCGTCCCAATCCAGATCGTCTGGGATCGCCCACAGCGCCCGTTGTTGGTTTTTGAGCGCGTCTGATGCTTCTACCGGTCCTGTCAACGTCATCCCCATGCCGTCGACATAGAACAACCGGATCTGCTCCATCGAATTTGTCGACAGCGTTACAGTTTGCAGCGGTTTGGCGAGCATGTTTTCGCGCGTAGATTTGGGGCTCATACTGTCCAGCGGATCAAATTGCGGCTCGGCGCTGGCGCACGCCGCCAGGCCGATCGCTGCAACCGACACTAGAATTGGTTTCAGCATGAAAGATCTCCCCGTGTTTAAATGATATACTAAATCCTCACGCTAATTGAGTTCAATAGCAAGCGGTCTTCAAACACGTGACGAGACTTGCAGAGATTGCTGTCGTTGCGTAAGCGGGGCGTCCAGTCGGCGAATACAGATATCGCCCCAATCACGCCTCGTTTTGAAGTCTAAATCAGCGGCATGACACTTATGAAATCCCCCGCATTTTTCGCCGCCGCCGCGTTTGCGATGCTTGTCTCAACGCCGGCTTGCGGCCAGACGCAGGATGACCCGAATACGACGGCGTCCTCGCAGCGCATGGTTCCTCAATCTTCCGCCGACGTCTCAATGTCGTTTGCGCCCGTGGTGCGCGGCGCTGCTCCTGCCGTCGTCAACGTTTACACCAGCCGCACTGTGCGCACACAGGCCTCGCCGTTTGCGAACGATCCCTTCTTTCAACGGTTTTTGGGCGACCGGAATTTCGGCATGCCGCAGGAACGCGTGCAGTCCTCGCTCGGGTCCGGTGTGATCGTGGGCGACGAAGGCGTCATCGTGACGAACAATCATGTAATCAAAGACGCGGATGAGTTTCGCGTGGTGTTATCGGATCGGCGCGAGTTTGAAGCCGAATTGGTGCTCGCCGACGAGCGCACGGATCTCGCCGTTTTGAAGATTGATGCGGGCGAGGAAGTGCTGCCGACCCTTGAATTCGCCGACACGCGAGCGATCGAAGTCGGCGACCTTGTGCTGGCGATCGGCAATCCCTTCGGCGTTGGGCAGACCGTAACAAACGGGATCATCTCGGCGTTGGCGCGAACGGATGTCGGCGTGTCGGACTACGCCTTCTTCATCCAGACCGACGCCGCCATCAATCCAGGCAATTCCGGCGGCGCGCTGGTGGATGTGGCGGGCGATTTGGTGGGCGTGAATACGGCGATCTTTTCGCGTTCGGGCGGTTCCAATGGGATCGGGTTCGCTGTGCCGTCGGAAATGGTGCGGCGTATTGTGGATGCGGCGGTCAATGACGGACAGATCGTACGGCCTTGGCTTGGCCTTAAGGGTCAGTCGGTCGATGCGGATATCGCCAAATCCTTAGGGCTCGATCGACCTGCGGGCGTTCTGGTCACCGAAGTTTATCCAGACAGTCCGGCGGACAAGGCGGGACTTCGTCGCGGCGATCTAGTGACGGCGATTGATGACCGCGAAGTCTTTGACGAACGCGGCCTAAAATTCCTGGCGGCGACACAAGCCCCAGGTGAAACCGTTGTCTTAACCGCCGCGACTGCGGGCGAGTTCAGAGAGGCGTCTTTGGTCTTGGCCCCGCCGCCCGGCGCGACCGAAGCGGATTTGATCCTGCTTGAGGGACGTCATCCTTTCTCCGGCGCGGAGATCGCTGAATTGTCGCCGGCGTTGGCCGAAGAGATGGGTAAGGATCCCTTCATTAGCGGCGTTCTGGTCAATCGCGTGTTTCGCCGCTCATTCGCCGCGCGTGTCGGTTTGCGGCCGGGCGACATTCTGCGGGAGGTCAACGGCGTTGAGATCGACACCGCCGAGGATTTGAACGGCGCAATCGACGAAGGCGTTGAAGATGGCGGCGCCTGGCGCGTCGCGATCGAACGCAATGGCCGCAGGATTACGGCTGAGATGCAGCTTTAAAGGGCCGCCTTGAGCCAGTGAATATTGATTGGGCGTTTTTTGACGCTCCGCCTGCATCGTTCATTTTTGGATTTGAACCCGCTTAGTCGTTGACTAGTTTAATTTACGACATGGAATGCTGTCGCACGGACGGCGTTTAGAAGGCGTGGATTTTGGCGGTTTTCATTAGCTATCGACGAGATGATGCGTCTAAAGCGTCAAAGCGCCTGGCTGAGGCGTTTCGCGATCGCTTGGGCTACGACCATGTTTTCCATGACGTGTCTTCGATCGACGCTGGGGAAAACTGGCGTCGCCGAATCGACAAGCAGCTCAAAACCACACGCTTATTCATTTGCGTTATCGGGCCGAGTTGGGCCTCAAGCTTTGCGGACCGCGAGGCGAAGAAGGATATCGTGTTTTATGAGGTCGCAAAGGCGCTGAAGGCGCGTAGACGGGTTCAGATCATCCCTGTTTTAGTTGGTGATACCGACTTTCCGTCGAAAGCGGATTTACCCAGACGGCTCAGGAAGCTGGCTGAATATAATGCGTTCTTGGTCGCGAAGAAGAAAAACGCCCGAGATCTCGACCGTTTGATGTCGAAGGCGGCGGAGTATTTTCCAAAGTTGGAAGAACAGGCCGCGGCGGAGGCGATCAAGCGATGCCTTGAGGACGCGTTGACGAGGTTTGCGGGGCAAGTTGAAAACGCGCGGCAGCGTTTGTATGCGGCGATCGATAAGGACTACGCCGTCATCAAGGAATCGGCTTGGATGTCGGAGCTATGGGAGCTCGGCCGCTCGTCTGGAGAGCAAGCCGTTCGAGAAATCGGGGAGCTGCCGTTTCGTATTCGACCCTTGCAATCTGGCGAAGTCGCAAAAATCAACGCCGCGTTGCACGTTCCTAAGAGCATGTATGGGACAAGCGGTTACATGAAAGACAAAGTCACCGGCTTAGTCAGAAAGACAATCGATAGCGAGAAAACCGTCATGCGCTATATCGGCGGCGCCGGAACGGGAACAGCGGCCGGCGGCGCTGCTGGAACAATGGTCCCCGGCGTCGGAAATATTGTGGGTGGACTTGTGGGCGGTTTAACGGGTGCGTTCGCCGCCAATGCGGAGGCCGACAGCGATATCCGTAAAACGCTGAAGCGTGAGATGGGTTACTACTATCGGGATATTCTAGACCATGTCGAGGAGTTGCGCGGCGACCCCGCATGGACGTCGCTGGTGGAGGATTTGGCGCGGGGTCGAATTCGGTAGTCTAGGTCGTAGTTGTCGGTGAAACCGCGCTGCGATACGCAAAGACGCATGAGTGATTTGTTCGCTTCCGCCGGCATGGACGCCGAGGCGCCGCGGCCTTTGGCGGATAGATTGCGTCCGCAATCCTTGAGCGAGGTTGTCGGGCAGGATCATCTCATCGGATCTGACGGTCCTATCGGTCGGATGTTGGATCAAGGGCGCTTGGCGAGCTTGGTCCTGTGGGGACCGCCCGGCGTTGGTAAGACCACAATCGCGCAATTGCTCGCCAAAGAGACCGACCTCGAATTCGAAGCGATCTCGGCGATTTTCTCCGGTGTGAAAGACTTGCGCGCGGCGTTTGAAAGGGCCGAAGCGCGGCGGACGACTGGCAAGGGCACGCTATTGTTCGTGGACGAGATCCACCGATTTAACCGCGCTCAGCAGGATGGTTTTTTACCCTTTGTCGAGCGCGGCGTCGTCACATTGGTGGGCGCGACGACCGAAAACCCAAGCTTTGAGATCAATGGCGCGTTGTTGTCGCGGTGCCAGGTGTTGGTGCTGCACCGCTTAGACGCAAAAGCGATGCAGGCATTGCTGGCGCGCGCCGAAGGGCTGATGGAGCGTCCCTTGCCCTTGCTGCCGGAGGCCCGCGAGGCGCTGGCCGAGATGGCGGATGGCGATGGACGGTATTTGCTAAATTTGGCGGAGGAAGTGTTTGCGCTCTCGCCGCCGGCGCCGCTGTCCGTCAAAGCGCTGGCGGGCGTTCTGCAAAAGCGTGCGCCGGCTTACGACAAAGATCGGGACAGCCATTACAATATCATCTCCGCGCTGCATAAATCTGTGCGCGGGTCGGATCCAGACGCCGCGCTTTATTGGTTCGCCCGCATGCTGGAGGGTGGCGAAGATCCGCTTTATCTGGCGCGTCGTCTGGTGCGGATGGCCAGCGAAGATATCGGGCTGGCGGACCCCACGGCGTTGATGATCTGCAATGAAGCGGCGGCGGCCTATGAGCGTTTGGGCTCGCCGGAGGGCGAGTTGGCGCTGGCGCACGCCGTGGTGCATCTCGCCACCGCGCCAAAATCAAACGCAGCCTACAAAGCCTACAAGGCGGCGCGGGCGGCGGCGAAAGACACCGGATCGCTGACGCCGCCCTCACACATTCTGAATGCGCCGACAAAAATGATGAAGGATCTCGGCTATGGCGACGGCTATGCGTATGATCATGACGCTGAGGATGGGTTCTCGGGGCAGAATTACTTCCCAGACGGTATGCACCGCGAGATCTTCTACGAGCCTAAGGGCGAAGGCCGCGAAGCTGCGATCAAAGAGCGCTTGGAACGCTGGTCCCGCTTGAGGCGCGAAAGAGGATGAGACGGCCGAAACAGGCGTCGAAACTGCGTGTAGGGACCAAATCCAAAGCGCCTATTCCGCCCTATAAACCCACGGATGCGGACCGCGCGGCGATGGATGCGGCGTTGATCCATGAGGACAGGGCCGTGTTGGCTTTCGACAAGCCCTCCGGCTTGCCCTGCCAAACGCGCAATCCTGATGACCGGACGCTGGATAAAGTGTTGGCGGTCTATGCCAAATCCAATGGCAAACAGCCGCGCTTGGTGCACCGTTTGGATGCACAAACCTCCGGCGTGATCGTGACCGCGCGGACCAAACCCGCCGCCGCGTTCTTGTCCGAAGCTTTCGCCGAGCGTTGGACGCAGAAGACGTATCTGGCGCTGGTCTCCGGCAAGGCGTTTGATACGGCGGCGGGCGTGATTGATGCGCCGCTGGAGCGATATCAGGAAAAGCCTAATCTGGCTTTGATGCGCGCGACAGCGCTGGATGCGCCAGGCGCTCAAGCGGCGCGGACGCGGTATGAGCTGGTCTCCAGCAATGGGAGACATCACGCGTTGCGTTTGTTCCCGGAGACAGGACGGATGCACCAAATCCGGGCCCATCTCTCACATATTGGACGGCCGATTTTAGGCGATCCCTATTATGGCGGCGCAGGCGTGGCGGCCGGCGAGGCGGTGGATCGATTAATGCTGCACGCTGCGAGGCTGATCATTCCGCATCCAGACGGCGGCGAGCTAGATCTTTCAGCCGAGCCGCCGGCGGATATGGCGCGCTTAGCGGCGGCGTTGGAGCTCAGTTTCTAGCCGCTGTGCGTACAATCTTTCCAGGGCGCGGCAGAACGCGTATGAGCAGCGCCATGACCAGTTTCCTTCTTGTTGCAGCCGGCGGCGCTTTAGGCGCGATGGCGCGCTATGGCGTTTCCATGGCGGCGCTTCGCACGCTAGGGCCCGGCTGGCCGCACGGGACGTTCGCCGCCAATATTGTCGGCAGCTTGCTGATGGGGCTGTTGGCCGGCTGGTTCGCCTTTCGCGGCGAGGGCGCACAAGATTGGCGCCTGTTTCTGGGAACGGGCGTCTTGGGCGGGTTTACAACCTTTTCCGCATTCTCGCTGGAAACCGCCTTGATGGTGGAGCGCAAAGCTTATTCTGACGCCGCGATCTACGCTTTGGGGTCGGTGGCGCTGGGCGTTGCGGCGCTGTTTGCGGGTCTTTATCTCGCGCGTCGGGTGTTCGCATGAGCTGGAACCAAGGTCAGATCCTAGACATGCCGGTGAGTGAGGCGGAAGCCGACACGCGTCTGGATCGTTGGCTGAAGCGCCGCTTTCCAGGACTTACGCAAGGCCAGGTCGAGAAATTGCTCCGCAAGGGCGACATTCGTGTGGACGGCGCGAAAGCGAAATCCAATACGCGCCTTAAAGCCGGCGAGATCGTGCGCGTGCCGCCCATGCCGACCGGCGCCGACAAAAAGAACAAGCCGGCCGCGCGACCGGATCATATCAAGCCAGCCGACGCCGACATGATCCGCAAGCTGGTGATGTATGAAGACGAGCGCATGATCGTGCTCAACAAACCCTCCGGATTAGCGACGCAAGGCGGGACGAAAACCACGCGCCATGTCGACGGTTTGGCGCAGGCGCTCGTCCCGGAGGGTGAAGACAAACCCCGCCTTGTGCATCGTTTAGATAAAGACACGTCCGGCCTGTTGGTGCTGGCCAAAACCGCGCCGGCGGCGGCCGAGCTCGCAAAGTACTTTCGTCAGCGGAATATGGAGAAGGTCTATTGGGCCATCGTTGCCGGTGTTCCCGATCCTCTGGAGGGCGAGATCCGCGGCTGGATGAAAAAAGGGGTGGAAGCGACCAATCGCAAAGCCGGCGATATCGAAAAGATGCGCATGGCGAAGCATGGCGAGCGGGATGCGCATTTTTCTATCACGGATTATGCGGTGGTCTCTAACGCGGCGCGAACGGCGGCTTGGGTCTCCCTCAAACCCGTAACCGGGCGGACCCATCAATTGCGCCTGCATATGTCGAGCATTGGCTGCGCGATTTTGGGCGACAACAAATACACCTGCGATCGGCCGAGCCCTGACGGCGTGGCGAAAGGGCTGCATCTGCATGCGCGAGCTTTGCGTTTGCCCAGGCCGTCGGGCGGGCCGGTGGAACTGGTCGCGCCTGTATCGCCACATATGAAATCGACCTTCAACACGCTCGGCTTTTTGGAGAGCGAGGCGGCGGACCCGTTTGAGGCGGTTCAATCACCGCCGCGCCGGAGATAAGCCCGGAATGACGTTGAAGCTTGCGATTTTCGACATCGACGGAACGATTGTGGACAGCCGAAAGGTGATCCAGGGCGCGATGGAAACCGCCTTCGCGGCCGCAGGGCTGGCGAAACCCGATTATGATCAAACCCGCCGGATTGTTGGCCTCGGACTGCATGACGCGATGGATGTTCTGGCGCCACACGCCGACGCCGATCAGCGTGAGGCATTGGTTGAAGGCTACAAAAACGCGTTCATCGCCAATCGCGCCGATCCGAACTTCAAAGAACCGCTCTATGAGGGCGCGGTGGATCTGCTACGGGATTTATCCGCCCAAGGCTGGCTGATGGGCGTTGCGACCGGCAAGTCCCGGCGCGGTTTGGACGTCATCTTGGACGCGCACGATCTTCGCAAATTCTTTGATACGTCTTGGTGCGCGGATGACGGGCCGGGCAAGCCCAATCCGTTTATGGTGCAGGCGAATATGGATGCGCTCGGTGTGGAGGCGGTGCAATCCGTGATGATCGGCGACGCCACGTTCGACATGCAGATGGCGCGGGCGGCTAATGTAAGAGCGTTGGGCGTGTCCTGGGGATTTGGCGAAGCGCATGAGATCGAGGCGGCCGGCGCGCATGAGGTGCATCATGAGTTTTCAACGCTGGCGGCGTCCTTGGAGACGTTCGCGCGGGAGCGTGCGGCGTGAACGGTTTTGGAAGCCAAGAGGCGCCCAAGCGCTTCTACAAGCAGGCCGGCGTGGAGGCTGGCGAACGCGGATGGCGGGTCGTCTTAGATGGTCGTCCCGTGCGAACCCCCGCCAAACAGGTGTTGGAAGCGCTCACCGAAGCGCTCGCCGGCGCGATCGCAGAAGAATGGGATCGGCAAGAGGACGTTATTGATGCGTCCAGCATGCCCATGCTGCGCCTGGCCAATGTCGCGCTTGATCGAACGCCTGACGCGCGCGCAGAGATGGCGGACGAGTTTGCGCGTTACGCGGAAACGGACCTTGTTTGCCATATGGCGGAGGGGCCGGAGGAGCTACGCGCAAGGCAAGAAGAAGCCTGGCGGCCTTTGCGTGATTGGGCGGGAGAAACGCTGGGGATTGTCTTGATCGGCGTGGACGGCGTGTTGGCGGGCGTTCAACCGCCGGCGTCTTTGGATGCGGCGCGCGCGCATGCAGCGTCATTAGATGATTTTCGGCTGACCGGCCTGGTCTACGCGACAGGTTTGCTGGGATCCGCTGTCCTAGCCGTCGCGGTCGAGCAGGGAAGGCTCTCCGCAGACGAAGCCGTCGACGCGTCGCTGATCGATGAGACCTGGCAAGCTGAAAAATGGGGCAGGGACAGCGAAGCCGAAGCGCGCATCGCGGCCTTGCGCGAAGATGCGCGCGCCTTGGGCCGTTGGTTTGACGCGCTGGGCTAAACCGCTTTTTTCCGGACGCTCCAGATAAAGCCGTCATACCAGAAATGCATCAGCGCGACGGTGAGGATGAAGGCGTAGGTCGCATCCCATCCCGGATTGGCCCATAGCATCTCCCAAGCGCCGAAAGCTGCGCAAACGCCGAGGATCAACGCCAGCGCAACCCATTTGCCAAGCTTCGGGTTTTTGATGCGGAAGGTTTGCCCAATCGTTTTGTGCTCGCGGCCCCAAACGATCGCAAAATACTGCACCGCGTGGAACAAATTCATGACGGCGAAAGCGACGACCGGCTCGCAATAAACCCAAGCGATCAGCGAGGTGAGCGCCGTGGCGGCCATCAAGATCACTTTCTGCGGCGCGACGTTGTAGCCTTGTTTGGCGAGACGCCAATAGCCGTAAAGATAGCCGCACCAGGCCAATGCCGAGACGCCGAACACCCAATTGCGCAGCACTTCCGCCTTCCCGTCGACATGCGCGGGTATGGTGGTGAGCGCCTCGGCGATGCTGGAAAATCCGCCATCGAGGAATTTTTCAAAACTGTCAAAGCCCTCGAAATGGAAATAGAGGGAAGCGCCGGCCATGATCGGGCCGGCGTATAGGACTTGGCTGATCAAACTGTCCAACAACCGGCCCTGAGTGGGCGCATTGCCGGCGCGCATGTCGTAAATCCGCGCCAGTCCGAAATTCTGCATGCCGGAATGATAAACATCCCAAAAAATCGCCAAAGCGGACGCAGCGACCAGCGCCCAGGGCGAAAAAGTGAGCAACAGGAAGACGCCGACGGGGACGAGCGTGAAGCGCATCGGCCATTGCGTGAAGACGGCGGGGTTTAAATGGCTGCGGAACATGACGGCCAGCAAATGCGCGGATGTCGCGGCGCCGGTGACGAAGGTGACATAACCGTATTCATCCGCGAACATTGACTTGACGTACCAAAGGTCCGGCTGGCTGGCGCCGGCGAGCACCAACGCCAAAGCCCAGACCGGCGCGCCATAAAAGAAAAACGCATCCGCCAATGGATTGATGATCGCGCGTTTGGGATCGATCAGGCCTTTGGACCAGCTCCAGAACTTTGCAACACCGGCTGAATTTGGGGCCGCAGATGTCGGCGCGACGGCGGATTTCGCGGCGGCGAAGCTGTTCATGAGGCGCGCCCTATGACTGTGATAGTTTAAGTCGATGATGCGGGATCACATTTAAGGACGCGTTATCAAACTCAGACATGCCCCATGTCTTGATTGAGGCGGCGCGCAGCCCATGCTTTAAGGGCTCAATTGTCTTTAGGAGGCCCACAATGTCTGATTTTCCCGCAGGGCCGCCTCCAACC
>JBCCMB010000072.1:0-13354 GCA_039026555.1 Pseudomonadota bacterium
CGTGGATCCAGTCATAGGCCGCATCGATGGAGCCTTTGTCGACCGCGGAGATTTTCACCGTGCCGTCGTCTTCCACATTCACCTTGGCGCCGGTTTCTTCGACGATCTGGCGGATGACTTTGCCGCCCGTGCCGATGACGTCGCGGATTTTGTCGACCGGGATCTGCATGGTGACGATACGCGGCGCGTTGCCGGAGACTTCCTCGCGGGAGCCGTCCAGCGCCTTGTTCATTTCGCCCAGAATGTGGTCGCGGCCGCCTTTGGCCTGATCCAAGGCGGTCTGCATGATCTCCTTGGTGATGCCGGCGATTTTGATGTCCATCTGCAGCGAGGTGATGCCTTCGCTGGTGCCGGCGACTTTAAAGTCCATATCGCCCAGATGGTCTTCATCGCCGAGAATGTCGGACAAGACCGCGACGCCGTCGGGCTCTTTAATGAGGCCCATCGCGATGCCGGAGACCGGGCGCTTGATCGGCACGCCCGCATCCATCATCGCCAGCGATCCGCCGCAGACCGTCGCCATGGAGGACGAGCCGTTGGATTCGAAAATCTCGGACACCAAGCGGATCGTATAGGGAAATTCTTCCGCCGTCGGCAGAACCGCGCGCAGGGCCCGCCAGGCGAGCTTGCCATGGCCGGTTTCACGACGGCTGGTGCCGCCCATGCGACCCGTCTCACCCACCGAGAAGGGTGGGAAATTATAGTGCAGCATGAATTTCTGTTTGTAGGTGCCGTCCAGCCCATCGATGAATTGCTCATCATCCGCCGTGCCAAGCGTCGCCACCGCGAGCGCTTGCGTTTCACCGCGCGTGAATAGGGCCGATCCGTGGGTGCGAGGCAGGACCGTCACTTCCGAAACGATCGGGCGGACTTGGTCCAGCTTGCGGCCGTCAATGCGCACGCCCGTTTTGATGATGTCGCCGCGGACGACTTCCGCTTCTAGGGATTTGAACACGTCTTTATAGACGAGCGCGTCCATGCCGTCGGGCTTGTCTTCCGTTGCGACCAATTCGGCGGCCGCTTTATCGCGCGCGGCGCCGACGGCGGCTTGGCGTTCGGTTTTGTCAGAGATTTTGTAGGCGGCGCGGATGTCGTCTTCCACCAAGGCTTTGATCGCGGCGAGTTGTTCGGACCGGTCCTCCGGCTCGAAATCCCAGGGCTCTTTTGCGGCGCGTTCGGCGAGATCGATGATGGCGTCGATCACGGGCTGGAAGCTGTCATGGCCCGCCATCACGGCGCCGAGCATGACCTCTTCGGAAAGCTCGCTGGCTTCGGATTCCACCATCATCACAGCGTCGGCGGTGCCCGCCATCACCAGGTCCAAATCGCTATCGGGCAATTCGTCTTGGAGCGGGTTGATGACGTATTCGCCGTCTTTATAGCCGACGCGCGCGGCGCCGATCGGTCCCATGAAGGGCACGCCGGAAATCGTCAAAGCTGCAGAGGCTGCGATCATGCCGACCACGTCCGGATCATTTTCCATGTCATAGGACAGGACGTTGATGACGACTTGTGTTTCGTTTTTGAAGCCCTTGGCGAACAAGGGGCGGATCGGCCGGTCAATCAGACGCGAGGTCAGCGTCTCTTTTTCGGTCGGACGGCCTTCGCGCTTGAAGAAGCCGCCAGGAATGCGGCCCGAGGAATAGTATTTTTCTTGATAGTTTACGGTCAGAGGGAAGAAGTCGACGCCAGGCTTCGGGCTGCTTTCCGCAACCACAGTGGCGAGGACGGTCGTTTCGCCATAGGTGGCGAGGACCGCCCCGTCGGCTTGGCGCGCCATGCGGCCCGTTTCGAGGGTCAGCGGGCGCCCCGCCCAATCGAGCGTGACTTTTTGGATATCGAACATGAGGTGTGTGTCTTTCTTTACATACGAAAACCCGCCGCGCCCCGGATTGGGCCGGCGGGTGTTTGAGCGGCCTTAGCGGCGCAAACCCAATTCTTTAATGAGGGCCTGATAACGGGCCTCATCGCGGGACTTTACATAGTCCAGAAGGCGGCGGCGGCGGGAGACCATTTTCAAAAGGCCCCGGCGCGAATGATTGTCCTTCTTGTGCTCCTTGAAATGCTCAGTCAGCGTTGTGATGCGTTTGGTCAAAATCGCGACTTGCACTTCCGGGGAGCCGGTATCGCCGTCGGTTTTGGCGAATTTCGTGATCAGTTCGGACTTTTCGTCCTTCGTAATCGACATCGTGTTACTCCGTATCAAAATTAAAAACGCGAACCGGTAGGAACCGACCCGCTCGAACCTCGCCAAGCGCCGCCGCTTTTTCCCCCTCCATCGCCAATGCGATACGAGACATGTCCTCCCCAGCGATTTGTCTGGGGCGCCGCATTTCTCGAAACGCCTCGATTTGGTGGGGCAAAAGCACGATTTCGCGGCCTTGCCTAAGTTTGAAAGCGTCGTCTCCGCGTATGGCCAGCGCCGGGATGTCGTCCAGCGCGGTCTGCACAGAGACCAATTTCGCCCTCTGCGCGGGCTTATCGCCTATTTCTTCGAATTTATCCAGCGCTATTGCTGCGCTTTCGTCAAAAGCGCCGACGCGGGTTCGGCGCAGCGCGGCGACATGGCCTTCCGCGCCCAGTTTCTCCGCCAAATCGCGCACGAGGGCGCGAATATAAAAGCCTTTACCCGAGGTGACTTTGATGACCGCTAAATCTTCGCTCGGGACGTCTAGCAGCGCAGCGTCGTGCAAGACGACTTTGCGTGGTTTGAGCTCTACTTTTTGTCCGTCGCGCGCTAGATCATAGGCGCGCTCGCCATCCACCTTGATCGCGGAGAATTGCGGCGGGATCTGATCGATCTCACCGATAAAGCCGGCGAGGGCCGTTTCAATATCTTCGCGCGGCGGGCGCGCATCCGATGTCGCCGTTACCTCGCCTTCGCGGTCCTGCGTCGTCGTGGACGCCCCCCACCGAATGGTGAAGACGTAATCCTTGTCCGCCTCCATCGCATAGGCGACGGTTTTGGTCGCTTCGCCGAATGCGATCGGCAAGACGCCTGAAGCCAGCGGGTCCAGCGTTCCGCCATGGCCGGCTTTGCGGGCGTTTAACAGCCAGCGCGTTTTGCCGACGGCTTGCGTCGACGTGATTTCTTCTGGTTTGTCCAGGATCAGCCATCCGTGAACGGGATCGCCTTTTTTGCGGCTGCGGCCCATTTTTATCTCCTACGCCGGCCCCACGGATCGGACGCGGGACGGGCGGAATCAATCGTCTTTGTCTACCAAATCCCGCGCGACGCCGGGGGAGGCCAGAAGCGCGTCAATGCGCCGGGCCTCGTCATATGATGCATCATCAAGGAAGCGGAGCTGCGGCGTATACTTCATGTCGATCTTTTGGCCAAGCCGACCGCGCAAAAAGCCGGCGGCTTTGTTCAACGCCTCGACAACGGCCTCGTGATTATCGCCGCCGAGCGGGGAGCAGAACACGCGCCCATGTTTTAAATCCGGCGACATGCGCACTTCGGACACGGTGACGGACACGCCGGACAGCACAGGGTCGGCGAACTCTTCGCGCGCCAATACCTCCACCAAGGCATGACGCACCAATTCGCCCGCGCGCAATTGGCGTTGGGTCGGTCCGGTGTTGGATTTGGCGTGGCGTTTGGGCATTTTTAGCCTATGCGGCGAGGTTGAGAGCTTGCGTTAGAGCATTGAGCTTGTCGAAATCCAGGCGTCCATCGGTGCGAACGCCTGAGCAAAGATCCATGCCGACTGCGGCGCTGGCCAACAGGGCCTCACGGCAATTCTCCGCCGACAAGCCGCCTGCGACAAGAACCGGACGGTCGACGGCGTCGACGATTTTTCGACTGATCGACCAATCATGCATGCGGCCTGTTCCGCCTAATTCTTTGATGGCGGCGGATGGACGCCCGCTATCGAGCAAGAGCATGTCGGCGCCGTCAGCTTCCGCCGCGCGCGCGGCGTTGATGGCGGTTTCATCTTCGACGTGGATGACTTGCACGATGCGCACATGCGGCGACGATTGGCGGATGCTTCTATAAGCGCCGGGGTCGGGGCGATCGACGATCTGCACGGTGTCCACTTTGGTTTCTTTCACATGCGCCGCCAAGTCTCGGCCCTGCGTTCGCGAGGACAACAGAAAACGGCTGACCCGGCCTTGGGTCGCAGCGGCGATCTCGGCGATTTGCGCATCGCTTATTGTTCCTGGCCCTGAGGGCATCTCCGCCACCAACCCAATCGCCCACGCGCCGGCTCGGATCGCCGCTTCCGCCTCGTCGAGGGATGCAATGCAGCACACCTTCAATAAAGGTCGCATGGCGCAAATTGTCCTAGGCCGCGACGTTTAATCGAGCGTCCGGGCGATCTCTTCCACAGTGAAGCACTCAATGCGGTCGCCTTGCTTCAGGTCTTGATAGCCGACAAAGCCCATGCCGCATTCCATACCCGATTGAACTTCGGCGACTTCATCCTTGAAGCGTTTGAGCGTTGACAGCTCGCCTTCATGGATCACCACATCGTCGCGGATGAGGCGTACGCCGCAGCCGCGCTTCACCACGCCTTCGGTAATCTTACAGCCCGCGACTTTGCCCAATTTGGAGATGTCGAACACTTGTAGGATTTCGGCGTAGCCGATGAAGGTCTCGCGTTTCTCCGGCGCCAACATGCCCGACAGCGTGGCTTTCACATCGTCGATCAAATTGTAGATCACCGAATAATAGCGGATCTCCACGCCTTCTTTCTCCGCCAGATCGCGCGCTTGTTTATTGGCGCGGACGTTGAAGGCGATGATCGGCGCTTCGGATGATTTCGCGAGCAAGACGTCGCTTTCGGAAATACCGCCAACGGCGCCGTGCACAACACGCGCACGGACCTCCTCGGTGGAGAGTTTCTCCAAAGATTGGGTGATCGCTTCGACCGACCCCTGCACATCGCCTTTGACGACAACAATCGCTTCTTGTGTTTCCACAGACGCTGCGGCGCCTTCTTGCAGGCGCGCGAGCATCTGCTCCAGAGACGCGCGCGCGGTCGGGGCGCTCGCCTTGTTGCGGTTTAGGCGCTCGCGATACTCGGTTATTTCGCGCGCGCGCGCTTCATTGTCGACGACAACAACCACATCGCCCGGATTTGGCGCGCCGTCTAAGCCGAGCACTTCAACGGGAAGGCTTGGCCCAGCGTCTTTGAGCTGTTGGCCGCGCTCATTTGTGAGCGCGCGAACCTTGCCCCATTGGGCGCCGGCCACGACGATGTCGCCGCGCTTGAGCCGGCCGCGTTGGACAAGCACTGTGGCGACTGGGCCGCGCCCGCGCTCCATCTGACTTTCGATCACAACGCCGTCGGCGGCGCGATCGGGATTGGCTTTTAATTCAAGCAGTTCCGCCTGAAGCGAAATCGCCTCTGTGAGTTCGTCCAGACCCTTCTTCTTCAGCGCGGAGACTTCAAGCGCTTGAACTTCACCGCCCATCGCTTCGACCTGGACATCATGCTGCAAGAGCTCGGTCAGGACTTTGTTCGGATCGACGCCGTCCTTGTCGATTTTATTCACCGCAACAATGATCGGCGCTTCGGCCGCTTTGGCGTGGTTGATCGCCTCGATCGTCTGCGGCATCACGCCGTCATCGGCCGCCACCACAAGGATGACGATGTCTGTGACGTTGGCGCCCCGCGCGCGCATGGACGAGAACGCCGCGTGACCCGGCGTATCCAAGAAGGTGATCTTCGCGCCGGATTTCAATTGAACTTGGTAGGCGCCGATATGCTGCGTAATCCCGCCTGCTTCACCAGCGACCACGTCGGTTTCGCGCAGCGCGTCCAAAAGCGAGGTTTTGCCATGATCGACATGGCCCATAATGGTGACGACGGGCGCGCGCGGCTTCAAATCAGCTGCATCGTCTTCGGGCCCATCCAACCCGATTTCAACATCGCTTTCCGACACGCGTTTGATGGTGTGTCCGAACTCTTCAACGATCAGCTCCGCCGTGTCGGCGTCCAGCGTGTCGGTGCCGCGCACCATTTCGCCCTGCTGCATCATGAATTTGATGATCTCGGCGACGCGTTCCTTCATCCGGTTCGCCAGGTCTTGAACCGTGATCGCTTCCGGCACCACGACTTCGCGCGACGTTTTCTCCGCATTGCCGCTGGCCTGCTTGGACCGCCGTTCGCGTTCCCGCTCGCGCGCGCGCTTAACCGACGCCAATGAGCGCTGACGGTCATCGTCATCTCCCAAAGCGGCGGCGATGGTGAGTTTTCCTTGGCGACGTTTCGGTTCGCTGCGCGGGCGCGCCGGGCGATTGTCGCCGGCTGGACCGGGCTGCGATTCCGGACGGGCTTTCTTTACGCGCCCACCCAGCTCGCTCAACATGTCGGGCTCCGGCGGCGCGATGGGCGCGGATGGGGCCGGCGCGTTGCGCGGTCCGCGCGGCCGGTCGCCGGATGGACGCGAACGCTCGGCCGGCGCGTCGCGCTTGCCGTCCGGCTTTGCCGCAGCTGCGGCGGCGTCCGCCTCGGCTTTGGCGCGCGCATCGTCTTCCGCTTTACGCTGTTCTTCCGCGTCATTACGCGCTTTGGCTTCGTCGGCGAGGCGTTTGGCTTCCTCCTGACGGCGCTTGGCGGCGGCTTCTTGAGCTTCAGCTTGCGCTTTTCGCTTGGTTTCTTCCGCGCGCCGTTGAGCGAGCGCGGCTTGGCGCGCGCGCAGCTCTTCTTCGGACAAGCCAGCTTTACGCGCGGCGGTTGCGCTTTTCGAATCGCCGCCGGGCGCAGCTTGCGGCCGCGCAGTCTTGCCTGGGGTCACAACGACGCGTTTTTTCTTCTTCTCGACCACCACCTGCTTAGACCGGCCATGCGAGAAGCTTTGCTTCACCGTGCCCGAATCCGTCTTACGGCTGACCGTCAAAGGCCGCCGTCCAGAGGTGTTGTCCGCGTCTTTCGTATCGCTCATTCACAAACGCTTCAAATTACGATGTGCGCCCAATATGGACGCTGCATCAATCAAAATTACCGATCCGTTCCGGGGCTAGACATGTCTGTCGCGGTGGCGCGGAAACCGCTCAATCGCGCGACCTCTACAGTCCAGGTTTGGGCGAAACGGCCCTGTTTAACGACACCGTGTATCACACGGTCCCGTCCTAAGGCCATGCCCAATTCCCGTGAAGAAAAGCATGTGATGATTGGCGGCATTCCGCCAATGTCATCTTTCGCCCCTTCTTCATCTAGATAGAGGGCCTTAGCCAGTCCGACAAGCTTTGATCGCCCATCCTCGGCGCCGTCGGACGCCTCGAGCAAACAACCCGGCCGCGCGCTGCGAATTTCCTCACGCGCCTGGTCGAAGCCGAGAATCACATCGCCGGCGCCGCGCGCCATGCCGATAAGCTCCAAACAACGCTGCGCCAGCCGCGTCTCCACCACGTCGCAAAGATCGTCGGGCGTCGACGCTTGGGTCTTAAACGCGCGAGAGAAGGCCTTTTGATTGACGGCCAAATCCAAATCCGAGCGGTTTGCATTCACCCACGCGCCGCGTCCGGGCAATTTGGCGGCGATGTCTGGCGTGACCTGATTATCCGGATCCAGCACGAAGCGAATCATCTTCGATTGGCGCCGTCGCGCGCCCGTCGCGACACACCGTCGCTCTGGATCGCGCGGACCCTTGTAGGACGCTTTGGGCGGGCCGCGATCAATATCTTCGATCGTTGCTCCGCCGCCAGGTGCGGCTGCTGAATTGTCGCCGGGCGCGTGCGCCGGCTCCGGATCAGGCGTTGTCCGGCTCGGCGACATCGCCGGCCTCCGGGGTGTTGAAGAAGCTTTCCGCGTCGCCCATTACGCCTTCGGTTTCTCCAACCTCTTCGGCGAATTCCGCTTCCGCCGCCTCTAATGCGGCGGCGCGTTCGGCGATTGCTTCTTCCAAAACGCTCGATTCCACCCAATTAGCGGCGACGCGCGCTTTCAGAACGAACAATTCGGCTTCATCACGGGTCATTTCATTTTTGGGCAGAAGGCCGGGTTGGAATTTCGGCTTGCCATCAGGACCTGGTTCTTTCCATCCGACGAGATCATCCGGCACCAAGCCCGCCAAATCATCGATGGTTTTGATCCCGTCCTCGCCGAAAATCACCGCCATGGCCGGCGTTACGCCCTCCATGAAGGCGACGTCGTCCGTGACGCCCAGTTCTTTGCGTTTGGCGTCCTGCTCGGCGGCGAGCCGTTCAAGGTATTCTTGCGCACGCGTTTGTAACTCTTGCGCGACGGCTTCGTCAAAGCCTTCGATCGTCGCCAAGTCTTCCAGCTCAACGTAAGCGATTTCTTCGACCGTTTCGAAGCCTTCGGACGCCAGCAATTGCGCGAGCATTTCATCGGCGTCGAGCGCTTTCATAAAGAGCTCGGTGCGCAGCTGGAATTCTTTCTGGCGACGTTCGGAATCTTGCGCTTCGGTCGTCAGATCGATTTGCCAGCCCGTCAATTGCGAGGCGAGGCGGACATTTTGGCCGCGCCGGCCGATCGCCAATGGGAATTGGCTTTCCTCGACCACCACTTCGACGCGCTCTTCTTCCTCGTCGATCACCACTTTGGAGACTTCGGCAGGCTGCAGCGCGTTGACGATGAAGGTCGCTTCGTCCGGAGACCAGGGAATAATGTCGATCTTCTCGCCCTGAAGCTCGCCGACAACCGCCTGAACGCGGGCGCCGCGCATGCCGACACAGGCGCCGACCGGGTCGATCGAATTGTCGTGCGACAACACGCCAATCTTGGCGCGCGACCCCGGATCGCGGGCGCAGGCTTTGATCTCGATCACGCCCTCATAAACTTCGGGAACTTCCTGGGCGAACAGCGAGACCATGAAATCAGGATGCGCGCGGGACAGGAAAATTTGCGGCCCTTTGGCTTCGCGCGACACCTTGTAGAGATAGGCGCGAACCCGGTCGCCTGGGTTCAAATTTTCGCGCGGCAGGCCGTCATTGCGGCGGATAATGCCCTCGGCGCGGCCTAGATCGACGATCACATGGCCATATTCGACGCGTTTGACGATGCCGTTGAGGATTTCTCCGGCGCGGTCTTTGAACTCGTCATATTGCCGGTCGCGCTCTGCATCGCGCACTTTTTGCGTGATGACTTGTTTCGCCGTTTGCGCGGCGACGCGGCCGAATTCGAACGGTGGGAGTTCTTCTTTGAACTCGGTGCCGATCTCAGCTTCCGGTTCCAGCTTCTGCGCATCTTCGAGCGTCAGCTGTTGGGCTACGTCTTCAACTTCCTCGACCACGGTTTGAACGCGCCACAGCGTGGTTTCGCCCGTCACGGGGTCGATCTCGGCTCGGATGTCGTGTTCCAGGCCGTAACGCGAGCGGGCGGCTTTCTGGATCGCTTCTTCCATCGCGTCCAGCACAATGGCTTTGTCGATGGATTTTTCCTGAGCCACCGCATTGGCGATCTGAAGGATCTCCAATTTGTTTGCGGAAACGCCGATAGCGCTCATGTTTTTTCTCCTTCTTCGGCGGGCGCATCAACCGGATCGGTCTCCACCTCCACCTCGTCATATTCGTCACTGTCGTCTTCGGGCGCATCCAGCGCCTGACCGCGCGATTGCGCGTCCTCGATTAATTCATCGGTTAGCACCAAATGGGCTTTGACCATTTCGATGATCGGTATCTCAGCCTCGCCGCCATCTTTCAGTTTCAAAAAAACGACGGCGTTCTCTTCACCCGCAATCCAGCCATGAAACCGGCGGCGTCCGTCGATCGGCATTCCGATCTCAACGCGCACTTCATGACCGACCCAATTGGCGAAATCGCCGGGGCGCGTGAGGGGGCGATCAATGCCGGGGGAGGAGACCTCCAAATGGTATTCGCCTTTTATGGGATCTTCCACGTCTAAAACCGGGCTGATCGCTCGAGACAAATCCGCGCAATCCTCCACGCCCATCGTGCCGTCTTCGCGCTCCGCCATAATCTGCAGACGCGGCGTGCGCCCGCCCATTAGACGAAGCCGCACAATGTTAAAGCCGAGCGCTTCAGTGTCCGGCTCAATGAGCGACAGAATGCGTTTTTCAATCTCGCTTAGCGCGCGCATGGGGCCGACGTCGGCCTTTCTTTACGAGGGTTTAGAATGGAAAGCGGCGGCCCGGTTCCCCGAGCCGCCGCTGTCTTTTTTTAATTCAGCTGAGGGGTCTATACGCTCAATCGTGGTGTTTGTCGAGCGGCGCGACGCTCTCGTGTGCGTCTTCTCTGAGACTTGGCCTAGCCGCTGTCCGCCCGGCCTGTTACTTCCGGCGCAAAACTTGCCATTCTTTGTTGCAGATTGACCCAAAATAGAACCGTAAGGGCTTCCTAATGGACTTGTCTAAGATCATTATCGGCGAAAATCCGCCCGAGGATCTGAACGTTGTGATCGAAGTGCCGCTGGGCGGCGAGCCGATCAAATATGAGATTGATAAAGCATCCGGCGCCATGTTCGTGGATCGCTTTTTATACACGTCGATGCGCTACCCGTGCAATTACGGTTTCGTGCCGCACACGCTTTCTGAAGATGGCGATCCCATCGATGTCATGTGCGTGGGGCAGCGCGCCTTGGTTCCCGGCTCCGTGCTGCGCGTCAAACCTGTTGGCGTTATGCTGATGACGGATGATAGCGGCGTGGATGAAAAGATCCTGGCCGTACCGCATCCCAAGCTGACGCGCTTTTATGAAGACATTGACGACTACACGCAGCTTCAGAAGATCCTTATCGAACGCATCACCCATTTCTTCGAGCACTATAAAGATCTGGAGCCGAACAAATGGGTGAAGATCGAAGGTTGGGCCGGCGCAGACAAAGCGCGTGAATTGGTCTCAGAAGCGATCCGTCGCGCGCAAGAAAAGAACGCCGCGTAACACCTTGCGCGCCGCGGCGCGCAGGCTCAGCGTTTTTTTTGAGAACGTCGGCGTTTCCCCCGCCGGCGTTTTTGTTTGCCGCACAGCACACGGACTAAAGCGCTTTGGAACTTTCAGTTTGGCTTGCCTTGGTCGCCTTGTTCTTCACCGGCGGCTTGACCCCCGGTCCGGCGGTGATGCTGGTCGTGTCTGGCGCGTTAAAATATGGCGCGCGGCCGGCTTTGGTTTCGGCGATCGGGGTGTCGACGGCGAATTTACTTTGGCTGGCATTGGCGGCTTTGGGCGCGGGCGTAGTCGCCGCGCGCTTTCCCGATGCGTTTCTGGTTCTGAAGCTCTGCGGCGTCGCGTTTATCATATGGCTGGCCTGGCGAATTGCGTTCTCCGGCCGGCCCATCGATCTTGCAGCCCGCGATGCGCCGCAGCGAAGCGCTCTGTTTGCACGCGGTGTCGGCCTGCAATTGGCCAATCCGAACGCCTTGGTGTTTTTCGGCGGTCTGTTGCCTGCCTTCATCAACGCGGACGGTGATCTACCAACCCAGATTGCGGTGATCGCTATGACGATAACCATCACGGAGATGATCGGCCTTAGCGTTTACGCCTGGGGCGCCGAGGCGTTGGCGGCTCGGTTTCGCTCGCCGCAGTTTGCGCGCGCGTTTAGTCGCGCCGCCGCCGTCTTGATGGCGGGTTCAGCCCTGCTGGCGGTCGCCTTGACGTCTTAGCGGTTCGCCGCTTGCGGACTTATCGTCCCATTTGTCGCGTTTTGATTGACGTTCTGGCGACATTCTTAGACGATCTTGCTTGTATCGCGCCGTTCTTAAACGACGTATTCCGGTTCTAGGCCGGCTAGGGGCTGTTTATGTCGAACTCCACCTCGGAAATGAAGAGCGCAGAGCCGTCGAAGAGACGCGCTGGGCCGAAGCGCAGCGAAGCCTCGAAAGCGGCGGTGCTGGAGGCGGCCTATGCGGAGCTAAGCGAACATGGCTGGCGCGGCTTCAGCGTCGATCGGGTCGCGAAAGAAGCGCGGGCGTCTAAACAGACGATCTATCGTTGGTGGCGCACGCCGGCGCGTTTGGCGGTGGATGCGGCGCTCGAAAAAATGCCCAAGTCGGCGCAGGCCGAAGGCGACGCCCGCATTCGCATAGAAGCGATTGTCGCCCCATTGGTTCGGGCGACGCGCACGGGCGATGGCGCGCACGCTTGGCGTTCGGCTTTGTTAGCGGCGGCCGATGACGCGGAAGCCGGCGAAGCCTTTCGCGCGTGGTTCAACGACACGGTTAAGCGTCCTCTTCGCCATGTTTTGGCGGAGCAGGCCAACAAGGGGCGCATTCGTCGCGATTGGGATGTGGATCTCGCTGTGGAAATGCTCGCTGGACCGATCTGGCATCGCTTGATCGCCATGCGCAGCTTGGTCCCGGAACGCTATGCGGAACGCCTGGCGGACGGGCTGATGGACATGTTGGAAACCGGCGCGCCGCGCGGGTGACCCTTTAGATTTTGCGGCGATCGAGGCCTATATGCCGGGCCGGACCCTGCCGGCTGATGGCGGCTTGATCCTCTAGTCGACCTAGGGCGGGTCGCCATTCCAATCAACGATCCAATCGATTTGGTCGTCTTCCAGCACCGTATCTTCGCACACCGTGCGTCCCATGATCGACGCGCCGACCCGATGAACGGCCTGCCGGTCGCCGCTAATCAAATGGTGCCATTCTGGTAAGTCGCCGCCGTCGGCGATGACGCGATAGGCGCAGCTTTTGGGCATCCATTTGAGGGCGGAGACGTTTTGCGGGCTCAGCTTTACGCACTCCGGCACGTGCTGTTTGCGATTATCATAGTCGCTGCAACGACACGTCTCTGCGTCCAGCAATCGGCAATGAAGGCGCGTGTAAGCGATGTCGCCCGTGTCTTCGTCTTCCAGCTTCAACAAACAGCATTTGCCGCAGCCATCGCATAGATCTTCCCATTGAGCGTCGTCCATGCGCTCCAGAGGTATGGTTTTCCAATAGGGCGCATCGCTCTTCATGCGGATCGATCAGCCGCGCTTGTTCAAAACGTCGGCCCAGTCGGGATGCTTGTCGAATTGCGCTTTTGCAAATGGGCATAGCGGCAAGATCTTGGTCCCATCGGCGCGGGCGTCCTCCACCGCGCGCGTCACCAAGGCGAGACCTGCGCTCTTGCCGCGTAATTCGTCCGGCACGGCCGTGTGATCAATAATGAGGAGGGTTTCGCCGGCGCGCGAATATGTCATTTCGGCGTCGGGGTATCCGTCCAGCTGCGCGATATAGCGCCCGCTGGATTTTGCGTCTTCACGCGTGATCGTAAACTCGGTCATGCAAAGAGCCTAGCGCCGAGAAGCCGTGAGACATAGACGTGATCAGCCGAAAAGCGCGTCGATCGCGGCTTGATCGTCGCCTGCATGTGACGCCGCAAGGTCCGCATTGGTCGCGCCGCCCGCATTGATGACGCCGCCGACATTCGCGATCAGCTCGTAAATCTCGGCGCCTTTTTCCGATGGATCAATCAATGCGGCTGGGTCGTCTTTGA
>JBCCMB010000073.1:0-13129 GCA_039026555.1 Pseudomonadota bacterium
ATTGGATTGAATGATGCTGCCGACTGAGGGGCGCGCAGTTGATTTGCTCAGCGCGGCCATCCAACCCAATAGGGTCATTACGAGCTGCGCGCCGATCAAGGCCAGCGCGATGCGCCAGGGAGCCTCGTCAAATGGGGCGTTCGCCAGCACGCGCACGATCAGCGCTGGAAAAATTAGAATGTAACAAATGCGTTCAATTCCGCGCCAACCAGCTTCCGGGAGGACATCGCGCCACGCCATGAACCGCCCAAGCGCGACAATCGCGATCACCGGCAGAAGCGCGAGCAGGAAATTCAATGATCGATCTCCGCCAAAAGGTCCAATGCGCCCTGAAGGATGTAGGCGGCGGCGAGCTTGTCTACGACTTCGCCGCGCCGCGCGCGCGATGCGTCCGCCTCCAACAAGGTGCGTTCAACCGCTGCTGTGGAGAGCCGCTCATCCCAAAACGCCAACGGCACGTCGCGCCCGGCCAGAACGTTACGAGCGAAAGCGCGTACCGATTGGGCGCGCGGGCCCTCCGATCCGTCCATGTTTTTGGGGAGGCCGACGACCAGCCCCGCCGCTTCGCGTTCATCGACGATTTCCCACAAGCGCGCGAGCGCCGGCGCCAGCTTTTTACCCTTCGGGATCGTTTCGACCGGAGACGCGATCAGGCGGCCGCCGTCGGATGCGGCGACGCCGATCGTTTTGGTTCCCGGGTCAAGCCCCAGCAGCGCGCCTCTTGGCGGTAGATCGATAAGTTCGCATACGGACATCGCAGCTTGGTAGCTCTTGCGTCTGCGACTTGAAAGCCCGACGCAACAATCGTAACGGTCCCGATGTGAAAAATCACAATGACTAAGGACATTTCATGAGCGTCACCCCTGACGACGTGCGCAAGGCCGCGCGGCTGTCGCGCATAAAGATCGATGAAGATCGCTTGGATCATATGACCGGCGAGCTGAACGGCATTTTGGAATGGATCGAACAGCTCAATGAAGTCGATGTCGACGGCGTAGAGGCGATGACGACGCCCGTTGAGATGTCATTGCCGATGCGCGCCGACACCGTCACTGACGGCGACAAGCAATCCGACGTTTTGGCGAATGCGCCGCGCAGCGATGACGGCTTTTTCGTCGTTCCAAAATCGGTGGAGTAGGCTGTGACGGATCTGACCAAGCTCACCCTGGACGCCGCACTGAAGGGGTTGAAAAACAAATCGTTTTCGTCACGTGAGATCACTCAAGCGCATCTCGATGCAATTGATGCGGCCAATCCGCAACTCAACGCCTATACGCTTGTAACAGCGGACAAAGCGCTCGCTATGGCCGATACGTCCGACGCTAAACTCGCTAAGGGTGAGGGCGGCGCGTTGGAAGGCGCGCCCTTGGGAATCAAGGATTTGTTCTCCACCAAGGATGTCCGCACGGCGGCGTGCTCCAACATCCTAGGCGAATTCGCGCCGCCCTATGAAAGCACGGTGACGCAGAATTTGTGGGACGCCGGCGCGGTGATGCTCGGCAAACTCAACATGGATGAATTCGCCATGGGCTCGTCGAACGAGACGTCGGCCTATGGGCCCGTGGCGAGCCCCTGGCGGCGCGCCGGCGGCGACAATGCGAAGCTCACGCCGGGCGGTTCGTCGGGGGGATCGGCGAGCGCTGTGGCGGCGGATTTGTGTTTGGCGGCGACGGCCTCGGATACGGGCGGATCCATTCGCCAACCGGCGGCCTTTACAGGAACGGTCGGTATCAAGCCCACCTATGGTCGCGCCAGCCGCTATGGCATGGTCGCGTTCGCGTCGTCTTTAGATCAGGCGGGACCCCTGGCCAAAAGCGTGACGGACGCGGCCATCATGCTGGAAAACATGTGCTCGGCGGATGATAAGGATTCCACGTGCTTAAAGCTCGACATCCCAAAATGGACGGACAGTGTCGGCGCTAGCGTCAAAGGCATGAAAATCGGCGTGCCGAAAGAATACCGCGTCGACGGTATGCCGGCTGAGATCGATAAGGTCTGGCAAGACGGCTGTGATTGGCTGAAGGCGGCCGGCGCTGAGATTGTCGAAGTCTCTCTACCCCGCACCAAATATGCGCTGCCGGCCTATTACATCGTCGCGCCGGCCGAAGCCTCGTCCAATCTGGCGCGCTATGACGGCATGCGCTTTGGCGATCGCAAGGACGGCGCGAACCTAACCGACGTTTATGAGACCACGAGAGGCGAGGGGTTCGGCGCGGAAGTGCGCCGGCGTTTGATTATCGGCGCCTATGTGCTCTCCGCCGGCTATTACGATGCGTATTACCTACGAGCGCAGAAAGTGCGGACGCGCATTCTCAAAGATCTTCAAGCGGTTTTCCAAGACGTCGACGCGTTGTTGACGCCGACCACGCCGAGCGCGGCTTTCGCTTTGGGTGAAAACAGCGCCGACCCTGTCTCCATGTATCTCAACGATGTTTTCACCGTGACCGCGAATTTGGCCGGCATACCGGGTATTTCGGTGCCGGCGGCCTTGGATGCTCAGGGGCTGCCGCTGGGTTTGCAGGTTCTTGCGCCGGCATTGGATGAAGCCACTTGTTTTAAAGTTGCGAGCGCTTTGGAAGACGCGGCTAGTTTCACCGCAAAGGCCGATCGGTGGTGGTAAGCGCGCCGCACACATTCAGTCGGCGATGAATTGACCACGCGCGGGCGTTGAAGTCGCTGTCTTGGCGCAAATCTTGTTCATGTTTACCCAATCACGGGTTATTCGTGACCTGTAGAGGATTTTCAAACCTATGCGTTTGAATGGTCGCCAGCGGCGATCCGTTGGTATGTTGAAGATGACCTGATCTTTGAAACCAGCGATGCGGCTCAGGTCCCGCAAACGCCCCAAAGGGTGATTTTGACGCTCGTCGTCGGCGGCGAAGAACAGCGGCATTGGATCCGCGATACGACGTTCGAAGACGGCGCCGCGGTTGCGTTCAAGTGTGTGTCATATGCGGCTGTCGACGACGCCGACGCAAAGACGTGCTCGAACCGGGGCTAGCTGGGCCTGGCGCGGGTCATGTTCGTCACTAGATAGCCGGTTCAAGTCCGGCTATAGGGGGGGAATTCCACCCGCAAAGTGACATGTCATGACCGAGCGCACCCCTTATCTCATTTCCGGCGATACAGGCGATTGGGAAATCGTCATGGGGTTGGAGATCCACGCCCAAGTGGCGTCCAACGCCAAACTGTTTTCAGGCGCGGCGACGGCCTATGGCGCGGAGCCTAATACGCAAGTCTCTCTCGTCGACGCCGGCATGCCGGGCATGCTGCCTGTGATCAATGAAAAGTGTGTGGAACAAGCGGTTCGCACCGGATTGGGGCTGAATGCGCAGATTAATCTCTATTCCCGCTTTGATCGGAAGAATTATTTCTATCCCGATCTGCCGCAGGGCTATCAGATCAGCCAGTTTGCGCATCCGATCGTTGGCGAGGGCGAGATAGAGGTGGATGTGGAGCCGGCGCATGGCGATCCGGCCTATACTTTCTCGGTCGGTATCGAGAGGTTGCATTTGGAGCAAGACGCCGGAAAATCCATTCACGACATGGATCCGGACGCGACCTATGTGGATCTCAACCGCAGCGGCGTCGCTTTGTTGGAGATTGTCTCCAAGCCGCACATTCGCTCGCCTTATGAGGCGGCGTCCTACGTCAAGAAATTGCGATCCATCGTCGTCGCGCTGGGTACGTGCGACGGCGATATGGAGAAGGGCAATCTGCGCGCCGACGTCAATGTCTCGGTCTGTCGTCCGGGCGGGTATGACAAATTCCGCGAGACAGGCGATTTTTCTCATCTCGGCACGCGGTGCGAGCTGAAAAACATGAACTCTTTTCGCTTCATTCAACAAGCGATCGAGTATGAGGCGCGCCGCCAAATCGCGATCATCGAAGATGGCGGCGAGGTGGATCAGGAAACCCGCTTGTTTGATCCAGACGCGGGAGAGACGCGGTCTATGCGCTCCAAAGAGGATGCGCATGACTACCGCTATTTCCCGGATCCCGATCTGCTCCCGCTGGAGCTGCAGCAAGATTATGTCGACCAAATCCGCGCGACACTGCCAGAATTGCCGGACCAGAAACGGGCGCGTTTCGTCAACGATTATGGGCTGTCAGCCTATGACGCCGGCGTCCTCGTTGCGGAGGCCGATAAGGCTGAGTTCTTTGAAGCCGTCGCCAAAGGCCGAGACCCCAAACTCGCCGCCAATTGGGTGAGCCAGGATTTGTTCGGCTATCTCAATAAGGAAGGGCTGGACCTTGGCGATACGCCTGTCAGCGCGACGCAATTAGGCGGTCTGATCGATCTGATTTCCGACAAAACGATTTCAGGCAAGATCGCAAAGGACGTGTTTGCCAAACTTATCGACGAGCCGGGCGCCGACCCTGCCGCGATCGTAGAGCGGGACGGTCTAAAACAAGTTACCGACGCCGGCGCGATCGAAAAAGTGGTTGACGATATCATTGCGGCGAACCCGGAACAGGTGGCGCAAGTCAAGGCGCAAGCCGCCGAAGGACACAAAAAGCCAAAAGCGCTGGGCTGGTTTGTCGGTCAGGCCATGAAAGCGTCCGGCGGCAAAGCTAACCCGCAGGCCGTGAATGAGATCCTGAAAGCGAAACTGGAGATCTAGTCGCGGTGTCGAGCACGTTAGCGCCCGGGCGGTTTGGCGAGTTCATCACGGTTGAACGCCGCAATCGGCTGATCGAAATTGTCTATGATCGCGGCGATGGGCTGAACGCCCTCTCGATCCAAGGCATGACGGAGCTGAAAGACGTCGCCCTCGCACTCGCGGACGACACTGAAAGCTCCGTCATCGTGCTCAGCGGCCAAGGCGTGTTTTCCGCTGGCGCTGATTTGAAGGATCCCGATCGGCTCGACCGTGACAGCGCGACTTTGCTGGAACAGCGCACCGCGCTGAAATTAGGCCCGGACATGTGCCAGGCCTGGGCGGATTTGGAGCAGGTGACCATCGCCGCGGTGGAGGGGTTCTGCATCGGCGGCGGCCTGGCGCTTGTTGCGGCTTGTGATCACCGCGTGGCGTCTGAAGACGGGCATTTTCGCCTGCCGGAAATTCCGCTCGGCATGAATATGAGCTGGCGGTCTATTCCGCGATTGGTGGCGCTAATTGGGCCTTCGCGCGCCAAGCAATTGATTATGCTCGGCCAGAAGGTCGACGCGCCGACGGCCCTGGATTGGGGGCTGATCGACAGCATGACGCCGAGGGGCGGGGCTTTGGCTTCGGCGATTGAGCTTGCGGACGCCTATGCGGCTCTGCCGCCGATCGCGCTGCGCATGACGAAACAAGCCATCGATGTGAGTGCGCAACCGCTGGGTTTTGCGTCAAGCTTTATGGATCGCGATCAATTCCTGCTCGCGACGCAGTCAGAAGATCAAACCGAAGCGATCCAGTCTTTTTTGCAAAAGCGCCCACCCAAATTCTCCGGCAATTAAAAAGAGCGCGGCGACGTCTCGCCACGCTCTTTCGTGTTCCGCCTAGACCGCTCGGGGTTAGTCGTAAGCGAGAACGCCAACCGCCAATCCTATAATCGCTCCGGTCGCCACAGAGGCGAGGATGGCGTCGCCGCGATCATTGTCGCGCACCCAATGATGGCCGCGCGGCGGGTGATATAGGCCGTGACGTCCATAATTGTTCAACACGACTGTGCGGTTCGAATAGCCGTAATTCGCGCCCACCCGCCAGCGCGGCTTATAGTGATGGCGTCGCTTATAATAATTGGGGTGGTAGTAGACGTGCGGCCGATGCCGCTTCCATCCGCGATGATGGTAGTGGCCGTCATAACGCCGCCAGTAGTCATTCCAATCATGCCGGTAATGGCGATTATAGTGATAGTCCCGATGATAGCCGTGATATCGGTTTTTGTACCGATGATCGCGGTAATGGTCTTTGCGGCGATAGTGTTTGCGCGAGTAACCGTCGTCATAGCGCCGATGATACCTGTTATCGTGCTTATAGTGATCCTTGTAATGACCCTTGTAGTTGCCCTTGTAATGGTCTTTCCGGTAATGGCGGTCACGCCTGTAATCGGCTTTGCCTAAATGCCGATCGCGGTGGTAGTCCGCTTTGCCGTGATGGTGATTGTCGTGCCCGCGATAGTGCGAGCGACGGTCGTCTGCGACCGCCGCCGGCGCGAGTGCGAATGTCGATAGCGTGGCGGCGGCAAGAGCGTTCGCCGCCCATTTGAAAGGGTTCATATCGCCCTCCTTTCATATGCTTATGGCGTACGCCCTGGCATTTCAGATGCGCGTGCGGCCATCATCGACGCATCGCGCCGATATCAAGCGCCAAGAATGAGGATGCGGCCCTGAATTCAACCTGAATGGATCGTTTATCTTAGGTCGCCGCGCCGATCCGCGCAGCGAGCGCCTTAGAGGTATGTGCCGGGAAGCGTTTCGAGGCGTCCGCCGACCCCAAGCTTGAAACGGGCGACGCCGGCGCCGTGGCGCGTATCCACCCCGCCAAGGTCCAGGCTGGTATAGCCGTCATTTTTTAAAGCGTTGATCGCAGTCCACAAAATCAAATTATGTGCGCCGGTTTTGCGCCCCGCGTCGTTGGCCCAACCGATGTGGTAGGTGGCGCGGCGGCCATGGGTTAGGAACATCATGCCGGCGGATTGTTCGCGGCCCAGATCGGCGCGGAAAACTCGCGCGCCGGCCTTGCCGCCCTTGGCCGCTTGATACGCCTCGGCGAATGCGATGGGCGGCGCTTTATACTTTTTCGCGGCGCGTTGGCCGGTTTCCTGGTTCAAAAGCCACCGATATTGAGACGGCTTGGATCCATTCTCGATGAGTTTCAGGTCTGATCTTTCCGCCGCCCTCAGCCGGTTGCGCCACTTCTGACGCATGCCGCCCAGCAGCTCCTCAAGGTTTTGCGTTAAATCGATCAATACTGTCGAATAGCCGGTCATGACTTTGTTTAAGCCGGCGCGCCTAAGGCTGTCGCCAGGATTAAGATCCGCCGGGGTAAAGAGCGTGAAACGCGGCCGAGCGAGGGGAGAGGATCGCCGTAGTTCACGATAGATTTCTGCTTTGGCGGGCGTATCTAGGCGGGCTAGCCAAACCGGCCCGTGCGAGCATAGGGCTGCGCGCGCCAGTCCTGCGAAGTCTCGAATGAGAAACTGTGCGAGCGCGACAGGCGTGTCGCCGTCTTTCACAATCGCGCGAAGCGGCCGCCCGCCGAGATGCGACATGGCCTGGCCATAAGCCCAGTCTTGATGAAGCCCGACTTCGGCTTTGTCCGCTAATGCGTTCCATGCGCCGCGCGCGATATCGGTCCAATTCGCTTTCATGCAAGCAAGCGTTAAGCATCTTTGGTTAATCGCTAATGACCAGCCGCAAGCGGAGATGGACCGAATGCGTAAGCTCAAACAAGTCTACGGCGCGCGTATCGCCCCGCCGCGTGTGACCTATGGTGCCGTAGGTCTTGCACTTCTTTACATAGGGCTGCCCGTTCTTTTATTGGGACTTGCTCTAGATTTCGCCGTTTATTGGTTGTTTGGTATGTGTACTGGGCTTGTTTGCGTAGTTGTTTGACGCGCGGCAGTCGAGCCGACTGCCGCCGCAGCGCCATCCCAAGGGATAAAACGCTGCGGCGGAGATCCGAAACGCCGTGCGCCTTGGGCCTGGGTGGGACAGGCGGCCCAAGGCGCACCGTCTTGCAGAGATGAATGGGGACGCACTCTGAAAGACGGCGGCGTTTCGAATTCGATTACGACGTTCCGGCTGGCTTTCGCGTAGTGTGTTCTCGATTGCATAATGCTTGTGCAATATCGAAAACATCCAAGAACGTGGAATAGGCGAGCGCGTCTTCTGGAGAAGACCTATCCAGATCGATCTCGTCGACCTTGGCCAATTGCGCCCAAACTGCGAGTTTCAAGGACAAGTCCTTCGCAGATCGGCTCTTTGTTTTCGCCATGGCGCGAATGAGGGCTTCCCGCGTCGATGCGTCGTCATGCTTAGACATCGGATTAGCGATATTGGCCCATTGTGAATACAGCACCGCGAGAATGGATGCGTCCTCATCCATGACATTAGCCTCTGAAACGAGGCGCAGCGCTTGTTGAAGCGCGTCCGCCGTCAGTTGGGCCGAGCTCTCTTGTTTCGCGGGTATGGCTATAATCTCCTTGCAATGCGATTGAGCATTAGGAATTGTGCAATCGGTTGCAGCAATTTTTTCAACGACTCAAGCGGGAAAAGCAGTTGACCTTCCGATTCACTGCGCAAGCGCAAGTAGAGCGGCGAAATGGTCTTTCAAGCCCGATGCTGCACAATTTTAAATCTGGTATTTGAGATGTTTGAGAGTTTTTGTACGCGCGAAACGAGTCTACGGCGTTGAATTTAATTGTGACTTATTGTGGAAGCGTCGAATATACGCGTCGTTCTAAACCACTAGGCCGATTTCTTTGAGACGCTCCATCAAATAATCTTGCGCGGTGATCGGCGTCGGATGTCGATTGGGAGCGTCGTCGCCAATGCAATTTGGCAGTGTTTCGATCAAGAAATCGGGACGGAAATGTAAGAAGAACGGCATGGAATAGCGTGGAAATCTGGCGCGCTCGGGTTTCGGATTGACCACGCGGTGCGTCGTGGAGGGCAATTGATGATTGCTCAGTCGTTGCAGCATGTCGCCGATATTCACCACAAGACTTCCAGGCGGCGGGTTAATGGCGAGCCAGCGACCGTCATTGTCTTTAACTTCCAATCCGCCTTCTTCGGCGCCGAGAAGGAGTGTGATGACATTTATGTCCTCATGCGCGCCGGCGCGCACGGACCCTTCTGGCGGCGGATTGTTTTGCGGGGGGTAATGAAGCAGTCGGAGTATTGAATTGCCGTCGCGAACCGGATCCTCAAACCAATCTTCCGACAGCTCCAAATGGCGGGCGACAGCGGCCAGTAATCTCCGCCCCAATAAATCCATCGCCTCAAAAATAGCGGTCGTCGCTTCGCGCCAATTTTCGACTTCGGACACGTAAAGATTGTCCGGCATTAAATCCCGGTAGGCGTGCCCTTCGGGCAGGTTGCGGCCGACATGCCAAAACTCCTTTTGGTCGACGGCTTCGGCGTCTTTTGCGACTTCGACGCCGAATGGCGTGTATCCGCGCTGTCCGCCGCCGCTTTTGATTACATACCGGCGCTTTGCATCCAGCGGCAGAGCAAAAAACGCTTCAGCCGCCTTTTGGACGTCGCGCAGCGTATCTAAGTCCAAGCCATGATCGGCGACGACCGCAAACCCATAGCGGCGGAAGCTGGCGCCCAGCGCATCCGCAAAGGCCGATGGATCAGCGCGCTCGAGGCGCAGGGAAACTGGTTCTATTCCCGGGGCGGCGATCGCGGCGTCGTCTGGCATATTCTCTCCTTGGGGCAATATGCGCATTTTGCCGCCCCTCGTCTTTATCGAAAAGGGTTTTTGGCCGTTCGATAGTGTCGCGGATGAGACGCTGGCGGCGTCGACGGGCCGATTTGCAGCGTTTCAAGCGATTGTCTTGTAAACTATTGATCAATAAACAGGGGGTGTTTCTTTACAAGATATTTCAAAAAGAAGGTTTTTTTCAAATTAAAGGATAAAATTCACAGCGTTAACCATCATGAAATCAGAATTCGTTTCACTGTGTCTATCGCTAGAACAGCGCAAACAGTTGGGTCCGAATAAAAGAACGTAAAAGTTCAAGTCGGCTTCGACAGTCAAAGGGTGATGACAATGGCGTATGCCGATACACAAATCGAAGCTCCGGAAGCGGATCTTAAATCCGACGCCGCGCCGGAAGAATTTTACCGCCTGGGTTTGATCTATTCCACAGGCATGGGCGTCGCCGCCGATCTCGTAGCCGCACATAAATGGTTCAATCTCGCCGCCCTTCGCGGGTCGCAAGACGCCAAAGCGTGCCGCAAAGATATGGCGGATCAAATGACGACCGAAGAAGTTCGCGCTGCGCTGAAAGCGGCCCGCGAGTGGATGCTCAAAGCCAATTGATCTGAGCCATAGCTCCATAGGTTTCGGCTGAGCGGCCGCCTCAACGCGGGCGCCGCCGGGCTCTTGGATAATGAAATATTAAGCGCGGTTTTTCAGTGTACCCCGAGGTTGAACGAGCTTCGTTCGGTTTTGGGCCCGTTGCTGAGAAGGGCGCGATCTCATGGCGCCTCACGGCCAGCCAGCTGATGCGATTGGCGCGGTCCCGTCGAGATTTGACGGACGCGGTACGTCGGCGCGCGCGCAGTTTTTAGAAGCTTTACTTGAAGTATGGCGCGCTAAAACTTTGATCTTAATCGTTTTTGTGGCGTTCTTATTCGCCGGCTACGCCGCCGGAGCGGTTTGGCCGAAAACCTATACCGCCAGTGCGCGATTGCTGTTGAGCGATGGTTTGTCCGGCGCTCGCGAGCTTGCGTTGGCGCAGTCCGGCGTTGTGGCGACCGCCGTTTCAGAAAAACTCAAAGAAGGCGGGGGCGCATCAACCTTTAACGTCGATTTAGACGCATCTGTCCTGAGCTTGTCGGTCTCAAGCAATGATCCCCAGCTTGCCGCAGCCGCCGCAAATTCAGGGCTGGATCGATACTTGTCTTTTCGCCAAATTGCGCGCGAACGCGACGATCTTGACGCAGTCTCTGCGGACGAGATCTCCATCGCGCCTAGCACCGCGTCAATCGAGGCGTCTGCGCGGCTCTCCGCATTGCTGGCGGAGGCGGAAGCCGACTTAAGAGCGGCCGAGACGCGGTATGAGGTCCTAAATCGCTTGCGGCAGACGACGCCGATAGAGATCGAATTGTTCGCAGAGACGGACGGATCGCGCCGATTGCTCGAACTTTACGCCGAACGCGATGCGCTCGTGCGCCGTTATCCGCCGGGCAGTGCGCCTCTGCGTGCGATTTCAGATGCGATCGCGAATTTGGAGGCGATGTCGACGCAATCCGGCGCGGGAGCGACACGGCGCGGCGTCAATCCGGTCTTTTTGGATCTCAGTACGGACGCCGCGCGATTAGAGGCAGATCTGAGCGCCGCCAAGTCCCGCATTGATGAATTGCAACGCCAGAGCGCGGCGATGTCCAGCGTCGAGATGGCGGATCGCCAAAAGGCGGCGACAGATCTTAATCCGGGCCCCTCGCGCGCGACCGTATTTGTCCTCGAGCGCGCCGCGCCGCCTAAAACCGGAACGAGTCCAAAAGAAGAGCTGCTGATACTGTCCATTTGGATCGGGCTTGTCGCCGCTTTGGTTGCGGGCGTTTTACGCACAACGCTCCGCAGAGGCGTCTCGACTGCGCGATCGGCGGAACGCGCGCTCGGATTGCCCGTATTGGCCGAAGCGCCGATTTGGCCGTCCAGCCGCGTTGGACGCGTTTGAGGCGCTTATGATCGATCTGCGCGATAGTCTAGGCGAGGTTTGGGCGCGAGCATCTGCGCCTGTGGCGCCTAAGCGCTCCATTCTTGTGATGTCGGCTTGTCCGGGCGAGGGCGCTTCCAGCGTTGCGGCCTCTCTCGCCGTCATGGCGGCGGCGGAGGCGCGCCGATCGGCCTGGCTGGTGAATCTGGATGTGTGTGGCGGCGATCCAGCCTTGGCGTTTGAACTCGGCGCCTATGGCGATAAGTTGCGGTGTCTAAGTCGTCCTTTTGACGCACGGATCGGCGGGGAGAGTTTTGTGGCGACCGGCGAGGATACGCCGCGCCTTATTGCGCAGCGTGTCGCTCACAGCCGATTGGTCGTTACACGGTTCCGCCGCGCCGGTTTGGAGCCGTCGCAGCCGGTTTTTATCCGGACATCGCCGGATTATTGGGCGGGCCTTCAAGCGATGTCTGATTGGAGTATCGTCGATGCGCCGGCGTTGTCTCGATCAAAAGCGGGACTAGCCGTTGCGGCGCAAATGGACGGGGTTTTGATCGTCGTCCGCGCGGACGATACCCGTCTCGCCGATGTTAGGGCGCTGCGTCGCGCGATCGACGATTATGGCGGGCGCTGTCTTGGCGTTGTGATGAACCGCGTGGGAGCGGACGCGCGCTTAATATCGCGTCTCGCCGCTTAAGAAAAAGGCCGCCGGATCGCTCCGACGGCCAGGTATGCGCAAACTCGGGGAGGGGATTTTGCGCGGAAACGAGGCTAGGCGAGCGGCGTGGCGGCCCACAGCTTGGTGTATTGCTCGCAGTGAATGATGAGTGTTTTGAAGTCCGCCGGGTTCACATCGGCGGGCAATTGATAGCTTTGCGCGCCTTTGTGCGACGTCAATTTCGCAACAAAAACAGCGTCTTCTATGGCGTTCTTGTTCTTACGGGTGTCGGCGTCGGCTTTGGAGAGGAAGATTTTGAGGTCGGGCGCTTTGCGGGCTTTGAAACTCTCGCCAAGCTCCACAAAGAACGCGCCGTCGCGTTCCACGACTGACCAATCGCCCTGGGTTTTCTGTTTGACATTGGTCCAGTCCGAACCCGCGTAAACGGTCGTTTCCGCAAATGAGGCGGGCGCGAAAGCGGCGGCGGACAGGGATAGGGCGAGGGCGGTGAAGATGGATTTCAGCGCGGACATGTTGGGCTCCTGATGATCGTTTAAAGCTATGAATCTGTTTGTGTTCGACGAAATCCATGTAGCGGCTGGCGCGAACACATACGATCAAACAGACCGTGATCTGAGCGTGAGGACGATCAAACGCGTGTGAAGCGCGCGTGAGCGTGCGACGCTCGGCCTTATAGGCGCCAAGCGCGCGAACGCTATTCAGATGATAGACTTACGATCGCCGCCTATTCGCGGCGGATCGCGTCATTCGAATTCGACGAGGACTTCGTCGGCCGCGACGCTGTCGCCTGCGCCGGCGTTGATCGTTTTGACCACGCCGTCCGCTGACGCCCGAATGATATTTTGCATCTTCATGGCTTCGACAATGCAGACCGCTTCGCCTGATTTGACGCTCTGGCCCATTTCTACATCCATGGAGACGACCAGACCCGGCATGGGGCTGAGCACCATTTTGGACGTATCCGGCGCTTCTTTTTCCGGTAGGCGCGCATGTAACTCTGCGGCGCGCGGCGTGAAGACGTTTACGATGGCCGACACGCCGCGATAGCGGACTAGATAGCCTTCGGTCTTGTCCGCGATGCGTAACGCGAAAGGCTCGTCATCGATCAAGCCTTCCATGGTCGCC
>JBCCMB010000074.1:0-13093 GCA_039026555.1 Pseudomonadota bacterium
ATTGAGCGATGAACCCGCCTGTTCGAAGAGGGTCCAGAACACGACGGAAAAGGCGATCAGTATGAGCGCGAGGATAAGCCGATCGCGCTCCTCCCGCGTGAATTTCACGACCATAAGCCAAGCCAAATAGCCCAACACCAAAATGGAGCTCAGCGACAGCAAGGCGCCCACCAGTTCATTTCGCTGCATCATCAGCCAGACAAAGCCGACGCCCAGAACACCGCCAATGTAGATGAGATGTTCCCGGCTAAGCGATCCGGCGACAGGCGCGCGCAGCTTTTCCGGCTCCGGCGGACGTCCGACATCGTCTGGCAATTGCGATGGACCGGGCGTGAAAAACAAAAACCGGCCGCGGACAAAGACAAGATAGCCGAGCAACATGCCAAGTCCGGCTAAGCCGAACCCGGCCCACCAACCATAATTCGCCGCCAACAAGCCGCACAAAATCGACGCCCAGAACGCACCGATATTGATGCCGAAATAATACAGGGTGAAACCCGGATCGCGCCGCGGATCGCCAGGCGCATAAAGCTGCCCCACAATCGCGGAGATATTGGACTTCAAAAACCCAACCCCCATGACAATCAACGATAGCGCCAAGAAGAAGATGCCAAGAATGAGCGGACTGCGCCCCTCCACCGCGCGCGCGGCGGTCCACTCTTCCGCCGACATTTCCGCGGGCATGTTGGCGGCTTCGGGCATATTGGCGAAGACATACACCCGCACCGTTTCCGGTGCGCCCGCGTCATCGACGGCGCCGGTTTCACGCTCCTCGATCAAAACAGCGCACGCGTCCGCCGCCGCGCCAGGGTTCACCACGCAAGCTTCGCCGGCGACATTGAGGATGATTTCGGACTCGTCGCCGCGGCCACGCGTTTCCAGCGGATAACTGACCTCGCCGACATTCAACACGGCTTGCGCGGATCGGCCCTCAATCGCCATCGCACCATGGCCGACGACCAGTAAGATCGCGCCAAAGGCGATGGCTTTGCGCGTGCCCAGATATTTGTCCGCCAGATACCCGCCAATCAAAGGCAAAAGGTACACAAGCGAGGTGTAGGTGCCGTATTGAAGATTGCCCTCTTCACGCGTGAACATGAAATGCTGGGTCATGTAAAACACCAGCAAAGACCGCATGCCGTAATAGGAAAACCGCTCCCACATCTCGGCGAAGAACAAGATGTGCAACCCTTTAGGGTGTTGGCGCATTTGCCAAAACACCGGCGCGGCCATGGTGACCGAAATCACGAGCCCAATAACGACAATCAGCATACAACCCCGCAGCGCTAAAAGCTTTTCCCGCGTGTCAGACGATCATAAGGCCGATATCCCGGCAAGCGCGGGGGCGTGTTTTCCTCGCTCAAAGAACGTCCTCGGCCGACGCCCGTTTTCAGATCTTTGCGAACCGCGCTATGCTGCGACCAAGATGAGGAAACGTTGTTATGGCCGAGTTTCAATGGGCCAAACGGGGCGTAACGGCGCTGCTTGCGCTGGTTTGCACGGCCGCATCGAAGTCAAGCGACGCCCATTTGCCGCTGTCGTTTAACGCGCGCGGCTTACCGGTCGCAGAGTTCGAGCTCAACGGAGCGGGTCCCTACGCGATGATCGTGGACACCGCCGCAGCCATGAGCGCAATCGATCAAACGACGGCCCAAACCCTCAACGCGCCGCACGTCGGCCCAATCGAGTTGATCGGCCTCGTCAGCGCCGAAGCGACCAATCGGGTGCAATTGGACTCCATCATGGGCGGTCCGTTTTCCGTCTCAACAAGCGTTGCGGTGCTGCTGGATGAGGACGCGATCGAAGATCCTGAAATTGTTGGGCTCGCGGGCTGGGACATTTTGCGGTCCCACTCCGAAAACAAGCGTTATATCGATCTGGATTTTGCGCGCGGCCATATCCGCACCTTTGATCGAAAACTTGGCGGCGACATTCCAAGAGGCGTTCAATGGACACGGCTTCACCAGATGCCGCAAGACTACAAGCTGGTCGCCGTACCTGTAAAACTGCAGGGCGTGAAAGGGATCGCCATTCTCGACACCGGCATCAATTTCGCCGTCGTAAACAGCAGCTATGTCGATGCGTTGAAATCCCGCGGTCGGGGCGATTATTTCGAAGTGAAAGACGTCAACGCCGAGGAGGCCAGAGCGCAGCTTCTTTACGCAAAGCGCCTGACATCAGGCGCGCTGAAAGTTGAAAACGTGCGTGCGTTAGTCTTGGATCCGCCGGCGTTCGAAAAACTAGGTTTGGCGGATCAGCCGGCCATGCTGCTCGGCGCGAACGTGCTTCAAAAACTGCGCGTCGTGGTCGACACGGATCGCGAGCGCGTCCTATTCGACATGCCGACCATTGAGCGCTGAAGCTGCCGCTCCCTTAGTAGGCGCACTCCACAAAGGCGCGCGAGATGTCGCGCCGCCACTCATTCTCGTATTTTTCTAGAAGCAGCTCCGCCGGCGTCAGGCCGGTTTTTGCGGTTTCTTCCAGCTCCGACAGAAACCCTGTTTCATCATCTCCGCTTACGCTCAATTTGGCGCGATGCTTCAATCCTTCGCGCGCGATCGCCAGCGCATCCTTTGCGATGTCCTGCAGAGTTAGATCGCGGATCGGCGCCTTTAGTCCCATTACCGGCGCATTGCGCCTGAGGGATTCGCGCTCAGCGCCGGTCCAAGACTTCACAAGGTCCCAAGCGGCATCCAATGAGGTTTCGTCGTAAAGAAGACCTACCCAAAAGGCCGGAAGCGCGCAAAGCCGGCTCCAGGGACCAGAGTCTGCGCCGCGCATCTCTAAAAATGTTTTCAAGCGCACTTCGGGAAAAATGGTCGACAAATGGTCGTCAAAATCATCCATCGCCGGCCGGTCGCCGGGAAGCACATCCAGCTTACCGTCCATAAAGTCGTGGAAAGATAGCCCCGCGCAATCGACATAGGTTCCGCCCCGGCGTGCAAAATACATCGGCACGTCGAGCGCATAATCGACATAGCGCTCAAAGCCGAACCCGTCTTCAAAAACAAAGGGGAGCATGCCGGTGCGATCCGGATCGGTGTCAGTCCACACATGCGCGCGATAGGCCAAAAACCCATTGGTGCGCCCCTCCGCGAAGGGCGAATTGGCGAAAAGCGCGGTCGCCAATGGCTGCAAGGCCAGGCTGACCCGCATTTTCTTGACCATGTCCGCTTCTGACGAGAAATCCAGATTCGTCTGAACGGTGCAGGATCGGAACATCATTTGCCGACCAAGACGGCCGACGCGCGCCATGTAGTCGCGCATGATCTTGTACCGCCCCTTGGGCATCATGGGCGTCTCTTCCAACGACCAAAGCGGCGAAAAGCCGAGCCCCAAAAACGCGATCCCAATCTCGTCGGCGATTTCGCGTACTTCGCGCAAATGCGCGCCGACTTCATTGCAGGTCTGGTGAATATGCTCCAAGGGCGCGCCGGAGAGTTCGAACTGACCGCCAGGCTCCAAACTGATCGACGCGCCGTCTTTTTTAAGGCCGATCGGATTGCCGCCTTCGACAATGGGCGTCCACCCAAACCGCTGGGCGAGCCCGTCCAACATCGCGCGGATAGACGCCTCGCCTTCATAGGGGACGGGTTGATTGTCCTTGATCAGGAAGCCGAATTTCTCGTGCTCCGTACCGATCCGCCAATCCGCTTTCGGCTTGCAGCCGGCGGCCAAACGCTCGACCAATTCCGCCTTGCCCTCAATGCGAGGGGCCGCCTCATCGATATCCTTGGTCGGCGTGGTCATAACGCGCCCCTCCAGCCGGTTGATACGCGGATCGTTCCCAGATAGGCGCTCTAGGTCCAATCCCCAAGCATTGATTGCCATAAAGTCAGCGCACTAATCGCCGCCGTCTCCGCTCTGAGGACGCGCGGCCCCAAAGATACCGGCGTTACAAAAGGCAGTTTTCGAAGGTGAAGTCGCTCCTCCAGCGTAAAGCCGCCCTCGGGACCGATCAGCACCGCGGCGGGCCCCGCATGTCGCGATTTGAGCGCTTCAATCATCGGCGGCGCGCGGCCGTCCTCACCGCCCCATGGCGCCTCTTCGTCATCGCCAGCTTCGTCGCAAAAGAACAAAGCACGCTCTTCGCGCCAACCGTCTAACACCGCGCTTAGCGCGGCGGTCTCATGGACCAAGGGCGTGTCCATCCGCTCGGTCTGCTCGGCCGCCTCTTCGGCGATGCGCTGCAAGCGCGAGGCGCGCACCTTGTCCGATTGGCTTCGTGTGGTCACAACCGGGTGCAAAACCGAGACGCCCAATTCCGTGGCTTTTTCGACAACGAAATCCGTCCGCGCTTTCTTAAGCGGTGCAAATAGCAGATGCAGATCGCAAGAGAAGGTCTGCGCCCGGGTCTGCGCGTCGGCTGTTAAAATCCCCGTACCGCGCGCTTTAGTCGTCACTTTTGCGATCCATTCGCCGTCGCGACCATTGAACACGCGCACGCGATCGCCTTCCTCCAAACGCATAACGCGAAAGAGATAATTCGACTGATCCGGCGCGAGTGCGATGACGGCGTGCGTCGTCAAATCGGCCTTGACGAAGAGGCGGGGCGGCGTGCTCATGACGCCATCGCTATAGCCGCACTCATTGATCAGCGCCAAGCCGTCTAAATCACCATCCAAAGGAGCCTTACGCGGACATGACGACCCAACGCACGCCGTCCGCGCCTATGGATGCGGTTCAAAACTGGGTCGACCGCGCGCCGGCGGGCCTGCAGCCCTATTTGCGCATATCGCGCTATGACCGTCCTGTGGGCTTCTGGCTGCTGGGATTGCCCTGTTGGATCGGCCTGGCCTTCGCAGCCCTCGACAATGGTCTGACCTTCGACACGTTGCGATACGCCGCTCTGTTTGCGATCGGCGCGATCGCGATGCGGGGAGCGGGCTGCACTTACAATGATATGCTGGACAAGGATATCGACGCCCAAGTGGCTCGTACAGCCGATCGACCTCTGGCGTCCGGCGCCGTCAGCCTGAAACAAGCCGCCCTCTGGCTGGGCCTTCAATGCTTGGCCGGCTTAGGCGTTCTGCTGGCGCTGCCGCCTTTGGCGCAAATCATCGCTTTGGGCGCGATCCCGCTGGTCGCAGCCTACCCCTTGATGAAGCGCATCACCTGGTGGCCCCAAGCTTGGCTCGGGCTTACGTTCAATTGGGGCGCTTTGGTCGCGCCGGCGGCGGCGCGTGGACGTCTGGATGCGGCCGATATCATTCTCTATCTCGCTTTGGCGCTTTGGACGTTGGGCTATGACACGGCCTACGCGCTGCAGGACAAGGAGGACGATGCGCTGATCGGGGTCAAATCAACAGCGCGACGATTTGGCGGACGCGTTCAATTAGCCATCGGGTTGAGCTACGCCCTGTCAGCGGCCGGCGTTGCGCTCGCCGCCTGGCTTGCTGGTCCTTCTTTCGGTTTGCTAGGCGCCGCCTTATTCGCGATGCATTTGGCCTGGCAAACCTCGCGGATCTCACCGGACATGGGCGCCGCGGCGCTGCCGATCTTCAAATCTAATCGCGAGGCGGGCTTGCTGCTCGTTCTGGCCTGGGGCTTCATCGCCGCAGCGAACTAAGGCATAGGCTTATCAGCCACTTGCGAGCGGGAGCGCGGAATGTCGGAGAAAAACCTGGACGGGACCACGATCGGCGCCGTGATCGCAGTTGCAACCGGCGTTCTTACCGCCGGCGTGTCGATCATTATGGCGACGTCTAGCGAGAGCTATGACTTAATGGACGCGCAATCGTCTCTTCCCAGCGTGGAATTGCCGCCCGAACCCATCGCCCCGCCGCCGGATACGCCCACGCCAGCGCCTGCCCCGGCCCCTGCGCCGTCCGAAGAGGTCGCCGCGCCGCCCGCGTCGGCGCCGACAACGTCCGCGCTCGACGACAATAGCGCGACGGTGTTCGCGGAAATCCTTGCTTACCAGGACTCCACACTGACGTTTGAAGCAACCTTCCCGCCCGGCGCACGCGCCGATCCTGTGCTGTCAGGCTTGCGGCAAGAAGCATCCGACTTTCTCAACAATATGAAGTCCAACGCGCAAATGGCCTACAGCGCCGATATCGCTGACGGGCTGGATCCCAATCCGTGGGACGTCAACATCACTTGGCGCGAGACGGCGCGGGCCGGGGACATCGTCAGCTTCGCCGGCGACAGCTACATCTACACCGGCGGCGCTCATGGCAATGTTGAGTTTGAAACGCTGATCGCGAACGCGGGCACAGGCGACCGGATCAGCTTCAATGACATGTTCCTCCCCAGACGTTCGCCCTCGCCCGCCTTTGTCATCGCGCTCTGCGAAGGCTTGAAGGCGGAAAAACAAGCGCGAATCAGCGAGGCGACCATTTATGGCGAGCCCATTGTCTGTATCGGCGAAGGCGCCAACGCCGGCGCGGAAACGCCCATCGTTGCTCTGACAGCGTCGAGCGAAGCGGAAAAGTTTGGCGGCGCGCGGATTTACTATCCGCCCTACGCTGTCGGCGCATATGCGGAAGGTCCTTACGTGGTCACCGTTCCGCAAGGCGTGTTCGCGAGCGATTTGCGGCCGGAATACGCCGCGCTCTTTGGCGGCGATCCAATAGCGGCCGACTGAGCACACGCCGAGCTCACGCCTTTGTGGTTCGACGACCAACTTCTTTCACCCCATCTTGTCGGAATGGCAGATTTTGACACGTCTCGACGCAGCCTCATGTTGGCTGGCCTTTCAGCCGGCGGCGCAGCAATTGGCGCTTCCTTCCTAGCGCGCCCCAGCAATGCGGAAGGCGCGCTTGTCGCCGCTTCGAATTTGGACGCGCCCCTACAAGCGCCCGGATTTCCCGATTGGACCGATGAAGAATGGGCGACGCTCAGCCAAGCGGACTGGGAAGAACGCTTATCGCCCGCCGCGTTCAAAGTTCTGCGCCAGGACGGCACCGAGCGAGCCTTCACCAGCTCGCTTAACACTGAAAAACGCGACGGCTGGTATTCCTGCGCGGGATGCGGGCTGACGCTGTTTTCCTCAGCACACAAATATGACAGCGGAACGGGATGGCCGAGCTTCTATCAAGCGATACCCAATCGATTGGGCACAAGCGTCGATCGAAAACTCTTTTATCCGCGCACGGAGTATCACTGCGTCCGTTGCGGCGGACATCAGGGCCATGTGTTTGATGACGGCCCACGCCCCACGGGCCAGCGTTGGTGCAATAATGGCGTCGCTCTGGTCTTCACGCCTTCAATTGCAAAAGCCGCCTAGTCCACAATAAGGCTTGCATAGACGCGCCAGGCCGGTGTAACGCGGCGCTCCATCATCCTTTGGAGGCCCGCCGTGAAACGTGTGACCCTAGGCGACGGCGTGCTGTCCGTCAGCGCCATCGCATTCGGCTGCTGGCGTTTTTTGGGAGACGAGCCGCCGCAAGCGCGCGCCAAGATCGATGCGGTCGGCGAGGCGGGACTCAATTTCCTCGATACGGCCGACATATACGGCTTCGGAACGCCGGGCGGCTTCGGCGCTGCGGAAACGCAATTGGGCGCGGTCTTCAAAGATGCGCCGCATTTGCGAGATCAGTTTGTGGTCGCCACAAAAGGCGGCGTTGCATTGCCCAAGCCCTATGACGCCTCATTCGACTATCTCGTCGGCGCGTGTGAGGCCTCCCTCAAACGGCTCAACACCGATTACGTCGATCTCTATCAAGTGCATCGGCCGGATTTGCTCGCGTCCGCGGAGGAAACAGCGCGCGCGCTGAACCACATTCTTGCGAGCGGGAAAGCCAAAACTATCGGCGTGTCCAACTACACGCCAGCCCAGTTTCGCGCGCTGCAAGCGCACCTAGATTCGCCTTTAGTGAGCCATCAGCCGGAATTTTCAGCTTGGGAAGTTGCGCCGCTCTCCAATGGGATCCTGGACCAATGCCAGGAAACAGGTGCCGCCTGTCTCGCCTGGTCGCCGCTCGCGGGCGGCCGTCTCGCCACGGGCGAGGTTTCGAAAACTGACGATGCGGAGCGCTTCGCCGCCTTAATCGCAACGCTTGATCGATTGGCGGACGCCTATAACGCCTCGCGCACGCAGATCGCGCTGGCTTTCTTGACCACCTATCCCGCAAAGGTCATCCCGATTATCGGCTCGCAAACGCCGGCGCGTATCCAAGAAGCCGCCAGCGCCGTTCATATCTCACTGTCCAGGCGCGATTGGTACGACATTTATGAAGCCCGGCTCGGGTCGAAAATGCCCTAGCGCGGCGCGCGTTTAGCCAAAATACGCTGTAGCGTCCGACGGTGCATGTTCAGGCGACGCGCCGTTTCCGAGACATTGTGATTGCACAATTCATAAACCCGTTGAATGTGCTCCCACCGGACACGGTCGGCGGACATGGGATTATCCGGCGGGTCGGGCTTTTGATCTTTATCAGCGATCAGCGCTTTGACGATGTCGTCTACGTCGGCGGGTTTCGGCATGTAGTCGACCGCGCCTGCTTTCACCGCAGCCACCGCCGTGGCGATTGCGCCATAGCCGGTGAGAATAACCGCGCTGGCGTCATCGCGATATCGGTGAAGCGCCTCAACAACATCCAAGCCGGAGCCGTCTTCGAGACGCAAATCAATCACAGCGAATGCAGGCGGGTTCAATTTCGCAACTTCAAGCGCTTCAGATACGGTTCCAACCGCCGACACCGTAAAGCCGCGCAGCGTCAGCGCCCGCGCCATTCGACCTCTGAAAGGGGCGTCGTCGTCCAATACCATCAAAGTCCGGTCTTCAAGCGCTTTCACACGCGGGTCGACATCAATATCAGCGTCCATGGCCGGCTCCGGATACTATCCATCAACTTACATATGGGGCGACAAACTCCACTATCGTATCAAGTGCGACGATCTGTCCAATCCCGCACTTCTATGGCTTCGCGCGGCCAAGATATGCGGATAACGGCGCCATGATCCGGCGCTGAACGATTGTAAGGCGTAATCCGCGCGCCGGTCCGCTCCAACAAGGTCCTGGCGATGAAGAACCCCAACCCCATCCCGCCGCCGGCTTGGTCTTCCCGTCGATCGCTCAAATAGGGCTCGCCCAGTTTCGGAAGGACAGAAGCGGAAAACCCTGGACCGTCATCGGAGACATAAAGCCGGATCTCGTCATCCGACCAACGCGCGGCGACAAAGACGGTTTTTTCGGCGAAACTCACAGCGTTCTCTACAAACGCGCCCAGCGCATGCAGAACTTCCGGACTTCGCCAGACCACGGGGGGACGGCGTTCCGCATCCGGCGCGTCAGACAGCGGCGCGCTCGTCAAATCGATCGTGACGCCGCGGCCGTTGTGGGGCGATGACACCTCGTCAATGAGCGCGGTGATCGGCATGCGCGCGTGGATGATGTCGTCAGCTTCGCCCTGTTGCGATATCTGCCCCAATATGTTCCGGCATCTTTCCGCCTGTTCCGCGATAAGCGTGACGTCTTCATGCAGTGGATCGCCAGGTTTGACGCCCCGCGCCAATTCTCGCGCCACAAGATGGATGGTCGCCAACGGCGTTCCCAATTCATGAGCGGTCGCCGCCGCTAGCGCGCCAAGCGCCGACAAGCGCTGCTCCCGCGCCAAAACAGCTTGCACCGCATCGAGCGCGGACACCAAACGCGCTTCATCTCGGCCGGTTCGCCAAGCCGAAATCGCAAAAAAGAGCAGGCCGATCGAGACCGCCGCGAATTGCCCCCATTGATAGATGTCGGGGAGCATTAGCGCATCGTCCTCGCGCCAAGGCAATGGCAGGGCGAACAACGGCATGCCAGCCGCGCAAATCAGACCAAGGAGCGACAAAGCGCCCGCATAAAGCGGGGACAATCGTGACGCCGCGACGGTCACCGGCGCCAAAATCATCAATAAAAAGGGGTTTTGAAGCCCCCCTGTCAGCGCGATCAACGCGGAAACTTGGGCGATGTCGAAGGCCAATTGCGCCGCTGTTTCCAATTGGCTGGCCAATCGCTGAGCGGGAAACGCCGCTGTTAAAAAGATGTTCAGCCATGCCGACGCCGCAATCGCCGCCAGGCATCCCGCCAAAGGCAACTGAAAACCAAGACCGTAATAGACGAGCAAAACAGCGGCCGCCTGGCCCGCCACAGCGATCCAACGCAGGGTGACCAGCGTTCGAATTCGAGTCCGTCCAAAGGCGGATCCAACACTTTTTAGCCCCTCGGGCGCCAAGTCGAAAAAAAACCGCGGAGAGCGTGCGCGGCCTTCGATCGTCGGCCTGGCGGCGCCGGAAAGATCTTGTCGTTCGGACATGCGCGTCACCATAGGCCGGGCGGCGCTCTCGGCAAGCGGCTATCCCCGCGTCTAGACGCCGCTTTTCAAAACCAAAGCGGCCGTGCATAGCTACGGCCCATGAAAAACACAGCCGCAACGCTTATCGTCGCCTTTTCGCTGGTCGCCTGCTCAAGCGAGACCTCGCCGGCCGCGCAAAATGTACAAGCCGGTTGCGCGACCCGAAGCTATGCTGAGATCGGCGGCCCGTTCGAGCTCGTCGATCATAGAGGCGAGGCGGTCACGCAAGCGGCCTATGCCGATAAAGATGCATTGGTCTATTTCGGCTTCACATATTGTCCGGACGTATGCCCGTTCACGCTCTACGGCGTCGGTCGAGCTCTGGAGCAACTGCCGGACGGCGTAGAACCTCCGCGCACTTTGTTGGTGTCCGTCGATCCGGAGCGCGACACGCCGGAAGCTATGGCCGCTTACATTAAGAGCTCAGGTTTTCCTGAAGACATCGCCGGCTTAACCGGCGAAGACGAGGCCATCAAAGCCATGGCGACCAGCTTCGCCGCCAGCTATTCGCGGATCGAGGATCCGGACAGCACGGCCGGATACACCATGGATCACACATCCATTCTTTATCTGATGGATAAGGACTGGAAACTGAAAACGTTTTTCACCCATGACGCGACTCCCGACGCGATCGCATCCTGCCTGATTGAATTGTCTGGTTAACGGGCAATGCCGTAACGTTAGACGGCCTGGCTTTAGCGTCCCAACGGCGCCTGTGACTTGACCCCTCGCCACAAGCGGCACACGCTCTAAATCCGTCCTACCTCGGAAAGCCCGACACAAGTTTGGGTTCGAAGGTACGGATTAGGGAGGAAGTTAAATGTCAAAGTTCTCAAGTCGCCTTCTAGCGGCAAGCGCAGCTGTGGCTGTCGCTGCAGGTTTTTCATATTCGGCTCAAGCGCAAGAATTCACGCGCCAAATCACCTTCGGCGACAGCCTGTCGGATGGCGGACGCTACGCGGCGTTCGTGCCAACAGAAGGGCGCTTCACAACCAACCCCGACCCCGTATGGGTCGAAGTTATGGCCGCGCAATTCGGCCTTGAACTGACATCTGTTGCAGTTGGCGGCTTGAACTTCGCCGAGGGCGGCGCGCGCGTGACCGCGCCCCAACCCATCCCGCCATTCACCCAGCTCGAGATCTCAAGCCAGATCAACAATTTCTTCGCCGGAGGCGGGACGCTCGGCGCCGGGGATTTGGTGACGATCCAAGGCGGCGGTAATGATCTGTTCGCCCTGCAAGACGGCCGCGCCACGGTCGATGAGTTTATCGACGCGGCGGTCAGCCTTGGCGGCTTGACGCAAAGCTTGGTCGACGCTGGCGCGGGCACGGTGCTGATCGGCAATCTACAGCTAACCGATCCCTACAACCAGGCGCTGGACGCCACACTCGCGTCTCTGGGCACAAATGCGCTCTATTTGGATGTGGATCAGCTGTTCTTAGAAGTGCTCGCCGACCCCGCAGCGTTCGGCTTCGTCAATGTGACCGATATCGCCTGTACTAACGGGTCGGCCCTAACCTGCACGCCAGCGGACCTCGTCACGCCGGACGCCAACCTCACCTACGCTTTGGCCGACAGCGTCCACCCTGGCGGCCGGCTTCAGGCCATTCAGGGCAATATGGCCGCGGCGGCGCTGCGCGCGCCAAGCCAGATCGGGCAATTGTCCTATGTGGCGGAAAATGTGCTGATGCACACGCAAAGCCTCGCAAGCGCCCAAATGCGGCAGGGCGGCGAAGGCGATAACGGATCGCGCGTGTTCGGCGGCGTCTCGATCGCAAATATCGAAATCGACGGCGGCGCGCCCGGCGCTGGGCTAGAAAACGATTCGACCGTGATCACGGCCGGCTTCGACAGCAGCGTGTCACAAAACGTCGGCTTTGGCGCGGCCGTGTCGTTTATCGACGGTGACGGCGATTTCAGCGCCGCGACCGGCGCATACGAGACCTCGGGCTTTCTCATTACCGGCTATGTCCGCGGACAACACGACGCCATTCGCTGGGGCGGGCAGCTCAACTTTGGCGAGATGGAATTCGACGACATCACGCGAACGGTTCAATTAGGAGAGCTGATGCGAACGAACGTCGGCAGCACAGATGGCGACGTGTTGAGCTTCGCTGGCGAGGCGGCATGGGACGCAGCGCTTGCGGATTGGTTTTTAGGACCGGTCGGCGGCCTGTCGTTCAACAAGATCGAGATCGGCGGCTATACGGACGGCGACAATTCAACAGCTTTCCGCTTTGGCGGCCAGACCCTTGAGACGTATCGCGCCTTCCTGGGTGCGGAGTTCTCTGGAAGCGCAGGCGGGTTCGAACCTTACTTGCGCGCGGTCTACTCGATGGATTTGAAGGACGACGAACGCACCATCACCGTCACGCCCGACGAAGCGCCCATCAGCTTCAAGACGGATGCTCTGACGCTAGAACCCGACGTGTTCGACGTTCGCGCCGGACTTGGGGTCACTCTGGCTGATAGCATTCGGCTGGACGTCAACGCCGGCGGCGTTTTCGGGCGGGACGATGCAGACGCCTACGACGCCAATATTACGCTCAGCGTCCCGTTCTAAAATCAAAAGGCGCGCCGGTTTGACCGCCGGCGCGCCTCTACAATTGCGACCAAAGCCGCCGCTTACAGCGGAATATTATCGTGCTTCTTTTCAGGATTGCGCACGTCTTTGTTCTTTAAGGTGCGAAGAGCGCGCGCGACCCGGCGGCGGGTGGAGTGCGGCTTGATAATGTCGTCGATATAGCCTTTCGACGCCGCCACAAACGGATTTGCGAAACGGTCTTCATACTCTTTCGTGCGCGCTTCGA
>JBCCMB010000075.1:0-12674 GCA_039026555.1 Pseudomonadota bacterium
ATTGGCCGCGCAGATGGCGTTGGGTCGACCCGCGCCGTGGCTTCCGGAAAAATTTGCGGAAAGGCGCATTAGCAAAGATGCGCTTGCTCAAACAGCACGCGGCGGCCGGCGCTATTTCGGCTGGGCCGAGGCCATTGCAAAGCCGCGATTTAGCTTTCTGACCGGCCGAAAAGCGGACCCGGTCATCGGCGCGCTATTATGCCTCTTCTGCGTCTCAATTCTAACGCCCCTTCCAGGAACCAATACCGTGCCGGGATTCGCCGTCGCCTTGGTCTCTTTCGGATTGATGGAGCGTGACGGTCTTCTGACGACTGGCGGCTTAGCGCTGGGAGCCGCCTGGGTGACAAGCCTCGTCGCAGTGGCGGTCTTTGGCGCGTCTATCCTCACGGGTGTCTTTTGACGCTTCGTCGCATTTGCGGCGCACTTCAATGAGGGTAGTTAAAACCTATGACGATGTTAGCTTCCCCACCCACACCCGTTCGATGGCCTTACGCGGCGATCTTGCTGTCGCTGTTCATGATTGCGGCGGCGCATGCTTTTGAAACCTTTGTCCATTTGTTTCCCTGCACGCTGTGTCTGCGGCAAAGAGAGGTTTATTGGGCGGCCGCAGGGCTTGCAATTGCGGGTCTTTTTGTCAGCTGGCGCTGGCCGTTTGCGCGCCTTTTGCCGACATTGAACACGCTGCTCGGCGTGATCTTTCTCGCCGGCGCGGGCGTCGCCGCCTATCACGCCGGCGTCGAGTGGGGTGTTTTTCCCGCGCCGGACACATGTGTCGCCGGCTCGACCGAAGGGCTCGACGGGGGCTTGCTAGACGATTTGTCAAAGCCCATGGTCATCGGCTCATGCACTGAAGCGCCCTGGCGCTTCCTGGGCCTGTCGCTCGCAGGCTGGAACGCGCTGGCGTCGATCGGTTTCGCGGGCGTTAGTTTTATCTCGGCGCGACGCCCTATCTCCGAGGAGACCGCTAATGAGCGCGCCGAAACCCTATCCTAAGCGCACCGAAGAAATGGTGCGCGTCGACCATGCCGGCGAATATGGGGCGGTGGCGATTTATCGCGGCCAACGCGCGGTGTTTGAACGCCGCTCCGGAAAGCGCCGCATCGCCGAGCAATTGGCGCAGATGGAAGCTGAAGAACAGGCGCATCTGGACGCGTTTGACAAATTGATCCTGGAGCGGGGCGTGCGCCCGACGGCGATGGCGCCCTTGTGGAACGCCGCTGGCTTCGGATTGGGCGTTGCGACGGCGCTGCTGGGGGAAAAGGCGGCCCACGCCTGCACAGAAGCGGTCGAAAGCGTGATCGAGGGGCATTACGACGATCAGGTTCGCGAGTTGGAGGCCAAAGGCGAAACGGAATTATCCGCAATGTTCGCCAAGTTTCGCGACGAGGAAACTGCGCACAAGGACTTAGCGGTCGAAGAAGGCGCACATGAAGCGCCAGGGTATCCGGTCTTATCCGCCGCAATAAAGCTAGGCTGCCGGCTCGCGATCAAAGTAACCGAAAAAATCTAAACCCGGCGCGGGACCAAGACTTAAAGCGCTAGGTCAACAAGCTTGCTGCGGCCAAGAAGCTGATCGCCGCGGCGCTCGACGCGATGAACCGCAAACGCTTGAACCATTTTGGAAGATCAGCGCTTTGCGCATCCCAGGTCAGGTGCAGCAAAAAGGCGAGCGCAAAAGCGGCGAACACGCCCGGCGACGCCCGCACCATAACGCCTTGCACCACAAGCACCCAGCCAAACAAAGCGCCCAAGACAGACAAGACCAGCACTTGGGTGCGTGGGTGATCCGGTCTGTTGGCGAGCTCTACGCCCCATCGAACACCGCCTAAAAAGCTCAATATCACCGCGCCATAACCGAGCAGCACCACGCCAAAGAGCTGAAAGCGCAACGGGTCGCCTTCGCCGCCCCAACGCCAGGAATAACGCCAAAGTCCGATCGCACCCGCGAAGAAAGGCGCCATTCCCAAAAGGACAAGGCTGTAAGCGCCGAGTGGACCCAAGATGCGCGCGGCGGCGGCGGATTTGTCGGCTTCAATCTGTTCGGACATATAAAACGGCGATGCGGACAAAAAACGCTGGAGGGCGCTATCCCTCCAGCTCGACATCCCAATAGAGATAGTCCATCCAGGTTTCATGCAAATGGTTGGGTGGAAAACGCCGCCCGATCTCTTGCAAACGATGCGCGGTTGGGCGCGCCGGCTTCACCGCCGGATGCATTTTCGCTTCATTGGGCATGCGACCGCCCTTGCGCAAATTGCAGGGACTGCAAGCCGTCACAATATTGTCCCAGCTCGTCCGTCCGCCTTTTGAGCGAGGGACGACATGGTCAAACGTCAAATCATCCGGCGAGCCGCAATAGACGCATTTGAAGCCGTCTCGCAGGAAGAGATTGAAGCGCGTAAACGCGGGCGGCCGATCCTGGCGCACATAATCACGCAAAGCGATGACGCTGGGCAGACGCATTTCAAAGGATGGCGAGTGCACTTTGTGGTCGTATTGCGCAACCACATCCACCCGTTCCAAAAAGACCGCCTTCACCACTTCCTGCCAGGGCCACAAGGACAGCGGATAATAGGACAAGGGTCTAAAATCTGCGTTCAGCACCAAGGCCGGCCAACCGACAAGCGGCTTCGCCAAAACTTCGGCCATTGCGTACCCCTTATCCTAGGGCCGCGACCGCAACAGCGGTCTGCGGCCAGCTCGTCTTTCAATCAATGGATCATCCATCGATTCGCCGGGACGTTAAGCGATTCTCGACGACAAGATTATGACGCTCGCACGCCTCCTAGACGCCGCCGACCTCTCCATCCCTAACGGCGTTTATATAGGACCAAAGCAAGTGCGCTGCGACCCCGCGATAAGGCCGCCAGGCCTCGGCGCGCTCTAAAAACGCTTTCGGCGTCAGCTTTTCTTCCGCATTCGTCAACATCCGGTAGGCTTCTAGAAGCCCGATATCCGCGTGCGGAAAGAGGTCGCATCGGCCGAGTACGAACATCAAATAGATGTCGGCGGTCCAGGGGCCGATCCCTTTTACCGCCACCAATTCTGTGCGCGCATTGTCATCGCAGGCGTCGGCGACGCGGACAAAGTCCAACGCGCCCGTCTCCACAGCTTCCGCGATAGATCGCAAATGACGGATTTTGGGACGCGACAAGCCGCAGGCGCGCAGCTCGTCTTCGCTCGCCGCCAGCACGCCGTCTGGCGCAACAACGTCAAGCTGCGCCTCCACTCGTCCCCAAATAGTCGCCGCCGCTTTGGTGGAGAGCTGTTGAAACGCGATAATGCGGGCAAGCCCGGCATAGCCGCCCTCACGCGTCCGCCATGGGCGACATCCAACGGCGGCGTAGGCCGCGCCGAGCGCCTCATCCCGCTCGGCCAGTTGAGCCATGGCGCGGGTCAACTGGGATTGATCAGTGACGTCCATGCCCAAAGCCTGCGACGCGGTCGCGGCGTCTGCAAGCGCTTTTGAGCTTACTTAAGAACGATGGACCCGGCGTCAGCGTCGATTGCACATTGATGACGCCGACAAGCCGCGCTAGGGGCGTCACGAATGACGGATTTTATCACCCGCTTTGCGCCCAGCCCCACTGGCGACTTGCATTTGGGCAGCGCCTATTCCGCCATGCTCGCCTTCGAGGCGGCGCGCGCGGTCGGCGGACGATGCCTGCTGCGCATAGAAGATGTCGATCACACACGTTGCCGAGCGGAATACACCGACTCGATTTTAGACGTCTTGGCCTGGCTGGGACTGAATTGGGACACGCCCGTCCGTCGCCAATCCGACCATATCGACGATTATCGCCAAGCGCTGAAATCGCTCGAAACGCGTGGATTGGTCTATCGATGCTTCAAAAGCCGGGCGGAGATTGAGGCGGAACGCATCGCGCGCGGGATTGCCGACGACGACGTCGCGATTGAAGGCGTCGGAATTGTGTATCGCGGCCCCGCAACGCCGCTCACACCAGCCGAAGAGCGCGAAAAACTCGACGCCGGCGCGCCCTATGCTTGGCGTCTGTCCTTGGCGCGCGCGAAAGAGGGATTGGGCGAGACATATGACACGCTGTCATACTATGAAGAAGGCGCGGACCGGCGCACGCCGCGAGCACGCCAGGCGCTGCCGGACGGCGCAGGCGATGTTGTGTTGTGGCGAAAGGACGGCGCGCCGAGTTATCATCTGGCCGTCGTGCACGACGATGCGCTTCAGGGGGTGACCCATGTCATTCGCGGCGAGGATCTAGAGAGTTCCACGCCGATCCATGTCTTGCTGCAACGCCTGTTAGACCTGCCCACGCCGATCTATCGGCACCACCGCCTGCTCGTCGGATCCGACAACAAGCGCTATTCGAAGCGAGACCAATCCTTGTCGATCCGCGCCTTGCGCGACGGCGGCGCGACGCCGTCGGATATTCGCGACCGCATCGAGAACGCCCTATGACGGACGTTTCGACCAATCTTCGCCAGAAAGCGTGGCTAGGCCCGGTCCTGTTGGTGGTTGGCGGCGTCGGTATTGGGCTCGCGCCGATCGGCCTTCGATTGTCGGAATTTGGACCGCAAGCGACCGCGCTATGGCGCTACATTTTCGCCCTACCGATGTTGGCCGCATTCGCCTGGTCGCAAGGTCTGAAGCTTGGTCGCCCCCCGCCTTTAGCGCTGTTGGCGGGCGTGTTTTTTGGGATCGATATCGCGCTCTGGCATGCGGCGTTGCTGGAGACTTCGGTCGCGAACGCAACGTTCATCGTCAATTTGGGCGCCGTCGGCTCGGGACTTGCGGCGTGGTTCATCCTAAAGGAACGTCCGACAAAAATCTGGCCCATCGCTGCGGCCATCGCCATCGCCGGCGCGGCGGCGCTGTCATTCGGCGCAGCGGGCGGCGGCGGCGGCGTGCGCGGCGATTTTCTCGCGCTTTTCGCGGCGGTGTTTGTCGCCGGATATCTGATTACAGCGCGACTGGCGAGGCGCACCGCCAACGCCATCAGCGTCATGTTCTGGGCGACGGCGGCGGAAATCCCCGTCGCGGCGATCGCCGCCACACTGACGGGAGAGCCGCTTTATTCACCCCAATTGAGCTGGTACGTCGCGCCGCTGTTTCTCGCCCTCTTCGCCCACGCTATCGGCCAGGGCTGTATTGTCGCCGGGGTGGGACTGACGCCCGCCGCGATATCCGGGGTGTTGATGCTTATCCAACCCGTGACGGCCGGCCTGATCGCGTGGCCGCTTTTCGGCGAAGCGCTCACGCCCGTTCAAATGGCCGGCGCAGCGTTGGTGTTGTTCGGCGTTTGGCTGGCCGGGCGGCCCAATCCCGCCAAACCTATTCCGCCGGCTCCATAGCCGCGCTTTCCACCAATTTGACGATATCGCCCATAATGTCGGTGATCTGATAATCCTTGGGCGTGTAGACGCGCTTGATCCCCACTTGTTTCAGCGCCAACGCGTCCTCTGGCGGAATAATGCCGCCGACCACCAAAGGAATACTGAGCCCTTTTTCGCGCATCAGGCGAGCGGTTTCTCGCGCCAAATCCAGGTGCGAACCCGATAGAATCGACAAACCGACCACATGGGCGTCAGCGTCGATCGCCTGTTGCACGATTTCTTCTGGCGTGAAGCGAATGCCGTCATAAACCACGTTCATTCCGCACGCGCGGGCCCGGGTTGCGATCTGCTCAGCGCCGTTGGAATGGCCGTCCAAGCCCGGCTTACCCAACACATAGGTCAAGGTCCGTCCCAGCATGTCCGAGACGCGCTCGACTTCTTGTTTGACCGCTTCAATGTCTTCCGCGTCATTGGAATTGACCACCAACGCCACGCCGGTCGGTCCGCGATACTCGCCAAAGGTCGCCCGCAAAACCTGACCCCATTCGCCCGTGGTGACGCCGGCCTTGGCCGCCTCGATCGAGGCCGGCATGATGTTGCGCCCTTCCTGGGCCGCCGCTTTTAAGTTTTCCAGCGCGGTTTCCACCGCAGCTCCATCGCGCGCTTTGCGCCAGGCGCGCAGGCTTTCAATCGTCGCGCTTTCCAACATGGGATCGACGGTCATAATCGCGTCGTCGCCGCCGGAGAGCGGGCTTTCCTCAGTGGTCTCGTATTTGTTGACGCCGACCACAATCTGGTCGCCGCCTTCAATGCCGCGTACGCGCGCGGTTTGGGACGCCACCAATTCGGATTTCATGTAGTCGACGGCGTCGACGGCGCCGCCCATCTCATCAATCTTTGACAGCTCCGCGCGCGCGCCATCCGCCAAATCGTTTGTCCGCGCGTCCACCACATGAGAGCCGTCGAACAGGTCTTCGTATTCCAGAAGATCGGTCTCAAACGCCAAAATCTGCTGCAATCGCAGGGACCATTGTTGATCCCAAGGACGCGGAAGGCCGAGGGCTTCGTTCCAAGCGGGTAATTGCAACGCGCGGCATCGCGCCCGCTTGGACAAGGTCACGGCCAAAGCTTCAATCAGAATGCGGTAAACATTGTTTTCCGGCTGCGGCTCGGTGAGGCCCAGCGAATTCACCTGCACGCCATAGCGAAAGCGCAGCGCCTTTTCGTCCGTCACGCCATAGCGTTCGCGACCGATTTCTTCCCACAAATCGACGAATGCGCGCATTTTGCAAAGCTCGGTCACAAACCGCACGCCCGCATTCACAAAGAAGGAGATCCGGCCGTACACAATCGCGAAATCTTCGTCCGGAACCTGGCCGCCCGCTTTGACCGCATCCAACACCGCGCACGCGGTCGCCAACGCGTAGGCCAGCTCTTGTTCCGGCGTCGCGCCCGCTTCCTGCAAATGATACGAACACACGTTTAACGGGTTCCATTTCGGCGTCTCGGTGTAACACCAGCTCACCATATCCGCGATCAACCGCATGGAAGGTTTGGGCGGAAACACATAGGTGCCGCGCGAGAGATATTCCTTGATGATGTCGTTTTGAGTGGTGCCGCGCAGGGTCTTGCGATCCGCGCCTTGCTCGTCCGCTAACGCGACATAAAGCGACAACAACCATGCGGCGGGCGCGTTGATGGTCATCGAGGTGTTCATCTCGGCGACGGGTATCTGGTCGAACAGGGTGCGCATATCGCCCAGATGTCCGATCGGCACGCCGACCTTGCCGACTTCGCCCTTCGCTAGGACATGATCCGCATCGACGGCGGTTTGCGTCGGCAGATCAAAGGCGATCGACAGACCGGTTTGCCCCTTGGACAAATTCTTGCGGTAAAGCGCATTGCTCTCTTTGGCGGTCGAATGGCCTGCATAGGTGCGGAAAATCCACGGTTTATCCGGCGCGTGCTGATAGGTCTTCTCGCCCATCTGAGGCTCCTCCCAGTTATTGCAGTGCAGCATGCCGCGATCAAAGGCGCTCGACAAGCCTGCCGCTAGGGAGCGCCGCTCAGACCTCACAAAAATTTCATAACTTATTCTATTGCAAATAGGATAATTAATTGTACATCACAGATCATTGGGGGGCGTCGTGACCCCTCATTGTTCGCCACAGAAAGGGGTTTCAGATGGTGTATAAGCTTCTCGCCGCGGCCGGGCTCGCCGCCGTTCTCAGCGCCGCTAGCGCGCAAGCGCAAGAATGGTATGTCGGCGGCTCCATCGGTATCGCGGCCCAAAGCGATAGCGACAATTCAGGCTCATCAGGCGCTTTCACCACAGGTAACGGCGCTCCAGCTATTCCCTTCGGCACGCCTATCGACGCGGGTACGCCTTATGGATGGTCGACTGAGTTTGACGATGGTCTGGCGCTCTCCGCGGAATTTGGAGCCCGGATCGACAACGGACTGCGCGCCGGCGTTGAGTTGACCTATACCGACGCGGATGTGGACACGCATTCGAACGTTACAATTGGCGGCGGCTCTATCGATGACGTTGATGCGGCCGTGTTGCTGACAGGCTCGGCGGACCAACTCGGCGCTAGCGTCGCAGATATCGTCGCCGACGGACAAGGCGACATCTCCACAACCGCGCTGTTCGCCAATGTTTATTATGACTTCAATCTTTCCGGCGCGCTCCAGCCCTATGTGGGCGCGGGGATCGGTTTGGCGGATGTCGAGGTCGACTACTCCCCGTCCGGCGTCGGCATCATCGACGATAGCGAGACGAAATTCGCCTACCAGATAAAAGCAGGCGCCACGTGGCGCGCGACAGACGCCTGGGAGATCTATGGCGAATACGCGTACCGGGCGACGGAAGACGTTGAGTTAGACAATTCGCTCTTTCCCGGCACGCTGGACATTGAAAACCAACAATCTGTTTTCAGCATTGGCGCGAGATATCGGTTCGGCGGCTAGTCTGCCTTTTTGATCCAGTCGGAATACAAATCGGCTTCAACGCCCATTCTTTCAAAATACCGCGCTTGAATTCGGCGCGTAATCGGTCCGGGCGTTCCATCTGCGATGGGACGCCCGTCTATTGATACGACAGGCGCGACGAGGCTGGAGGCGGAGGTTTGAAACGCCTCGCGCGCGGCGAAGGCTTCTTCTAGCGAGAAAGCGCGCTCCTCCAAACGAACATCGTTTGGATAAAGATCCGTCACCGCGCCGCGGGTAATCCCGGCGAGAATGCGATTGGATAAGTTTCGCGTCGTCAGCACGCCGTCCGCCGTCACGATCCAAGCATTCGACGACGCGCCCTCCGTCACGAGGCCGTCCTCGACCATCCAGGCGTCCCCAGCGCCAGCCTCCACCGCTTTCGTTTTCGCCAAAGCCTGTGCGAGAAGGCCGGTGGTTTTGATATCCCGGCGCAACCACCGAATATCTGGCGTTGAAATCACCGACAGTCCGGATTTCGCGTGTGGGACGTCGATCAGGGGCTTGGATTCTGCAAAAGCGAACACGGTTGGGCGCGCTTGAGCCGGCGCAACAAAATCGCGACCGCCAAACGCGCCGCGCGTCACTTGCAAATAAATCTGGCCCTCGATCAATTTATTACGATCGACCAATTCGCGATGCATGGCGGCGATATCATTCAAATCTGGGGCGGGAGAGAGAGACAATTCGCCTAGGGATCGCTTCAGCCGTTCGAGGTGGCCCTCAAGGTCCACCAGACGGCCGCCATAAACCGCCGTCACCTCGTAAACCGCGTCACCAAAGAGGAATCCGCGGTCAAAGGGGGAGATCTGCGCCTGCCCGTGCGCCAAAAAAACGCCGTTCAAATAGGCCCAATCGCAAACTGCGCCCATACTCAGGCCTCCCTATTGCTCCGCCCCCGGGTTAATCGAGCATATGTCAACAATACGCCAAACGTTGATATTGCAGCGCAGCAATTTAAGCTTGCAATCATGCTGCACTTGAGAAAAGCTTGATTTTAAGCACCCGCAATCAAGATGGGTCATAGGGATAACGGACGGGAGAGGCGACATGGCCGACGGCGCTGGCGCACGCGAAACAAAAGATCTTTACGGCATGGGTGAAATCCCGCCGGAATTCCACGTTCCTAAGCAAATGCACGCTTGGGCCATTCGGCGTGAACGCCAAGGTCGTCCTAATCAGGCGATGCAGCTCGAGGTTGTGCCGACTCCTGAGATCGACAGTGACGAAGTGCTTGTCCTGGTCATGGCGGCTGGCGTCAATTACAACGGCATTTGGGCCGGTCTAGGCGAGCCTGTCTCCATGTTCGACGTGCATAAGCAGGATTTCCACGTCGCGGGATCCGACGCCTCGGGTATTGTTTGGGCGGTCGGCCGCAAAGTCACGCGCTGGAAGCCGGGCGATGAAGTGGTCATCCACTGCAACCAGGATGATGGCGATGATGAAGAGTGCAATGGCGGCGACCCCATGTACTCAACCTCTCAGCGCATTTGGGGCTATGAAACGCCGGACGGCTCGTTCGCCCAATTCTGCCGGGTTCAGTCGCGCCAATTGATGTCGCGGCCGAAACACCTGACCTGGGAAGAAGCCGCTTGCTATACGCTGACGCTCGCGACCGCCTATCGCATGCTATTCGGCCATCGTCCCCATATTCTACGGCCCGGCCAAAATGTGCTCGTCTGGGGCGCGTCGGGCGGTTTGGGTTCGTTTGCGACGCAGCTGTGCGCCATCACCGGCGCCAACGCGATCGGCGTGGTGTCGGATGACGACAAAAACGATTTTGTCATGTCCATGGGCGCCAAAGGGGTGCTCAACCGCAAGGATTTCAACTGCTGGGGCCAATTGCCGGAGGTGAACGGCCCAGAGTTCAAGGACTACATGCGCGAATGCCGGAAGTTCGGCAAAGCCATTTGGGAGCTGACCGACGGCAAGGATGTCGACGTCGTGTTCGAACACCCGGGCGAAAGCACGATGCCAGTCTCCGTCTTCGTGGTGAAGCGCGGCGGCATGGTGGTGATCTGCGCCGGTACGACGGGCTTCAACCTCACCATGGATGCGCGCTTCTTGTGGATGCGGCAAAAGCGCGTACAGGGCTCGCACTTTGCGAACCTTAAACAAGCCAGCGCTGCGAACGATCTCGTGATTGATCGCCGCATTGATCCGTGCATGTCGGAAGTCTTCCCGTGGTCGGATGTTCCTGAAGCGCACGAAAAAATGCTGGATAACAAGCACTTGCCTGGCAATATGGCGGTTCTAGTGAACTCGCCGCGTCCAGGCCTGCGCACGGTCGAAGACGTGCTTGAAATCGGCCCCTTAGCCTAGGCGGCCTTCCACGCGCAAGAAACGGGCGGCGATCCCGTAAACTCCGATGCGATAAGTCTTCGCGACCGCATCGGAGCTTGGCCATGACGACGCAATCGGAAAAAGCGAAACGCTTTTAAGCGCTCCACGCGGGCGACACGTGTTTGCGCCGCCCAATCCATGGGATATCGGATCGGCCCGCATTTTGTCGGCTATGGCATTTGACGCGTTAGCGACCACGCGCGCATGCGCGCCTTGCAGGACGCCGGCGCGCCGCAAACCTAAGCTCTTGTCTTGTGAGACGCCAACACGCACCCTCGCGATCACACAGCTTGGGAGGGCTGCGACATGATACCGATCACTGGCCTCTATATCGGCCTCACCATTCTTCTTGCCGGAATTTTAGGAATGCGCGTCGGCCTTTATCGCGGCGCCAAGCGGATCTCCATTCTGCATGGCGACGATATGGAATTGGCGACCCGTATGCGCGCCCACGGCAATTTGTTGGAAACGGCTGCGCTCACCTTGCTCGCCATGGCGGCCATAGAGCTTGGAGGCGCCAGCCCCACGCTGCTGCATGGTCTAGGGGGCGCATTCATCCTTGCGCGCATCGCTCATCCCCTGGGATTAAAAGCCGACGACGTCACGCCGCCGCTGCGGACTATTGGCGCGATGCTCTCTACGCTGGTGATGTTGACGGCGGGCGGCGTCGCCATCTGGCAGTACGTATCGAAAACGCTGGGCTAACCCAGACTTAAATCGACGCTCAGCCGCGCAATCTTGCACGGACTGCGCGGGCGATTGTGAATGTTCGCATTCATCTGTCAAACAGGCCCGAACAGGTGCGCCGCGATGGCGTCGGACGCGGCCGGCGGCGCGCACGGCGCCGACGAGCGCTTGTCCGTTGAAAACGTCGGACGCGTGGCGCTCGGTTATGCGCAGCTCATGATGATGGTGGCGAGCGAATGACGCCGACCTCTTGCGGTCGCCGCATAACGATAGGATTAAGGGGGTATGGCGGATGGCGCTTCCTCAGCTCAATCGCGCGGCTCCCCGGGCGCGACGGATGACGGCTTCCTGACGGATAGCTGGTACTTCGCAGCGACCTCGAAAGAGCTGAAGCCCGGCGCGCAGTTTCGGCGCATGATCCTGGGCGAGCCCGTCTTGCTGGGCCGGACAAAAACCGGCGAGCCCTTCGCCTTACGCGATATCTGCCCGCACCGCCTCATTCCCTTGTCCGCCGGCCGCCAGGTCGATTTAAACGGCGAGCCGACCGTTGAATGCCCTTATCATGGCTGGCGTTTCGGAACAGACGGCGTGTGCCGCCTAATGCCGTCTCTGGTGGCGGAGCAGACCATGGACGTCTCCCGCATCAAGGTGCGGCGCTATCCCATCCACGAAGCAAACGGATTGGTGTTCGTCTATGTCGCTCACGCGCCGCGCGGCGAGGTGAAACCAGTAGTCGACCCGCCGGACTTCGGCGCGCTGCCGGACAAGCCGTCCTTTGTGGTCGACTCGGTGTTCGCGGCGCATATGGATGATGCGGTGGTGGGATTGATGGACCCCGCTCATGTGCCTTTCGTTCATAATCAATGGTGGTGGCGTCCGCCGTCCACCGGCCTACGGGAAAAGCATAAGCAGTTTGAGCCGCGCGAGCGCGGCTGGGCGATGGCGCGTCACAAACCGTCCGGCAATTCGCTCGCTTACAAAGCTCTGTTCGGCGGCGAGGTGATGACCGAGATCCAGTTTCAATTGCCCGGATTTCGCTGGGAAGTGGTCGAAAACGCCAAATCGCGGCTGTTCACGCTCACATGTCTGACGCCGGAAGGGCCTAAACAGACGCGCATCACGCAATTGACCTATTGGTCCGGCGCGCCGCTGCTCAATCTGCTGAAGCCGATCTTAAAGCCCGCCGCCCTGAAATTCCTCAATCAAGACGGCCGCATGGTGGATCTGCAAAACACCGGCATGGCGCATCAAAAAGCCATGCTGTGGATCGACGATATCGATGTGCAGGCCAAATGGTATCAGCGGCTCAAAAAAGAATGGGCGGCCGCGCGCAGCGACAATCGCGA
>JBCCMB010000076.1:0-12670 GCA_039026555.1 Pseudomonadota bacterium
TTCGTCCGCATGAAATGGCCGACCATTGATATCAGTCGCCGATCGGTGGAAGAAACGGCGGCCGGCGTGCTCAACATCATCTCGGAAAAGAAGCGATGACAGACCTCATTTTGGCGTCGCAAAGCGCCTCGCGCGCCGCATTGTTTTCCGGCGCGGGGCTCGCGTTCACCCAAATCGGCGCCAATGTCGATGAAGACGCCGTTAAAGCGGGGATGCGCGCGGAAGGAAAATCAACCGCAGAGCAAGCCGAGGTGCTAGCCGAGATGAAGGCTGCGAAAATCTCTCGAAAGCATGCGGGATTGGTGGTCGGCGGCGATCAGATGTTGGATTTGAACGGGACAGCTTTCGACAAACCGAAGGATTTGGATCAAGCACGCGACAACTTGCTGAAACTACGTGGAAAAACCCACACCTTAGAAACCGCGATTGTCGTTTGCGAAGGCGGCGCGCCCGTTTGGCGTCATATCGCGAAGCCGAAACTGACCATGCGCGCGTTTTCGGACGCCTTTCTGGATCAGTATATTGACGCGGCCGGCCCAAAAATCCTCGCAAGCGTTGGCGCCTATCAATTGGAAGATTTGGGCGCTCAGCTGTTCAACAAAATCGAAGGCGATTACTTTTCGATCCTCGGGCTGCCGTTGCTGCCGCTGCTGGATTGGCTGCGGGATCGTGGTGTTCTAACGCGATGAACTCGTCCAACATCTCAGCAAAAACAGCACTTTACGGCGTTGTGGGCGATCCGGTATCCCACTCGCTTTCGCCGCTCATCCATAATCTTTGGATCCAAGAGGCGCAGGTCGATGCGCGCTATTTGGCGTTTCATCTTAAAAGCGATTCGGTGGTGGAAGACTTGCGCTCGCTCGGCCGGGCCGGCGTTTCCGGGCTGAATATCACCTTGCCACACAAAGCCGCCGCGTTTGCGGCGGCTTCAAACATCAGCGATGTGGGGCGGGCGCTGGGTGTCGCGAACACTCTGATATTGGACGATAACGGCGCCTGGCGCGCCGACAACACGGATGTGGCGGGGTTTCGCGTCGCATTGAGCCGGTTGTCTCAGGGCCGCGCGACCTCGTCCGGCGAGTCCGGTTTGACGGATAAGTTTCAAAGGGCGGTTTTGATTGGTGCGGGCGGTGCGGGGCGGGCGGCGGCTTATGCGCTGGGGTTCGACGATTCTCTGCAGCTAACGATTGTCAACCGGACGCCGGAGCGAGCGGTCGAACTGGTCGACTCATTGCAGATCGAGGCGGACATTGTGGAGTTTCGGGCATTGGAGGCGGCGATCAAATCGGCCGATCTCGTCGTCAACGCCACAAGTGCGGGGCATTCCGATGGGACCGCCCTCCAATGGCCAGAGGCGCGACCCGGCCAATGCGCGTTCGATTTGTCGTACGGCGCGGCCGCCGATGACGCCTTGCGCGCGGCGCGTGTAGCCGGATGGATAACTGAGGACGGCCTCGCCATGCTCGTCGGCCAGGCGGCTGAGAGTTTCACCCAATGGTTCGGCGTTGAGCCGGATCTTGACCAGGCGCTGGCGGCTTGCCGGTCCGCTGTCGGGGGCGGCGCATGATCCTTGTCGGTCTGACCGGGTCTATCGGTATGGGAAAATCGACCACGGCTGAAATGTTCGCCGATCGCGGCGTGCCCGTTTATGACGCCGACGCCGCCGTTCACAGGCTCTACCAGCCGGGCGGCGCGGCGGTCGCGCCGTTGGAGGCGGCGTTTCCTGGAATTATCGACGAGGACGGCGGCGTCGATCGGGCTGTGCTACGCGACCGCGTGCTAGACGACAAAGACGCGATGGCGCGTTTGGAGGGGATTGTTCATCCGCTCGTTGGGCAAATGCAGCTGAGCTTTCTCGCCAACGCACGGGAGGGGGGGGCCGACATGGTCGTGTTGGACATTCCGCTCTTGTTCGAAAATGGCGGCGAAAAGCGCGTCGATATCGTTGTTGTTGTTTCCGCATCTGCCGAGGTTCAGCGCACACGTGTTTTGGCGCGTGAGGGGATGACGGAAGACGCGTTTGAGGCGATCTTAAAGAAGCAAACGCCTGATTCGGAAAAACGCGCGCGGGCTGACTATGTGATCGATACGGGCCAGGGCCTTGATCACGCTGCGGCGCAGGTTGATGCGGTGATTGAGGCGGTGCGCGACAATAGAGGACAAGCCTAATAAACGATGAGGGAAATTTGTTTCGATACTGAAACGACGGGCCTTGATCCGAAAAATGGCGACCGGATCATCGAATTGGGCGCCGTCGAGCTTGAAAATCTGCTGCCGACGGGCCGTGAGTTTCACGCCTTCATCAATCCGCAGCGCGCCGTCAGCGCCGACACGATCCGGATTACCGGCATCACGGATGATATGCTTGCCGACAAGCCGGATTTCTCCGATCCGAGTGTGGTTGGCGCGCTGATGGAATTTTTCGGCGATGCGCCGCTTGTGGCTCACAATGCGGAGTTTGATCGCGCCTTTTTGAATGCTGAGCTGGAGCGCTGCGGGCGCGGGCCAATCCCGAAAGACCGTTTTGTCGATACGCTTGGCATCGCCCGTCAGCGTTACCCCGGCGCGTCAAATACGCTGGACGCCCTGTGCAAGCGGTTCGACATCTCAATTGAAAAGCGAGACCTGCACGGCGCCGTGATCGACAGCCAATTATTGGCCGGCGTTTATCTGGAATTGCGCGGGGGCCGCGCACGGGCGTTTGAGTTCGGTGATGTCGCGACCGCCGCCGCCGATACGGCTGTCGCCGAGCGTCGACCTCGCCGTTCTAGGCCAAAGCCGCTCCCATCAAGACTGAGCGAGGCGGAACGAAGGGCTCACGCCGCTTTCGTCGACAGCCTCGGCGAAAATGCGATCTGGTCGAAGTTTAGCTCGTAGGCGCTTCGCCGGCGGGGCTCGCCCCGGTTTCAGATTCGCGCTGCTTGCGATACAGGCCGACAAAATCGATCGGATCGATCAATAGCGGCGGATAACCGCCTTCGCGTGTGATCTCGGCGATTAAACGGCGCGCGAAGGGGAAAAGCAGCCGCGGGCATTCGATCAACAACATGGGCTCGATATCGGTTTGCGACGCGTCTTTGATTTCAAACAGGCCCGCATAAAGCAATTCTGCGATAAACACGACTTCGTCGCCATTGCGCTTTGCCTCTGCGGCAAGGCGTAAACTCACCTCGAACGTGTTGTCCCGGCCTTGGATCGTGTCGGCTTTGACATCGATTCCCAGCTCGATGTTCGGCGCGCTTTGCGCGCTCTGAGCTTCTAGCGGTCGTGGGTTTTCGAACGACAAATCCTTTACATACTGACCCAACACGCGGATGAGCGGTCCGCCGCTTTGCATCGCCGGATTGGCGCCCGGGGGCGATTGCGGAGTGTCTGCAGACGGCGTGTCGTTCATTAACTTGACCTAAGTTTAACCAGTTTTAGTTTTTGGGCGGGCTATCATGGCGTAACAAGTGCGGCAAGCGCGGGCTGACGAGAACGGTTTAAGCGCCTATATACGACGCAGCCATAGGTTGGGTCGCGCCCGCCACTTTACTAGCGAGCTGAATGAAGTCGTTGATGTTGGACTTAGAACTAATCATTTTCGCAGCTGTCGCCGTTTTCGTGCTGAGCCGGCTTTACGCCGTGCTGGGACGAAAAACGGGCGCTGAGCCGCCGCCTCAAATTCTTCAAGAAGGCGCGGCTCGTCGAAACGCTCCGGATCCTGAGCCGCGGCCGGCTGTGCGGCCCGCCTTTACCGGCCCCGCCGCCGCAGGCATGGAGGCGATCGCCGGCGTGGACGCGATGTTCGATCCCGATGGCTTTTCTCGCGGCGCAAAGGCCGCTTATGAGATGATCGTCAATGCGTTTGCGGACGGCGACAGGGATACTTTGGGCGACCTTCTCACAGAGGAGGTGTATGAAGCTTATGACGACGCGATCAGCACGCGCGACGAGGATGAGCACGAACCTTTGCGGTTAATGCGCCTGAAGTCCGCTGAGATTATCGATGCAGAATTGACGAATGACGGTATGGCGCGGGTGTCGGTGTCTTTCGACGCAGAGCTCAGCGACGGCGAAAACCTAAGGGCGGCGAAAGAAATATGGACGTTCGAACGGCTCGCCGAGAGCGACGATCCCAATTGGCGCCTCGCCGAGGTCGAAACCGCCTCCTAAATCCGGCGTTTTTGGTGTTCGCGTGGCTGCTTGCGGCCTGCGATCCAAACAGCGAATCATGGCGCGATGTGTTGGCCCCGCAACCCGACGATTTTGAAACGCCTCTTGTCGCCGCTGAGTTTGAAGACTTACCGGGCTGGGACGCGGCGGATGCGGTGTCCGCGCTCGCGGCCTTCCGAAAATCTTGCGAAAAATGGGTGGCGTCGGATGTGGATCGCCCCGTCACAAGCCGCGCGTCTTACGGCGGAAAAATAGCAGATTGGACGCCGGCCTGTGAGGCGGCGGGCGGCGATGTGGCTACACAAGATGCCGCGAGAGCGTATTTCGAGGCATGGTTTTCCCCGCTGGAAGTTGCGCCTAACGCAGATACGTCAAAACTGACGGGCTATTTTGAACCGGAACTTATGGCGCGGCGCGCCCCGGAGCCGGGGTTTGACGCTGCGATTCCGGGGCCTCCGGATGATTTGGTGTCCGTCAATCTTGGTGATTTTGACGAAAGTCTTGGAACGCGGCGTTTTTGGGGGCAGGTGAAAGGCGGCCGCCTGCGTCTTTATCCCCCGCGCGCGGACATTGTCGACGATCCTGCGCGCGCTTTGGGTTTTGCCGATCCCGGCGACGTTTTTTACCTCCAAATTCAAGGCTCCGGTCGGGTGTCTTTTCCAGACGGCGAAACCATCCGCGCCGCATTCGCCGCACACAACAACCGGCCCTTCGGGTCGATCGCGCGCTATTTGATCGATCAAGGCGAGATTACGCGATCGCAAGCGGGTATGTCCGGCGTCAAAGCCTGGATGGCGGCGGCGGGGTCGCTTAGGGCGCAGCATGCGATGAACCAAAATCCACGCTATGTCTGGTTTCGCGCCGAAACGCTTGATCCGGCTTTGGGCCCAAAAGGCGCTCAGGGCGTCCCGCTGACGCCGATGGCCAGCATGGCGGTCGATCCCAATTTTCATCCTTATGGCGCGCCGATTTTTATCGACACGCGGGCGCCGGTCGAGCCGGGGGATTGGGAGGGCGCGCCCTTTCAAACCCTTGTAATCGCCCAAGATACCGGCGGAGCGATCACTGGCGTTCGACGCGGCGACCTGTTTTTCGGGTGGGGCGACGAAGCCGGCGGCCGCGCATCCTCCATGAACCACGAGATGCGGATGTGGACGCTGTTGCCGAAATCGCTGGCCGCGCAGATCGCGCCGCAGAAGGCCGAGATCGAAGCCCAGCCATGACGCGTCGCCGCCTAACAGAAGACGACAAGAAGATCTGGCGGCGCGTCTCGCGCACCGTCACACCCATGAAGGATCGCCCGGCGCCGATCGAGACACCGGACCAGGCGGCAAATCCCGATCCAAGCGCAATCCAAGCGGATCCAAAGGGTCGCAGCGGGATCAGACACACCGTGAAACCTCCAAAGGCCCGGACGCCGCCCAAAGCGCCGCCGGCGGATCTCGGCGGCGACAAGCGCGTGCGGCGCGGTCGCGCGGCGGTAGATGCGCGTTTGGATCTACATGGCCATACCCAAGATAGTGCGCGCGCAGCGTTGGTTGGTTTTGTGACCAGACAGCGCGCGCAGGGCGCGCAGTGCGTTTTGGTCATCACCGGTAAGGGCCGCCTGGGAGCGGGCGTTCTAAAGGCGCGGTTCTTGGATTGGCTGTCCGAACCGGAATTGCGTGTTCACATTTCCGGCTATGCGCAGGCGCATCAACGTCATGGCGGGGGAGGGGCGTTTTATGTCTTTCTCAAACGCCTAAAAGCCTCGAACCCATAATCGCTATCGGTCGACGGTCACATACGCCGATGCGGCGGCGAGGAACATCGACATCGTACCCTGATATCCGCTCATATTGAGGCAATAGGGCGGCAAATTCACAAACTCATTGGCGATGGCGCCTTTGTAGATCGCGCCGGATTTGTAGATGTCCGGCAAGGGCGAGGCGGGGATGATCTCGATCAGGCCTTCGCTCTGATGATCGGCGACGCGAAGGCGTTCAATCGCGGACCAGGGCAAGATGATTCCATCGAGACGACGAATGTATAAACCTTCCTCCGAGACGCGCAGCATGACCGGACCGGCAACCGCACGAAACGCCATGATCGCGGCCAGTACGGGCCCGCCCAATACGCAGATATAGCCGAACATCTGTCCGACGAGAGGTGCGCCAGGCTGGCGAAGCGCCCAAAATCCTAGGCCTGCAGCCATTAGACCTGCTGCGACGAATAGAATTGAAAACAATCGGTTCGCCCGAAACTCGACCGCGCTGACAATCGGGCCGGGCGCTCTGGGCGCGGCCATCAAAGAATGTATTTCGACAAATCATTATCGCCGACCAATTCGCCGAGCTTTTCGCGGACATAATCGGCGGTCACGACAAAAGCTTCGCCCGATCGGTCGGGCGCGGTGAAGCTGACATCATCCAGCAAGCGCTCCAAAACGGTATGGAGGCGACGCGCGCCGATATTTTCCACCGTGTCGTTCACCTTCACGGCGAGGTCGGCGATCGTATCGATGGCGGCCTCTTCGAAACTCAGCTCCATGCCTTCCGCACCGATCAGCGCCACATACTGTTTAATCAGGCTAGCCTCGGGCTCGGTCAGGATACGACGGAAATCATCGCGAGTGAGCGCCGACAATTCCACACGGATCGGTAAACGGCCCTGAAGTTCAGGTAATAGATCGGAAGGCTTGGCGACGTGAAACGCGCCCGATGCGATAAACAAGATGTAATCGGTCTTCACCGCGCCATGCTTGGTCGCGACCGTCGTGCCTTCAATCAGGGGCAATAGATCGCGCTGAACGCCCTCGCGCGAGACATCGGCCCCGCCGCGCTCGGATTTGGCGGCGACTTTGTCGATCTCGTCCAAGAAGACGATGCCGTCCTCTTCGACGGTTTGGATCGCTTCGCGGACGATGGCGTCTTGATCCAACAATTTGTCGCTTTCTTCCTCGACCAGAGGTTTGTGCGCGTCTTTCACCGTGGTGCGCACAGATCTCGTTCGACCGCCCAGCGCCTTTCCGAACATATCGCCGAGATTAAGCACGCCCATGCCCATGCCGGGCTGACCGGGGATATCCATGGCTTGAAAGGGCGAGGCGCTGTCGGCCAGCTCGACTTCGATCTCTTTGTCGTCCAACACGCCCGAGCGCAGCTTGGTGCGAAAACTGTCGCGCGTGCTTTCCTGCGCGCCCGGCCCGACAAGGGCGACAAGCACGCGCTCTTCCGCGGCCGCTTCGGCCTTGGCGGTCACTTCCTTGCGCTTGCGCTCGCGCACCATGCCGATGGCGGCTTCCACAAGGTCGCGGACGATTTGATCGACATCGCGGCCGACATAGCCGACTTCGGTAAACTTCGTCGCTTCCACTTTCAGAAAGGGCGCCTGCGCCAGTTTTGCGAGCCGCCGCGAAATCTCGGTTTTGCCGACGCCGGTCGGGCCAATCATCAAGATGTTTTTCGGCGTGACTTCTTCGCGCAGGGCCTCTGGCAATTGTTTGCGCCGCCAGCGATTGCGAAGAGCTAATGCGACGGCGCGTTTTGCGTCGGGCTGGCCGACGATGAAGCGGTCGAGTTCGGATACAATTTCGCGCGGCGAAAATTCGGTCATGAGCGTTTATTTCTTGTGATCTGTTTACAAAGGTTCGGGCGGGAAAATCCGTTGCGCGAGCGGCGTTTCGGGAATCAGCTTCAAAACCGCGCGCCGCGCTGTGCGCCATCCCCCGCCGAGAAGAACGACGGATCCGCCGATGACCAGCAACGGTCCCGCCACCATGCCGGCGCCGTCAACGCCCGCCGAGCGGAACAGTGTGATAATCGCGGCGGCGAAAGTAAGGAGCCCGGAGACGATCAAGGCGCGTCGGTTCAACGCCAAGGACGCAAAGCCGATTAGGATCAAAACCACTAGCATTATGACGGCTTGCCCGGTCGTGAATTCAAACGGTTCGCCGCCGACCAGCATGCGTGCGCCGATCATAATCTGGGGCGCCGCCGCCATATGCAGCCAGAAGGCGTTGTCCGAATCGAGCGTGTGTCGCTCCGGATCCTTGCCGTCAAACCAGACGCCGGCCGCTAAGGTGGCCAGTCCTGCGACCAGGATAAACACGCCGGCATACGCCTCGCCGCCGCCCAGCTTTGCGATCAAGGTGTAGAAGATGAACGCGCCGGAGACGGCGATCAAAAACATGGAGAATGGCAGACGAAACCGCGCATAGAAGGCGGCCATCGCCGCGACGCCGGCGACCAAGGTCCACAAATTCGCCGAGAGGATCGCACCGAACAGGCCGAACGCTTCAGGCTCTCTGGCGTCATCGCCCGCAATGCTAGACGCTAATTCATCCGCTACGTCCTCGCCCACTTGGGTAAAGGCGAATATGGCCGCGATCGACACCGCGCAGGCGTAGATGATCAGCGCCAAAGTCATGGACGGCAGAAGAAGCTTGCGACGTCCCGTGAAATACTCGGCCATCGCCCACGCGCCGCCGCCGACGACAAGGCATACAATCATCGCTGACATCTGAGGCGAGCGGCCCAGAGGCGCGAGCACGAAGGCCGCGGCGACGGAAACGCCCAAGGTCAGCAATAAAATGCCGACCGACAAGAAGATGTCGTTCAGATTGGCGAGAAAGCGCAGGCTCTCCGCGTCGCTCGGCGCGCCGGGATCGCCGCCCTTTGCGAGATAGTCCTGCAGCGCTTTTGCTTGTTCATCTGTGACCAAGCCGTCCTGAACGGCCTTTTCCAGCGCATCGCGTTCAGACATCCAGCGCCTCCACCGTGAAGCTCGAATTGGTATAGACGCAGATGTCGGACGCGATTTCCATCGCTTTACGGGCCAACACTTCTGCGTCGTCCTCATAGTCATAGAGCGCACGTGCTGCAGATAGGGCGTAATTTCCGCCGGAGCCTATCGCCGCGACATTGTGCTCAGGCTGCAAGACATCTCCTCGGCCGGTGATGACCAGCGTGTCGACCGCATCGCCGACGATCAGCATGGCCTCCAAATTGCGCAGATATTTGTCGGTCCGCCAGTCCTTCGCCAGCTCGACGGCCGCGCGCTGCAATTGCCCAGGAAAACGCTCCAATTGCGTTTCGAGGCGCTCAAACAAAGCGAATGCGTCGGCGGTGGCGCCTGCGAAGCCCGCAACGATTTTGCCGCCCTCTCCAACGCGGCGAACTTTTCGCGCATTGCCTTTCATCACGGTGTCGCCAATCGACACTTGGCCGTCGCCGATCACCACCAGGCGGTTGGGCTTTCGAACGGCGAGTATGGTCGTGCCATGCCAGGGTGGATTATTGGTGTCCGCGCTCAATCCCCGTCTCCTCCTCATCCCCCGCATGTCTCAGCCAAGAGTTGGACGAGCGGGCGGCGCGGATCAAGGGCGGGGACAATTTATGCCGCAGCGATAAACTTCAAATCTGGACGCCAAGCATGGAGGAAGGACAAGAATTCTTCGCGCGGGAGGGGAGGCGAGAAATAGTATCCTTGGCCCACCGTGCAGGCGCGTCGACGCAGAAAGTCCGCCTGCGCCGCGGTTTCCACGCCCTCGGCGACGGTTTCCTGCCCGAGCGTTTCGGCCATGGCGAGGATCATCTCGACAATCGCGGGCGCGTGAGGGTCTTCAGATAAGGCGCGAACAAACTGTTGATCGATTTTGAACACGTCGAACGGCAAGCGGGTAACCGTTGTGAAATTGGAATGCCCGGTCCCGAAATCATCAATCGATAGGCGCACGCCTTTGGCTCTTAGCGGCCGCATAATACGCGTAACGCGCTCCGGGTCGTTGATCGCCGCGCTTTCCGTTACTTCCAGTTCGAGCAATTCCGGGTTCAGCCCCGTATCTTCGAGCGCCTCAAAAACCGACGGAATAAAGTCTGGGTCCTGAAATTGAAGCGGAGACACATTAACAGCCACGCGGCAGGTGCGCTCGCCTCGATTCCATTCTGCGGCCGCTTCGCACGCGTCGCGAAGAACGCCGATCCCGAGTTTCGAGATTAGGCCCATTTCTTCGGCTTTAGGAATAAACACGCCCGGCGACACCACCGACCCGTCAGGGCGACGCCAGCGCGCCAATGCTTCGGCGCCCACGATTTCCCCGGTTTCCAACGCCACCTTCGGTTGGAAAACTGCAATGAACTCGCCCAATTCGACGCCGGCGCGCAAATCTTCTTCGAGCCGGGCTTTCGTCTCCAGCTCCATCAGCAGTGTTTCATCGTAGAACGCGACGCGCCCCGAGTTTTGTTTTTTGGCGTGCTTCAGCGCCAACTCGCCCAGTTTGAGAAGCTCTGCGGCCGTATTGGCGTCCTGCGGCGCCGCCGCGCCGCCGAAGGATGCGCTAAGGCGCATTGATCGGCCTTCAACCTCAATCGGCTGAGACAGCGCGGCGCCCATCAATTGCGCGATTCTGTCTGCGTTCTCTTGGACGTCGTCGGGAATAACGAACCCAAACTGATCTGCGCCGATGCAGGCCAAAAACGTGGGCGCGGTTTCAAACTTTGCGGTCCGAACTGTACGATCCGCAGCGCGGATCGCCGCGCGCATTTTGCTGGCCACTTTCTCCAAGACTTCGTCGCCGCCGCGAGGGCCGACCAGCTCGTTCACTTTTCGGAACCCGTCGAGATCGGCGATTAAGACGATAACTGGCGTTTGCCGCTTTAAATGCGCATCAAGGGCGGACATGAACCGGACGCGATTGGGGAGCTTGGTCGTTGGGTCGCGCAAGGCGAGCGTACGCGCGTGTGAGTAAGCCTTGTCGAACTCGCCGCCCATAACGGACAGCGCGGCTCTCAAATCTGGGTCTGCGGTTGGGTTTATGTCTGCAAAAGCGCGGGCGGCGCGGCCGGGTTTGGCCTTTTTGACCGCGTCCAGGATGGGCGCCGTCGGGGGCTGGAGCGCGCGCGCCATTAGGACAAGGCCTGGCGTGAGCAAGACAATCGACAAGAGCGTTAGCCCGAAATGCGTGATGGGGCTGGATCCGGCTTGCTTGAAGTTTGAGTGCTGAGCGCGGATCATGACCGAGCCCAAAACGTCTCCGCCGAAATTGATGCTCAAAGATCCCAGCGAATACCCGTCTCCGGACCATGTTCCCGTCCCGCCGCTTGCAAGGTTCTGGGCGATTTCGGTGCCGGCCAGTTGCGCGCCGTCGCCCGCCGTCGCCAGCACCTCCCCGTTTGGGCCGAAGATGACGACCGCATCAAACGCAGGATCGCGCGAGATCAGTTCGGCGCTTTGGTTGAGGCCGCTTTGATCTCCTGACGCCATATATTTGGACGTCATGCGGACAAACCCGTCAGCGGCGCGCAGCACGATGTGTTCGGCGCGTTCGCGCACTTCCGCCTTTTGCTGCATGTAATGACCGATCCACGGCCCGACCGACGCCAAAGCCGCAGCGACGCAAACAAGGATTGCGATCTTGCCCGAAAGACCCAATCTGGCTGGTGCGCGCCGGTTTTGCGGCATAAGTGAACAACCCCGATCCGCCTGTAGGTGACAAATCACCCAGGCCGGCTATATGCATCGGGTTTGGCGTTTAGGCGCCCGCAACCCATTCGCGCTAGTATGACGACCAGTCCACGAAGACTGAGTTAACGCCGAGACATCAAATGGCCGATAAAAACCGGCGCGCGGAGCGCGTTCGAGAAACCAAAGAAACCCGTATTCGCGTCGAAATCGACGTGGATGGAACGGGCCGCGCGGATATTTCGACGGGGATCGGATTTTTCGACCATATGCTGGAGAGCCTGACAAAGCACGCCGCGATGGACATTACGATCGAGGCCAAGGGCGATCTTCACATCGACATGCACCATACGATGGAGGATGTCGGTATTGTGCTCGGCGAAGCGTTCAAAGCGGCCGCTACAGGCGAAACAGGCGGATATGGCGGCGTGACGCGGTTTGCGCAGGCCTATATCCCGATGGACGAAACCCTGTCGCGCGCCGCTGTCGATTTGTGCAATCGGCCGTATCTCGTTTGGAAGGTTGAGTTTACCCGCGACAAGGTCGGCGAGGTCGATACGGAATTGTTCAAGGAGTTCTTCCACGCCTTCGCAATGAACGCCGGCGCTTGCCTGCACATAGAATTGCTGTACGGCGTTAACTCCCACCACATTGCGGAAAGCTGTTTCAAGGCGATGGCCCGAGCGCTTCGCGTCGCCGTTGCTCCGGATGATCGGCTAGGCATGGCGTCCACCAAGGGCGCACTTTAGCGAAGATCGATTTTTTCAGCGGCCACGGTCTTTGCGCCAAGCGCGCTGTTTGTGAGCCATTCTCGTAGCGCATCATCCCATGTGGGAATTCTCTCGCAGATAAAATGGTGGAATTCCGACTCGGTCGTGATGGCCGGCGCGCGTGTCATAGTCTTGAGATGCGCGCCCGAGGCCGCGTAACGCTTCATCGCCGCCGGCGTGTCCCAGACCGACAGCGAAAAATGAAGGCCGTGGCGTATGGCGACGGCTGCGTGCAAATTGCCGTCGGCTTTGCGCGCTTGGCGAAGCGATAAAAACGCTCGGACCTGAAATTCCGCCAACTTCAA
>JBCCMB010000077.1:0-12497 GCA_039026555.1 Pseudomonadota bacterium
TTGACGTTTCGATCCGCCAAGACGGACGAGAAGTCGGAGGACGGGCCGAAAGAGCATTCGCCATTCTCGTCTGTCGGGGACACATGCAGCACGGCGACGTCGCATTTACGGCGTTCAAGCCAACGCCAAGCCTGCGAATAGGTGAGCGGTAAAAACCCAAACCGTCCGTCGCGAAAGGACTTCGTCCAATCCGCTGAGACGAAATTTGATTGAGCGCTGGCGGTTGGCGACAAGCCCGCCCAGTCTGTTTTGTTTGCGCCAGGAATCCAGACGCCGAAAAACTGCAGTCCGTTCGCAGCGTCCGGGTTACGGCGATACGCCTCTGCCAGCGCCAAAGGCTCGCCGGCGCAGCCTGCAACATAGACCGCGCCATTAATCCCAGTTTGATCCGCGATCCATGTCGCCGCATCATCGGGCGTCGCCAAGTGTTTGGGGTCGCTCATTCATTTCCTCAGATGGGCTTTTGCGACAATATATACATGCTACACAGTGCAAATGTCCGGACAAATGACAAGTGTTCAATCGACCGTGTCGCGCAGGCTGGCGGAGCTGCTGGCGGCGGATCCCAGCCGCGATGATCGTGCGCGGGCGGCGCATCATGTCCTAGACTGGACGGGTTGTGCGATTGCGGGCGCCGCGAGCAATGTAGGTCGGTCTTTAGTCGGCGCTTTTCCAAAAACCGAGGGCGATTGCGTACTTGTCTCCGGAGGCGCAAGCGACGTCCGCGCGGCGGCTTTTGAAAACGGCGCGCTCGGCAATGTGTTGGAAATGGACGACGTCGACAAACGCGCCATTTTGCATCCGGGACCAGTCCTTATCCCGGCGGCCTTCGCGGTGGCGGACCAAGAAGGCGCGTCGGCGGACGCGTTTCTCGACGCGATTGTACGCGGCTATGAAGCGGTTATCCGATTGGGCCGCGCTGTGGGGCCGCAGCATTACGCGTATTGGCACAATACGGGCACATGTGGACCTGTCGGCGCTGCGGCCGCCGCGGGATCTTTGCTGAACCTCGATCCGAGGCGAATGACGTCCGCCCTTGGCTTGGCGGCGACCGCAGCCGGCGGGCTATGGCGAACGCGTCATGAGCCAAACTCCATGGCGAAACAGCTGCATACCGCAAAGGCGGCTGAAGCGGGCGTCTCCGCCGCATATCTCGCCGCGGCGGGGATAATCGGGCCTGAGGCGATCTTTGAAGGCGAGCAGGGGTTTTTCGCTGCGATGTGCGAGGGTGCCGACTCGACGGATATCTTGAAAGACTATGGCGCTGGCTGGCGGATCCATGAGGTGAGCTTCAAACCCTGGGCGGCGTGTCGTCATGCACATGCGGCGATCGATGCGGCGCTGGAGCTTCGCGATCGGGTGGCACCGCGCGTTTCCGATATCGCCTCCATAGACATCCAGACCTATCGCGACGCTGTGGTGTTCTGCGATTGTGAGACGCCGCAAACCGTCGGCGACGCGAAATTCTCCTTGCAACACGCAGTGGCCGTTACGCTGTTGGACGGCGCGCCAAGTTTGGCGTCGTTCGAGCGTGACGCCTATGAGCGAGCCGATATCGCCGCATTGAGAGCACGGTCGCGCGTTGAGGCTGTCTCTCAATTCTCTGACGCTTATCCGGCGCGCTATGGCGCGCGGGTTCGCGTCACATTCAAGGATGGAATGGCGGACATTTCTGACGCGCCCGACGCTTGGGGCGATCCGGAAAACCCGATTGATGAAGCAACGCTAGTCTCGAAAGCGCAGATGCTCGCCATCGAGGCGGGCGGGCTGGCGCCTTCGTCCGCGAACAAGGTGATCGACGCAGCGTTGGGGTTGTCGAAGCCGGGCGAAAGCTTCGCCGCCTATCGAGATGCGCTGAAGGACATGCGGTCATGACCGCGCCAGAAGCTTTCGTCTCGCATGCTCTGACAACGCGATTTGAAGATCTGCCGGATAAAACGGTCGCCGCGGCGAAGACATTCATCGTCGACACTTTCGCGGTCGGGATCGCAGGGAGCGGCGCGCCGGGCGTTTCAGCCGTTCGAGACGCCGCAAAACGCATGGGCGGGCTGAACGGATCGGCGAAGGTGTGGGGACGAGACACATTCGCGACAACGCCCCACGCCGCGGCGTTCGCAAATGGGTTTCAGATCCATTGCCAGGAATATGATTGCGTCCACGAGCCCGCGGTCGTCCATCCCATGGCGACGATCTTCGCCGCGCTCATGGCGGAAGCGGACGCGAAGAGCGGCGTTTCCGGAAAAGACTTGATCACCGCCGTCGCGGTCGCCGTCGATATCGCGGCGGGCCTAGGGCTGGCGGCGAAGACGCCCCTGAAATTCTTTCGTCCCGCAACGGCTGGCGTGTTTGGCGCGACCTTGGGCGTGGCGCGTTTGAGAGGATTATCGTCTGAGCAAGCGCTCGATGCGATGGGGCTCGCGCTTGGCCAATGCAGCGGGACGATGCAAGCCCACCTTGAAGGAACGCCGGCCTTACCCGTGCAAATCGGCAATGCGGCGCGCGCCGCGCATTTGGCCTGCGATTTGGCGGAGGCGGGACTGAAAGGTCCTCATGACAGTCTTGAAGGTCCGTTCGGCTATCTGACACTCATGGAAGACGCGTGGGACATGGCGCCCGTCCTGTCGTCGCTGGGAACAGACTGGCGGATTGCCCAAATCAGCCACAAACCCTTCCCAACCGGTCGCGCGGCGCAGGGCGGAATTGTCCTAATCAAGCAATTGCTGGAGCGGGGCTTGAACGTGGAGAAGTTAGCATCGCTAGAGCTGACCGCACCGCCACTGATCCACCGATTAGTGGGACGACGTCCTAAGCCCCACATGCCGGTCGCCTATGCGCGTTTGTGTTTCGCTTATCTGGGCGCGCGCTGCTTGATGAGCGGCGATGTCGGCCTGGATGATTTTTCCCAAGACCGATTAGAAGATCCAGCGTCGTCACGTCTCGCCGAGAACATCAATGTGGTCGACAATGGCGATTCAGATCCGGCGGCGTTTACGCCGCAGATCGCAAAAGCGACTCTGGTCGACGGTCAAACAATCTCCGTCGAAACACATGCGCTCTATGGATCGCCCGCGGATCCAATGAATGTGGAAGCCCAGCATTTGAAGATCCGCAAATGCATCGAATTCGGCTTCGGCAGCGCGCGTGAAGATATCGCAGAGGGTTTGATTTCGCGCATTGCGGAGCTTGAGCGCGAAGCCGATGTTGCCTCGCTTTCGCAACTCGCGGCGGGATTTAAGGAGGCTTAGTCTTGGACCATCGCACCTATTTCAATTCGGTCGACTGGGCGGCATTAGAGCGGGACCATCCAATCGGCGACGCCTTCACCCAAATGGCGACAACCCTCAGCCGCGACGAACTATTCGCGCGCCAGGATGTGCTGTTCAAGGGTTGCCTAGCGCGCGCTTGGAAAACGCCTTTCTATCAACGCCTTTGGGGCGCGCAGGGCATTGAACCCGGCGATATTCAAGGTCTTTCGGACATCGCCAAACTGCCGGTTTTCGATAAGCAGGACATTATGGCGTCCATCGACGCCAATCCGCCGCTTGGGGATTTCGGCGGATTTGAAAGCTATGACGAAAGTGGCCGGCCGCCGGTTGTTATGCACACAACGTCGGGCACTACGGGCAATCCGCAAGTTTTGCTGTTCGGCGCCAAATCGCGTGAGGCGCAAAACCTCTTGCTCGGCCGACTCTATCGCTTCCAAGGCTTGCGCCCGGACGATGTGATCCATTCGGTCTATGGCCACGGCATGATCAATGGCGGGCATTATGTGCGCGAGGCCGTCATCCACTGGACGAGCGCGATATTTATGTCGGCCGGCACGGGCGTTGAAACCCGCTCGGCCCGGCAAGTGGAGCTGATCCGCGATTTTGGCGCGACCGTGATTGTCGGGTTCGCCGATTATATCAAAAAGCTGGCTGTCGTCGCGGCGGAGCAGGGCATTGACCCCGTCAACGACCTTAAAATCCGGATGGTGTCCGGTCATTTGGGACGCGAGGACAAGCAAGCCCTTTCCGAGGCCTGGGGCGGTGTGGAGTGCTATGATTGGTATGGCGTGGGCGACACGGGCGCGATCGCTGGCGAAGGGCCGGACCGCGATGGTCTCTACGTCATGGAAGACGCGCAATACTTGGAAATTGGCGATATTGAAACCGGCGCGCCCGTGGAGGACGGCGCAGAGGGCGACATGATCTGCACCTGTCTTTATAAAGACGACATCTATCCCATCATTCGGTTTAACACGCACGACGTCTCACGCGTCCGAACCGACGCGTCTTCCATCGGGGTCAATTTCAAGCGAATCGAAGGCTTTTTGGGCCGCTCCGACAACATGGTGAAAATCCGAGGCATTAACATCTTCCCGCAAGCCATGGGGCCGATTTTGGAGGAGGTGGACGCGTTCGCCGGCGAGTTTATTTGCAAAGCCGCGCGCGACGAGGCGGGTCGCGATAGTTTCACCGTGGTCGCCGAGGTCAAGCAGGGTGGCGGCGCGGTCCACGACGCGGTTCGCAACGTCCTTAAACGGCGCTTGGGCATTGAGGTTGATGTCGACCTCGCCAAGCCGGGCGAGCTTGCGTCCTTGACTCAAATAGAGATACGCCAGAAGCCTATACGATTGATAGATGAGCGGTTTTCATGAGCGCACGCCTTGTCGAAGCCGGGGTCGCCGGCCTTGCGGACTTCTATGAGGAACAAGACGCCAGCCCGCTGGACACTTTAGAAATCTATCTGGAACGCATTGAGCGGCTTAATCCACGTCTCAACGCCTACCTTCATGTCAGAACCGATGAGGCGCGCGAAGAAGCGTTGGCGTCCGCTGAGCGCTGGGCCGCGGGCGATCCGTTGTCGGCGCTTGATGGCGTTCCGATCGCCGTTAAAGCGAATATCGCTGTCGCAGGATCGCCATGGCACGCCGGCATCGGCGCTTATCGCGATCGCATCGCGTCTGACGACGCCGCCGTCATTGAAGCGCTGAAAGATGCAGGCGCGATTGTTCTTGGCGTGCTCAATATGCATGAGGGCGCGCTCGGCGCCACGACGAACAATCCCTGGTTCGGCAAATGCCTCAACCCCTGGGGCGATGACTTGACGCCGGGCGGCTCGTCGGGCGGGTCAGGCTCCGCCGTTGCGGGAGGCCTCTGCGCAGCCGCGCTGGGAACCGACACGATGGGATCGGTGCGCATCCCGTCGGCCTATTGCGGGTGTGTCGGGCACAAGCCGACCATGGGGTTTGTGCCTAATGACGGCGTTGAAGATCTCTCTTGGACCTATGACCATGTCGGGCCGCATGCGCGCTTTGTGTCTGACGCCGCCTTGGTCTTGGATGTTTTATCTGGCGACGACGTCTCCGGCGCGCTGACCTCGCCCAACGATCCTTTAGATGGCGCGGTGATCGGCGTCCTTGAAATCGATGGTATGGACGGCGTCTCGGCGGACGTCGCCGAAGCGCTTCGAGCGGCGGTCGAATTGTGCGATGTCGCCGGCGCGGAAGTCGCGCCTGTGAGCTTTAAGGATTATGATTTCGGACAAATGCGCCGCCTGGGGCTTCTCGTCAGCGAAGCTGAAGGGTCCGCGGTTCATGCCGAAGCGCTGGAGACGCATCCGGACGGGTTTTCATCCGAATTTCGCGGCTTGCTTGACTGGGGCGCGAACAAGCGCGCCGTTGATTTGGCTGAGGCGTATTACGAGTTGAGAGACGCCGGAGCGCGGGTTCGCGACACTTTGGCGGATTTTGACGCGGTGTTAATGCCAACGGCGCCGCAAACGGCGTTTTCCTTCTCAACTCAAGTGCCTAGCAATCAAGCGGACTTCACCGCGATCGCGAATTTCTCCGGCGCGCCGGCGTGCGCTTTGCCTGTGGGGCTGAACGCCGCCGGGCTGCCGCTGTCGGTTCAGTTTCTCGGAGAAGTCGGCGCCGATGCGCAAGTGCTGGCGCTCGCCGATGCGTTTGAACAAGAGCGCGGTTCTTTCCCATTTCCGCCCAGCGTCGCTTAAACGCTAGGTGAAGGGGAATTTCGGCGTCCGCTTCTCTAAGAAAGCGCGGTAGCCCTCATTGAAGTCGACGCCCTCAAACGCCTCAAGAAACAGCTTTTCAGCGTCATCCTCATGTCCGCCGGCGGCGGCTAAACGGATCATGCGCTTGGTTGCGCGTGTCGACCATTGGGAGATGGACGCGATTTGCGACCCATAAGCGCGGGCGTGTTCCATTAAGTCTTCCTGAGCCGCGATCTGGTCGACCAGCCCTATCGCCTTGGCTTCTTCTACGTCGAATATCCGCCCGGTGAATAAGATGTCCTTGGTCTTCGAAGGACCGACGGTTTGCAGAAGCCGGCGCGTGTCATCCACCGGGTAAACAAGACCTAGTTTGCCAGGCGTTACGCCGAATTTTGACCGTTCCGACGCGATGCGGATGTCGCAAGCGAGGGCCAATGACGTTCCGCCGCCGACGCACGCCCCGTTGATCACGGCGATTGTCGGCTTGGCGCAATGCTCCACGGCGCGCAAGCCAACGGCGATGCTTCTTGAATAAGCGGCGGAGCTTTCGGGCGTTCCGTAAACCGTTTCGAATTCCGAAATGTCGGCCCCGGCGGCGAAGGCGCCGGCCTCTCCGCCATGGACAAGGACGATCTTCACATTCGGATCGGCTTCGGCCTCGGCAATCAGGTCCGGAAGCGCAGCCCACATCTCGCTATTGAGCGCGTTGCGCTTGTCAGGCTGGTTGAGGATGATTTCACCGAACGGCTCGCCCGGCTGAAAATAGATAGCAGCGTGAGTCATGCGCGCAGATTGGCCTTTGTCGCGCCAATTGTCAGCCGTTTGCGACGTGTCATCACCTAAGTTTCGCTGTCTTCCGCAAAGGCGCTCAGCGGAATAGGCGTCGTTGTGTTCGCAATCAGGGCTTTGCGCCTCAAAAACCGATGAAACCCCGCCGGGCCCATTCGCGATCCGCCAAGGCCAGACTGCTTAAAGGCGTGCTTCTCCGCCTCAAAGAACAAAGCGGTGAGGGCGGCGTCATTTAAGCTCACTGCGCCGACATCCAAACGCCGACCAATGGCTTCGGCCTCCTCCAAATTGGCGGCGAAGACGGCGCCTGACAGGCCAAAAACGGTGTCATTCGCCAGAGCAACCGCCTCATCAATCGTGTCGAACGCGTGAACAGGCATAAGCGGTCCAAAGGTCTCTTCCGTCATGATCTTCATAGAGTGATCAACGTCCGCCAGAACGGTCGGCCGGATCCAGACGCCGCCCTGATCTTGACGCGTTTTGCTTGTGAGTTGTCGTGCGCCTTTGGCGAGCGCATCTGTCATATGCCGTTCAATCGTTCCCGCTTGCGTCCCGAAGATAATCGGCCCAATGACCCCGGCGTCCAAGCTGAGATGGTTTAAGGGAGCTGCGTCGGCTTTTCGCGCAAGAAGCGTTGTGAAGTCGGAATAGATCGGCCGGGCGACATAAATACGCTCAATGGACTGACACGCCTGACCGCTTGCGGCGACTGAGCCTCTAAGCGCTGCGTCGGTAGCGCGCTCTATATCAGCCCCCTCCGTTACGATGAGCGGATCTTTTCCGCCAAGCTCCAAAAACGCGGGGATAAGACGCTCCGCCGCCGCAAGGGCGACCTTTCGTCCGGTTGCGATAGAGCCCGTAAAGCAAATCGCGTCGACATGGTTCACGATCGCCTTGCCCGTCTCAACAGCGCCGTCGACGATGCAGAGAATATCGGTCAGTTCAGGAATTTCTGAAATCGCAGCGCGTAGCGGCGTGGCGAAGCGCGGCGTAATTTCCGAAGGCTTTATGATCACCGCGCAACCGGCGAGCAGCGCCGGCATAGCGTCGATCATCGAAAGCGTCAGCGGGAAGTTCCAAGGCGAAATGACGCCGACGAGGGGGTAGGGCGAAAACTGTGGTTTATGGCGCAGATTGGGGAAGGCGCGACCTTCCACCCATTCATCAGGCAGGTCTTTGTCCGGGCGGCGCTCGCACCAGCCTTTAAGCGCGCCGACCGCGCCTTGCACTTCGCCGATCGCCAGTTTCTTGCGGCCGGTGTCTGTCATGAGCGCTTCGGTAATGCTTGGCGCGTGGCGCGCAATCGCGTCCGCTAAAGCCATCAAAGCGTTCGCGCGACCGTCATATCCCAGGCTCTGCCACGGGATTTGCGCCTCGCGCATACGCTTCGTTAGCGCGGCGATTTGATCGGGAGAGGTGTCTTCGAATGTAAAATCGATGTCGCCCGTTCGCGGATTGCGGACCTGGATCATTTAAGGCCGAGCGCTCCAGGATTGATCACGCGTTTGGCGTCCACATGGCTTTTGAGCGCCTCGACGAGCGCCCACGCCGCCGCTGTCCGACTTTCTCGGTAAGGGTAGGTTTTGCCAATCTGGAAATGGGCGCCGCCAAACTCGGCGAACACATCCACAACGGCGCTGCGGACCTTTGCGACGAGCGCTGTTGCGTCCGGGTTCGATTTATGGCGCGGCAGACGCGCAAGAAAATCCTTCTCGACGGAGCGTTCGTGAATATCGAAAAGCTCTTCAGGCCAGATGAAAACCGGCTCGATGAGATACCCGTTCGTCGACAGCGTCGTGACCAAATACCCGGTCAAAATATTGTGCGCATCCAGCTCGTCGCGCAGTGTTTCGAACAAAGCGTCGATTCTCGCCCAGCAGGCCGGTCCGTCGGACATCGAGATGATCCCATGGACTGGCGCCCAACGCTCGCCTTCCGGACCCAGCATGTTGTTAAGCGGCGTAAACGGATTAGCGCGGATGATTTTCGGGATGGAGTTTTCAATCTCCCGCGCGCCGTGTTTTTCGGCGATCGATTTTAGTTCAGCCATGCCATCTGCAACGCCGGCTTTCGAACGGCCTTCAACAATGGCGTGAAGCGAATAGGCGGCGTCGGCCATGAAGCTGCGTCCGGCGAGCGCGATTTTTGCGCCTTCTTTGACGCCTTTGAGCAGTGAGCCTTGACCTGCAACCACGTTTTTCAAGGTTTTAACGTCGGCCGCCAAAGAGGCTCGTTTTAGGCGAACTTTTGTGAGGTTGGGATCAAATCCAAAAAGCTCGCAGGCGATGCCCGTGCGGGCCATGTCTGCGGCGGCCTTTGCGACACCGTCAAGCGTAGCGAACTCAAAACTCGCCCAGTCTTCGTGAGAGGGCGCTTGGATAAGGCGGAAAGTCGCTTCAACCTTAAAGCCAAGCGCGCCGGCGTCTCCCATAAACACGCCTGTCAGGTCGGGTCCGTAATGGCGCCAGAAAGGTTTCGCGCCGCGCGTCGAAGCTGTTCCGGTCTCAACGATGGATCCGTCGGCCAACACCACCTTCAAGCTCGTGACGCTGTCCGACGTCGGCCCATATGTGCCCGCGCCGAAGAAAGCGTTGTTCTGAGAGAGACCGCCGCCAATCGTCGAGGAGATGCCGGATAGCGGTCCCCAAAACGGCGTGCGAAGTCCTAGCGGTTTCAAAGCGATATGAAGATCTTGCCACGTACACCCGGCTTCGACGGTGACATACATGTCCTCGGCGTTGATCTCCACGACGCGATTCATGCGGGTGAAATCAATAATAACGCCGCCGGGCGTCGCCGGCGTATAGCCGTTCGTGTAGGACATGCCGCCGCCGCGCGGATAAACGGCCACGCCGCGAGTTGAGGCGGCTTCAACCAATTTTGCGGTTTCCTCGCTATCGGCCGGCGCAACGATGAGATCGGCGGTTTCGCCCTTCTGCCAAATGTCCTGACTGAACACAGCACACTCATTCGGATCAGAAATCACATGCTCGGGGCCGCAAATCTGCTTTAGGACAGCTGTCAGATCATCGATAGCGCTAGCGGTTGCGACACTCATTGGCGGTCCTCTCAATCAAACAGGCGTCGCGACGCCTAAAACGGCGGCGGCGATCAAGCATAGCCATATACACGCGACCAGAGGTCGCGCACGCGCCATGACATTTCTCAAATCATCTTCCGCCTGCGACGCTTGGTCCATTTGTCCAAGGGCGGCTAGCGCAGGCCCGAGCGGTTTCAACACGATACGAATTGCGAGACCAAATCCGATTGCGATCGCCAGCAACAATAACTTCCAACCGATAAACGCCGGGGCGGGCTCCAATTGATTTAGCACGATCATAGCCCCGATTGGTACGAGCGTCGCGATCAGCGCGTAGCGTATCGCGCGGTCAAGAGCGGTCCAGACACGATCTTGACCATGTCGCATATGAAGACGCCAAGCCCCCCAGGCCCAAACGCATGCGGCCGCAAGTCCGGCCGCCGCTGTCCAAATTGGCGCATCGATCCAGCCTTTAAATACGGCCAGCCCGTACCCTGTCGGTAAGGCGAAAATCAGTGAAAATCGCGGGGCCATATCGACGTCCCCGACAATCTTCGCGGCCAATAATCGTCTGTCTGTCGGGACGCCGGGGAGCGTCAAATATCGGCTTGTGTAGAACGCGCCCAAATCGCCGCCAAGCCAATAGACCAGCACCAGAACGTGTAGAACGCCGAAAAAAACGAGTTCCATAAAACCCTCCGCTGGGGCAAATGATATATCATTTTTTTCGCCAGACTAGTCAGGATCGTTTATCTCGTGATTTTAATCGGCGGAGCGCCATACAGCATCTTCACCATCCGCCTGTTTCGTCAGACGCATTTCGTATTTGAATCGGTCCGCTCGGTAGAACACGTGAATCAGCTGAACAGCCCGCCCGTCACGGTCGCGAAGGGTTCTTACGACCTCAAACACCGGCGCAGCGGGAGATATGTCCAAAGCTTCGGCGACGGCTGGGCTCGCCGCGGCGGCGGACAAGGTTTGATCGGCCTGAACGGCGGCGGCGCCCGCCCTTTCCAAAAGCGTCAACATCGGCGTTTGCGCCAAATCTTCTTCGGTGTAGGTCGAAGCGATGCTTTCGGGGACAAACGTGGTCAAATGCGAGAAAGGCGCTTGCTCCAAACGACGCACACGAACAGCCCGCTGGACGCGTTCGCCAGCGTCAAGACCCAGCGCAATTTGAACCTCTTCGCTAGACGGTTCCATCTCGACCGAGACCAATTCCAACTCGGTTTCAAGACCCATTACCGTCAGACTCTGAAGCAGATTGTCGAAGCTGCCTTTCACCACCGGAAGCGCCGCGTTGTAGACAACAACCGTGCCGCGACCGCGCATGCGCCGCACCAAGCCTTTCGCCGCCAGTTCATTCAAGGCGCGTTTCGCGGTGATGCGCGAGACGCCGAATCGTTCGGACAATTCTTTCTCGCCGGGCAACACCGCGTGCAAAGGATAGTCGCCCGACAGAACGGCTTTCTCCAATTGCGAGAGGATTTGCCCGTAGAGCGGTGCGCCGTTGTCCACGTTCAGAGACGATTTAAGGACATTCGCGGATGGACCGTCAGCGTTAACCATATGTCATCCTGTTATCATAACACCTTGGTGATGGGTTGGTTGAGTAGAAAGACATAAGACATGACACAGCCCGATCCCAATCCCTCATACTACGCCGTCGCCTTGCAATCCTCCTGCCGTTCCGTGGACGGCCTGGGCGTAGAGGACGCGCAATCGGCGATCCTAGAGGCGATCGGCAAAATTGACCGACAAATCGCAGCGACAAAACGTTTCACCGGCGCCGACCTGAGCCTTATTGTGCTGCCTGAATACGTTCTGACAAGCTATCCATGGAATTCGACGCCAGCCGAATGGCGCGAGAAGGCCGCTTTGAATCCGGACGGCGCTGCGATGGCTGCGCTTCAAAGTGTGGCGGAGAAGAACAGCGTTTTTCTCGCTGCGAACCTATATGAGCGCGACGCCAACTTCCCGAAGCTTTATTTCCAGTCCAATCTCATTTTCTCCCCCGCCGGAGAAACAATCCTTCGGTATCGCCGGCTGATCTCAATGTTCGCGCCGAGCCCGTATGACGTCTTAGAACGGTATGTTGATCTTTATGGCGAAGACGCGCTCTTCCCGGTCGTCGATACCGAAATAGGCCGCCTTGGAACCATCGCGTCAGAAGAAATTCTGTATCCGGAGATCGCACGGGCCCTCGCGTTCAAAGGGGCGGAGATCCTCGTGCATCCGACCAGCGAAGTGGGATCGCCGGATCCGACGCCGAAAGATATTTCGAAATTCGCTAGAGCGGTCGAGAACATGGCCTATCTCGTCTCCAGCAACACGGCTGAAATTTCTGATTCTGACGTTCCGTCCGCATCGACCGATGGGATGTCCAAGATTATCAACTACAAAGGCCTATCGCTTGCGCATGCAGGCGCAGGAGAAAGCATGGCGGCATACGCGGAGATCGATGTTGGGGCTTTGCGGCGTTACCGGGCGCGTCCGGGCATGGGGCATTTGTTGTCACGGCAGCCAGTCGAGCTTTACAAAACGAGCTACGCCAACGCCAAGGGCGCTGTCGCAAACGAACTGGGCGACGGGTCAGATGATATCGACAAGGGGTATTTCGCGACGCGCCAAAAGAAGGTGATTGAGGCGCTGTTCAATGCTGGACTTCTTTAAA
>JBCCMB010000078.1:0-12441 GCA_039026555.1 Pseudomonadota bacterium
GGGCGAGTAGGTTGGATCGGGCTTGGCGGAAGTTTCCTCGTCTGACGCTGTATCCGAAGCCGTGTCTGCCGCATCCGTCGAGCTTGGCGTTTCTTTCCGCAAAGCGGCGGCGCGTTCCACATCTTCCGGAACGCCTTGCACGAAAGAGCCGACGCCTGCGCCAATCGCCAATCCCGTCGAGGTCACTTTCGCGCCGGGCGCAGGACGCGCGGATGGTGTCTCGACGCCGCCGCGTTCGTTCACGCTTCCATCGGTCGCCGCATCTGACGATGTAGGCGCCGCAGGAGCGGTTATGTCTTCGGCCGGCGCCCAGGATGAAGGCGGCGGCGTGGTTATGTCGGGCGCGGTAGGTTGCGGCGGGGATGAAAAATCTGACTCGACCGTGGGCGCTAGGTTAGGCGCGGATGAAGGCGCGTCTTCTGAGTTGATCTTTTCAGCCATGTCGGCGACCGCGGCGGCCATCGCCGCTTCGCTCACATCTCCACCTTGTGTGGATAGGGTGGGCGCCTCGTCGTCGTTTTCCGGCGCCGTCGGCGCGAGCTCTTCGGCGGCCGCAGGCGCTGGGTCGGGCTGAGGTGCGATCGACGCTTTGGGGCTCGAAATGACCGGTTTTGGGGAATCCAACGACGTCAAGATACTGGAAATCGCCGCTTCGGCGCCGATTGCGATACGGTGGGCTTCTACGGCCATCTGGGTGATCAGCTTTTCGTAGGTTCCGCCATCATCGGCCGGCGTCGCGGCCAGCAGCGCTGCGTCCGCCTTTTCCAGTTCCCGGCCGCCCTCCTGGAGGAGCCTGATTTCAGATGGGTCCGCACTGACTTCGACCACATACCCTTCGGTCTCAAACACGCTGCGTCCCTCATCGCCCTCACGCCAGTCGATTTGCCGATTGGCGGTCATGTCGCAGAGTTTATCGATCAGCTTTTGAGTTGAGGCGTGGAGCATAAGTCAGCAAACTTTTGTATTAGGAAAGCGGGTAGGCTCTATTTAGCCATTACCGGCGCGTTTCAAAAGGCGCCGTCGCCTGTCTTTTCTTTAAAGATTGCATGGAGTGTGGCTTTTAGCGTTTCGAGAGGTTTTGTCTCGCATTCCCATATGGTTGCGACGCGCCATCCTAGCGCTTCTAAATCCTCACGCGCTTTAGCGTCCCGCGCTTGATTTCGCGCCCGCTTCTGGAGCCAATATTCGGTGTTGGTTTTTGGGATCCGCGCGCCGCGTGCGCAGTCATGAGCATGCCAGAAACAGCCATGGACGAAGATTACGGTCCGATGTTTGGCGAAGACCAGATCCGGTCGGCCCGGCAGATCTTTACGATATAAGCGGAACCGATATCCCAGCTTGTGCGCGGCGCGCCGAACGCGCAGCTCAGGCGTCGTGTTTTTGGATTTCACCGCCCGCATGACCCTAGATCTGTCTTCCGGCGTGAAGACATCCGGCATGAATTTACGCGGCGTCTTGCGCGCGGGCTGTTTCACCGCCGGCGAGCGGGGATAAGAGATGGTCGCCCAGCCAGCGTACGACGGGTATAGACACGCCGTCGCCCAGAATTTTGAGGGCCGCTGTTTCGCTTTTGGGCAAGGCGTAGCTCTCATCGCATCCCATGAGCCGGGCCGCCTCGCGCGCTAAAAGCGGCCGCATGCGCGCCTGGCCATTCTCGGTGATCAAGAGAAACTGGCGAGACGACCCGCCGGCTGGCGTACGAAGGCAGCCGGCAAGCCCATCATAGCGGATTTCGGCGCGCTGAACTTTCCGACCGTATTCCGGGCGCATGCGGCGATAGACGGCCCCGGCGCGCCACGTCGGATCTTTCAGCGCAGCGTCGAACCGCGCCCTGTGCAGCGGCGACATCATCTCGATCAAGCGCGCGCAATGTTCCGGTTTTCGCCAGGATTTTTCAGGCGGATCGCGCTCAAGGACATCCTCCAACCGGGTGTTGCGCGCAGATGGGTTTGGCGGTCGCCACCAAACCCATGCGAGGCGCGCCTCGGGCTCCAGTCTCTCAACCGCCTCTTTTAAAAGCGGCGGATGAAAGACCGGGTCCGGCGCGCCGGAAAGGCCGGCGGGTATTTTTCCCTTGTGCGCGACAATGAAGAGGCGTGGACGCGATTGGGGCGAAAACAACGCCGCATCAATCAGCATGGCGCCGGCGCGATAGCCGGCCGCTGTCAGCGTTTCCATCAGCGCTGAAAAATCCTTGCCGCCACGCGACGAGATCAATCCTGCGACATTCTCAAGCGCAAGCGTCTTGGGCGCGCGGTCATCTGCCGTCAAGGCCTCAATCTGTCGCCAAAATCCCCAAAATGCTCCTGACCGTGGCGCGTTTAGACCTTTGCGCGCGCCAGCGAGCGATAAATCCTGGCAAGGAAAGGACGCCCAGGCGAGATCGACGTCGGGCAAGTCCCCCGGCCTCAACGTCCAAACGTCCGAATGATCTATGCGCGAATCTGGGAAATTGGCGCGATAGGCGGCGCATTTCATGGCGTCGAAATCATTCGCGAACACACAGTCGAAATGATCCTTCAAACCCATATGGGCGAGGCCGCCGCCGGCGAAGAATTCTGCGAGTTTCGGACGCGAATCGGTGCTCATAGCCATGAGCATACCCCGCATTCGGCGCAAACGCAGGCGGCGGCGTTAGTTTACCGTCTCAATTGCGGCGCGGATGTCGGCGATTTGTTGAACCACGTCCATGATCCCGTCCGTCGAGCCGACATTCAAATCCGTTCGGAAGGCGTGGGTCGTCAGATCCGGACCGATAAGCAAATAGGTCGGCGTCCAATCGATCAGGAACGCATCGCGCAGGGAGGCGTCAGGGTCCATCGCGACCGGGTAGGACAATCCTTTGTCGGCGAAATAGGTCTCGAGCGATCCCCATTTGCCCATCGCTTCGTCCATCCGCGCGGCGCTTGGCGGCGTGTGGATGGATAAGAAATTCGTGCCAGGATCGCTTTCAAGCGCGTCTGTGAGCGCCGCGACATAGGGCGCGTCTTTGACACAATCGCCACACCACATGCCCCAAAATTTCACGACCGTCCATTTGCCGGCGAGCGTCTCCTGGCTCGCCTCGCCGCCGCCATACATCGACGCGGTGAAATCCGGGATTTTTGCGTCCAGGCCGCGATAGGAGAGGGGCCGGCCGTAATCGTCCGCAGGTACGCCGCTCTTTTTCGTCTTCGCCGCAGTGGCGAAGTCGATCATTGACGTGGTTCGAAACTCATTGATCGCGGTGTCTATCGAAGGATCGACATGTGCGTCGTTTGAAGCGTTACTTGTCTCGGAGAGTGTTTCCGATGCGTTAGGCGCGCCGCACGCCGCCAGCGCTGCAAAGGCGCTCGCTAGAAGAATTGTCCGCATGATCGACCTTAGGTTATCAACTGCTCTATCGTGATGTGGACTTTATCCACCACGAGTCGATCTTTTTCTGCAAAGCGGTTGAAGAAGAGGGGGCGGCGTCATCCGCCGCCCCGATCTGTTAGCGCTAGAAGATTTCGAACAAGCCGGCCGCGCCTTGGCCGCCGCCGATACACATGGAGACAATGCCGTATTTCGCGTTGCGGCGCTTGCCTTCCAAAAGGATGTGACCGGTGCAACGCGCTCCGGTGACGCCGTAAGGGTGTCCGATCGAGATCGACCCGCCATTGACATTGTATTTTTCCGGATCGATGCCGAGTTCGTCGCGACAATACAAGCATTGCGAGGCGAAGGCTTCGTTGAGCTCCCAAAGATCAATGTCGTCGATCTTCAGTCCCTGACGCTCGAGCAGACGTGGGATCGCGACCACAGGGCCAATGCCCATTTCATCCGCGTCCACGCCGCCGACGGAGAAGCCGCGGAACGCGCCGAGCGGTTCCAAGCCGCGCTTCTCAGCGGTTTTTGCTTCCATCAGGACCAGAGCCGCCCCGCCGTCTGAGAATTGGCTGGCGTTGCCGGCGGTGACGTATTTGCCTTCTTTCACCTGCATGCCGCCTTTGAAGACCGGCTGTAGGTTTTGCAGATCCTCGATCGTCGTTTGCGGACGGTTGCACTCGTCTTTGGTGACTGTGTAGTCCTCAATTGTGACTTCTCCGGTCGCCTTGTCTTTCTTGGCCCATTTCACGTCCATCGGGACGATCTCGTCGGCGTATTTTCCGGACTCCTGCGCGGCCGCGGTGCGCTGCTGGGATTGCAGGGAATACTCGTCTTGCGCTTCGCGGGAGACGTTGTAGCGCTCCGCCACGATTTCGGCGGTTTCCAGCATGGACATGTAGATGCCCGGCTGAACTTGCATCACCTTGTCGTCGGCGATGTGGTGCGCGTTCATATGGCCGCCAAGCTGAACGAGCGAGATGCTTTCGACGCCGCCGCCAATCATGGTGTCGACGCCATTGTTGACGATGGAGTTTGCGGCCAGCGCAACGGCGTTGAGGCCGGACGAGCAGAAGCGGTTGATCGTGGCGCCCGCCGTGGTCGTGGGGAGATCCGCCCACAATGCGGCCTGGCGGGCGATGTTTGACCCCGTTGCGCCTTCCGGCATGGAGCAGCCGAGATAAACGTCTTCGATTTCGCCGGGTTCGACGCCTGCGCGCTCCACAGCGTGCTTAATGGCGTGGCCCGCCATCGCCGCGCCATGGGTCTGGTTGAAACCGCCGCGGACGGATTTGGCGAGGCCCGTTCGGGCGGTGGATACGATAACAGCTTCACGCATGGCGTAGGCTCTCCCTGAGTATGAGTTGGGCGGGACACTACGCGTCCAGAGACGGCGGCGCTAGCCGTCACCTTAACGTCAACCTCAAGAAGATCTAAAACGCGTTTCCGCTTGTCTTTTCCGGCACATAGGCGCGATCAACACGCCCGCGCAAAAACTCCTGCGCGGGCGATTGGTCGAGGTGGGTTACTCGGCGGGCGTTTCGCCCAAAACACGCTCTAAGAATTCGGCCTGACGCCGATAGTAGAAGAGCCTGTTGGAGAGCTTGCGCCATCCATGCCCCTCATCCGGAATGCGGATGTAAGGCGCTTCCACGCCATTGGCTCGTAGCGCGCGCACCATGACCTCAGTTTCATAGATGTCGATGCGCGGATCCATCACGCCGTGCGAGTAGAGGACCGGCACGTTGATAGCGTCGACCTGACGGATCGGAGAGTTCACGCGATAGAATTCACGCCATTTTGGATCGGTGATGTCGCCATATTCGATCCGGTCGGACGCTTTGAGCGCCGGGGACGCGACCTCAAGGCCGGTAATCCAATCCGCAACGCCGAAAAGCGACACGCCGGCTTTAAACACACCAGGATAATTGGCGAGCACGGCGTTGACCATATAGCCGCCATAAGATCCGCCCAGCACAGCGGCCCGGTCCATGTCGACGCGCCCATCTGCGCGCAGGAAATCCGCCATGTCGACGAGATCGCGTACGCTGTCGAGCCGCTTTTCTTGATCGTCCAGCGTCACATAGGTGCGCCCAAAGCCAGTGGAGCCGCGAACATTCGATTGGAACACTGCGACGCCGCGATCGACGTGATACTGGATAACGCCATTGAAGCTCGGACGAGATTGGGCGGTCGGTCCACCATGAACGAAGAAGACGACCGGCGGCGGGCCGTCGTCTACCCGAGATGACGCGTCTGGCAGATAGAGCAAACCTTGAAGCTCGACGCCGTCGCGCGCAGGAATGCGGATACTCTCCGGACGGACCAGCCGATCCGCGTCCAGCCCGGCCAAGTTTGACGTCACCGTCTGGGCGACCGCGCCGGTTTCCATATTCCAGACGAGCACATCGCCGGGCGTCGCCCAACCATTAACCCGGATCGCCAGCTGCGGCGTAGATGTCGCGCAGGACAGCGAGTAGACGCCCTCCGCCAATTCCGGCGTTTCCAACATATCGCCGGTCGATAGGTTTTGCGCATGAAGCTTGGAGAAGCCGTCCTCATTGACGGTCCATACAAGGTATTTGTCGTCCGCCGCGCAAAGATTGACGTTTCTGACGTCGCCGTCGCCCGCGAACAGGCTCGTCATGTCGCCGCTGTCGATGTCGTAGCGCACAAGCTCCGAAAACTCGTAATTCAGATTGGTCGCCATATAGATCGACCCGCCATCGGCGCTCCAAGCGACACCGCCACCTATATGGTTGGCGCGAGGATCAGGCTTCGAGACGGTCGTCGTTTCGCCCGTATCGACGTCGAGAAGATAAAGATTGTCGGAGTCCTCGCCGACAGTTTCACTCATCAAAATCGTCGATCCATCTGGGGAGACCCCCGCGACAAAGAAGCCGTAGACGCCCTCATAAACGCGTTCGCTGTCGCCGGTCTCGGCGTCGGCGACGTAGATGTCGAAGTCCAAGCCGTTCCGCTCGGTCGATGAATAGGCGAATGTACTTCCATCGCCGCTGAAACCGCCAAACGAGCGGAAGCCGCCCGCGACCGCCGGCATCAGTTCTTTTTCGCCTGATCCGTCGGCGGCGATGGCGTAATAGCTTTCTTGCTCATTGCCGTTGTTATCGGCGCCGTAGACGAGCGTGTCGCCAGCAGGCGTCCAGCTGAAGAACGTCACGCCGTTGCCAAAAGTCAGCTGAGCAGGTTGTCCGCCGCTGGCGGGAACTGTCCATAATTGCCGCTGACCAGTCACGGAAGACATGAAGGCGACCGTGTCGCCGGTCGGAGATAAAGCATGCGCTTGCGCGCCGTTCGCCAGCAAATAACGCGCGATATCGGCGGGATCCTGCCCTGCGAAGCCGACAGAAATGGCCTCCGCCGTCGGCTCGATTGCATCTAGTTTAGCGTCTTCCGCCGCCGCCGGCGCCACGTCCGCGACGGGCGCCGTCGCGCTGGTCGGCTCTGTGGTTGCGCATCCCCCAATCGCCAAAACTGCGAGACCGCTCGCTAGGCTTGCATATCTCATGAACTGCTCCTGATTTTTTTGTTTACCATAAGACGCACCGCGGACCGGTCAAATGGGACAGACGACGTAGGAAAAACAGGGGAGAGGCGGTTAAACGTCCCCAAAAGCTTCCAAGGCGGCGCGGGCGATCGGTTCGCCCCACTCTTGAACGAAATGGCCGCCATCGGGGATTTCCATCGGCTCCGGGCAGTTTTTGATGATGGCGCGCAGCTCATCCATTTGCGCTTTGCGCAGCACAGGATCCGCCATGCCGATCGCCATAAAGCTCTGCCCGGCCCAGTCATTGGACCAGAAATCGACCGCGCGAAGCGACGTATCTACGCCCTCCATATCAGGCTCGACCATCACCAATTGCGGAAAGCGCCGCACGCCCGCTTTGAAACGTTCATCCGGGAAGGGAGCGTTGTAGGCGCAGATCTCAGCATCGGACAAAATCGGCGTGCCGCGACTAAGCAGCGCGCCGACATCCAGATCCGGCGCCGTCGCCGCGTAGCTTTTCCATTCTCTGAACCCTTCGCTCGGCATTTTTCCAACCGCAAGAAAGGTGTTCATCGCAATGAGCCGGCTAAACCGCTCCGGCATATCTTGAGGTATGGTCAGCCCCAGCAAGCCGCCCCAATCCTGGCAGACGAGGGTGATGTTTTTGAGGTCCAGCGACTGGACCAGGGCGACCATCATATTGCGGTGAAAGTGGAAGCCGTAATCCGCATCATTGACCGGCTTGTCCGAACGCCCAAACCCGAGCCAGTCTGGCGCAATCACACGCGCGCCGGATGCTGCGAAGACAGGAATCATCTTCCGGTACAAATAGGACCAACTCGGCTCGCCGTGCAGGCAGAGAAAGACGCGGTCCGCATCTTTCGGACCTTCGTCGACATAGTGGACGCGAAGTCCCTCATACCCCGGCAAATCGTCGGCATAGTTCGGCGCGAAGGACCAGCCCGGAAGGTTCTCGAAACTTGAGTCCGGCGTTCTTAAAGCGGCGATTGTGGTCATTTGGAACTCCAGCGCTTTCGTCTTCATATGAAACGTACCGCGCCGGCGTTCGTGCTAGAATATTTGACGTCTGCGTAAAGTGTCTTGTCGACGACATAAATCGGGATTTTACAATCACTGATCAATTTCGTCGTGTTTCAGCGACATGTACGCCCGATCGGTCGTCGCGCGCGCCTTACCCGACAAGCTGGCCGATTTATTTGGCGGCTTTAGCGCAGCTTTTGACCGCAGCTGTGCTGCGCTTAAAGAGCGCTTCGCAGCGATCGCCTTCACAGCGCCATACGCTTTTGTCCGCGACAATGCGTTGGGCTTGCTCAAAAGGTTCGACCGTTTTTGCGACGAAGCTCCCACCGGCGAAGCGGGTGTGGCGACAGCGCGTGCGGCGGTGGCGACCAGGAGGCGGCGAAACATCATTGGACCTCTGATCAGTTTGTTTATCACGCCCGAAAACCATTGTTACGAATGGGGAGGAAGCCGATTTTCAATCCGCGTCCAGTTCTTGCGATGAACACATGGAAATTGATCAGCATATTTTGGGGCAAGCAAAGGCGTTTCGGCAAAAAAGTGGACGGCGTTTACGGAGAGTCCAGCGGCCACCTTTCGGGTCAGGTGAGGGCGGGTGACCTTGCGGCGCCGGTTCGAGCGCTTTCGGCGCAGCCTATACTTACATTCAAAGACAAGATGAACGCTTGGGAGGCGTCGCGATGGATTTCAACATTCCAAAGGAGATCTCGGATTATTTGGCCGAGTTGGACGCCTTCATAGATGCCGAGATCACACCTCTAGAAACCGCCGACGACAACATCAGATACTTCGATCATCGCCGAGAATGGGCGCGAACCGATTTTGAGAATGACGGATTGCCGCGTCCTGAATGGGAAGCCTTGATGGCCGAAGCCAAATCCCGCGCTGACAAGGCCGGGCATTTTCGGTTTGCGCTGCCCAGCGAATTCGGCGGTAAGGACGGCTCCAACCTCGCCATGGCGGTGATCCGCGAGCATTTGGCGAAGAGGGGATTAGGGCTGCACAATGATCTGCAGACCGAGCACTCGATCGTCGCCAACTTCCCGCAGATATTGATGCTCCGCGATTTTGCGCGGGAGGATCAAAAACATCTAATTCCGGACGCGCTGGAGGGTCGCTTTCGTGCAACCTTCGGGTTGACCGAACCCGATCATGGCTCGGATGCGACCCATATGGAGACGCGCGCCGTTGAAGAGGTGCGCGACGGCGTGCCGGGCTGGCTAATCAATGGCCAAAAGATGTGGACCACGGGCATGCATGTCGCCACACACATGATGTGTTTTGCGCGCACCAGCGGCGAGGACGGCCAGGCGCACGGCATTACGTGCTTGCTTGTGCCGGCGGATGATCCAGGCGTGGTCATCGAAGAATATCTTTGGACGTTCAACATGCCGACGGATCATCCGCGTGTCTCGCTTAACAATGTGTGGGTGCCTGAGAGCGCGGTTTTCGGCCCGCCGGAAGGAGGATTGGCGCTGGCCCAGCATTTTGTGCATGAGAACCGCATTCGGCAGGCCGCCTCATCCGTTGGCGCGGCATTGTATTGCATCCAAGAATCCGTTGCTTATGCGCGTGAACGCAAACCGTTTGGCAGACCCTTAGCGGTGAACCAGGCCATTCAGTTCCCGCTTGTGGAATTGGCCACTGAAGCGGAGATGCTGCGGCTTCTGATCTTCAAGACGGCCTGGGAAATGGATCAGATGTCTAAACCCGAGGTCGCGGTTCGCCTGTCGGACAAGGTCTCCATGTGCAACTACCGCGCAAACCGATTGTGCTGCGACGCTGCGGATCGAGCGATGCAAGTGCATGGCGGAATGGGCTATTCGCGGCATAAGCCGTTTGAGCATATTTACCGGCATCATCGTCGCTATCGGATCACCGAAGGGTCGGAGGAAATACAAATGCGCAAGGTGGCGGGGCATTTGTTCGGCTTTATGGGCGGCGGACGCGGCTAACCGGCGCTTGTTAGACCACCCCTTCGACATCCCCGGCAGTATTCAACTTTAAGGTGTATATTCCAAATATATCAATCTAGTATTGGTGAAGTAAATCTGCCTCAATGAGTAATCTAGACTGTCCATTTAACGTAATTTTATGATGTGAGCGGCCATAGTCATAGAAGAAGGCGAGCAGGGCGAAGGAACGCCGCGCCTCGATATTCGCGGCGTTTAAGGAACCTCGTTGATGAACACGTTGTTGGATCGAAACCAGCTCGAACGATTACGGGTTCTCCTGCTCGACGACAGCAAAACCATGCGCGGCCTTCTGCGCGGATTGCTAAACTCCATGGGCGTGAAAGACGTGTTTGAGGCGGGGCACGCCGCCGACGCGCTCGAAGTCATCAAGAATGAGCGCCCCGACGTTGCGATCGTCGATTACCGTTTGCCTGATCTAGACGGGCTTGAACTGACGACCATCCTCCGTCGCGGCGCCGACAGTCCCAACCGGTTCATCCCCATTATTTTATGTTCGGCGCATCTCAGCGTTCAGGTATTGCGCCAAGCGATGAATTGCGGCGTGGATGAATTCCTCGTCAAACCCGTTTCGGCTGCGGACGTTCGCTCCAAATTTGAAGCGGTTATCCTCAAGCGTCGCGAATTCGTCGAAACGCCGACCTATTTCGGACCCTGCCGTCGACGCGGCATGGTGCAGTCCTATAACGGACCCTGGCGCCGCGCGACTGATGCGGAACGGACCGACAGCGCGAATGACGACGCGGATGAGGCTGATCAGTGGCTTGCGTTCAAAACGCCTGAACTTAAGACCTATAAGTAATTTTCAAGGCTTAAAGCCGCTGGCCAATCGGGGCGATTCTTCCTAAAGATTCCCCATGCAGATCAAAGAGCTACGCAAGAGGCCGATCCCCCCGACGCGTCCCGTCATGGACAAGAAAGTCGGCTTTAGATCCGACGTTTGGATCGATACTCAATCGCCATATTTCGCGGAAGCCTGCGAGGATTTAAGGGAGACGGGCGTCGCCGGCGTTAATCACTATGCGACCCCATACAACCCGCCCTATTTTCAAAGTGTTCCCGGCGCGGTGGAAGGACTTTATCTGCGCAAGTCGGTCGCGGAGAAAATCGTTTCGATCAATCAGCGTTTGGAGACGATGGGGCTAGAGCTTTACCTGTTCGACGCGTGGCGCCCGCAGGCGATCCAGCGGCATTTTCACGATGTTTGGTTTCCCGCCTACCTGCGCGAACGCCATCCGGAGTGGTCGGATGAAGAGATCGCTATAGAGGTCGAAAAATATTGGGCCGCGCCAAGTGATGGAGAGGCGTCTCCTGCGCCGCACGCGACCGGCGGCGCGACGGATTTGACCCTTCGCGTGAAGATGACCGGTCAGCCCTTATTCATGGGCGGTTTGTTCGACGATTTGACCGAAAACGCCCACACGGACCGATTTGAACGCCCGCCCGCATCCATGTCGGATGAAGAAGCGCAGGCGAACCGGCGGATCTTGTATTGGGTGATGTTGGAGGCGGGGTTTGCGAACAACCCCACTGAATGGTGGCATTATTCATATGGCGATCAGATGTGGGCGCGGCTTAACGACCAGCCCGCCGCACTATACGGCGCCTGCGATCCCACCGAAGCATAGGAGACATCCATGGCGATTATCGTCCCCACGCGCGAGCAGTTCAAAGCCTTTCGCGATTTGCCGCGGGATGCGCCGGTCAACATGTTAAATGCGCTAAAATACAAGCCTAAAGCGACATATGACGCGCCGCCTCCTTGCGGCGGGTCCCCCAACGTGAGCGGTCAAACCGCATACGAGCGATACAAGGTCGAGTTCCTGAAATACTTGCACAGCCGCGACGGGCGTATGCTTTGGGAAGGGACGCACGAGGTCTCGCTGATCGGAACCCATATGGAGTGGGACGCCTATTTCGTCGCCTATTATCCAAGCGCGCAGGACTTTATCGACATGCAGTTCGACGACTCTTATGTCGCGTCATTACCGCATAGAAACGCCGCGCTTGAGGACAGCATTTTGATGCGCTGCGCACCTGTTTCGAAGTAAGTCGCGCTAGGCAATATTTGCCGGGTTGGTTAAATGTTGCTTGGCGATTTAAGCCTTTATCCACCATGCCTAATTTTTTTCTTGCAACATTAAGAGAACAGCGCCGAATCAGGCGGTTTGGCGATGGTTAAATTAACGGCTCGGAAAGAGATAAATGGGGAAATAGCCCCGTGTCCCATCAATCCGAGGAGCCGACGGAATGCTTAAAGACTTTATCAAACACATCGCTTCCGAAACCGGCCTGACGCAGAAGAATTCTCGTGTTGCGCTTGGGATCGTACTGAACGCCGCAGAACGACAAGGATCGCAATTTTCCGAGGAGCTCTACCGTAAGCTCCCCGGCGCGCGGACTTTGTCGGCGACAATCGGCGCAGATGTCGGGGCGGCGACGGGCGTTATCGCACGTCTAATCGAAAAAACCCCCGGCGGACGCTCGCTTGTGGCGGCCAATATGCTTCGCGACCTCCAAAAGGCGGGTCTCGGGCATGATCAAATCGGGAAGCTTCTTCCTGCGATCGGCGAC
>JBCCMB010000079.1:0-12440 GCA_039026555.1 Pseudomonadota bacterium
CCTGGTGCAAGATAGCGGTATACGTCTTACGCCTCGCCATTACGCCTATCTGAAAATATCGGAAGGCTGCAATAATCGCTGCACCTTCTGCATCATCCCGAGCCTTAGAGGCAATCTCGTCTCACGCCCGATCGATCATGTGCTTCGCGAGGCGGAGCAATTGGCCAAGGCCGGCGTCAAAGAATTGCTGGTGATCTCGCAGGACACGTCTGCTTACGGCGTGGACGTCAAATACGCGCCTAAGACGTGGCGGGATAAGGAGCGTCACACGAGCTTCTACGATCTTTGCGACGGGCTCGGAGAGCTCGGCTTGTGGACGCGGCTGCACTATGTTTATCCCTACCCCCATGTGGACAACATCATCCCAATGATGGCGGACGGTAAGATCCTTCCTTATCTCGACATTCCCTTCCAACACGCGGCGCCAAACGTCCTGCGCAATATGAAGCGGCCGGCCAAGCAGGACAAAGTGCTGGAGCGAATTCAGCAATGGCGCCGAGACGTGCCGGATATCGCCGTGCGGTCTACCTTCATTGTGGGCTTTCCCGGCGAAACAGAAGCCGATTTTGAATTCCTGCTAGACTGGATGCGCGAGGCGAAAATCGATCGCGCTGGGTGCTTCAAATACGAAGACGTTGAGGGCGCGGTTTCGCATACGCTATCCAACCATGTGCCCGAAGACTTGAAGGAAGAGCGCTGGCACCGCTTTATGCAAGTTCAGCAAGAGATCTCGCAGGCGCGCGGCGAAGCGCAAATCGGTCGGACCCTGGATGTTATCATTGATGAGATCGACGAGGACGGCGCGCTTGGCCGCACCTCCGCCGATGCGCCGGAAATCGACGGGTTGGTCCGATTAGATCCGAACGAGGATCTTAAGCCCGGCGACATCGTTAAGACTGCGATTACAGACGCCGACGCGTATGATTTGTGGGGCTATGCGGTTATGGAAGACGCATAGGCCCGGCCCATACTCGCAATTGTTTCTTCAAACTCCGCGACCGTTTCAGAGATGATCTGTGAAACCGGCTTCACCGCATCGATGCGGCCGGCCACTTGTCCGGTGAGCGCGATCGCCGCTTCCATATCGCCGCCAAAGTAGAGGTCCAGCGCGTTTTGTAGTTCGCTGAATAAGACCTCTGGCGGCTCTTTTTCCAAACGATTGGTGCGGTTGGTGCGCAGCGCGCGCATGGCGGGGCCTTGTTCGCCGCGCAGCATGACCGTGTCGGTCTCCTCAGCATTGATGATGGAGTTCTTCCAATTGTCGTGAACCGGGCTTTCAGCCGCCGAAACCATGCGCGTGCCCATTTGCACGCCTTCCGCGCCCAAAGCAAACGCCGCCGCCATTGTGCGTCCATCCTTCACACCGCCCGCCGCAATGATGGGAACGCCGGTGCGTTCCGCTACGAGCGGCAAGAGCACCATCGTCGCGACATCGCGCGGATTCTTAAAGCCGCCGCCCTCGCCGCCTTCGACGACGAGGCCATCCACGCCGGCCTCCACGGCTTTTAGCGCCGCCTTCAGCGACGGGACGACATGAAAGACGATCAACCCCGCCTCTTTCAGCTGTCCGCAATAGCGAGCGGGGTCGCCGGCTGATGTGGTGACGAATTTCACGCCTTGGTCGACGACGAAAGAGACGATGTCGGGATCACGCACAAAGGCCTGTGCGATGTTGACGCCGAACGGCTTGTCCGTGAGCTCGCGCATTTTGGCGATTTCGGTTCGAATATTGTCGAGTTCGCCGGACGAGGTTTCGATAATCCCCAATCCGCCTGCATTCGAGACCGCCGACGCCAAAGTCGAGCGTGCGATCCATCCCATAGGCGCTTGGACGATTGGATAGTCAACGCCCAGCATTTGGGTAATTCGATTGTCAAAGGGCATAAGCGAAGCTCCCATTTTTCGTCGACTTGGAGACGCGACCCTAGGCGCCTGATGAATGCGCCCCAATGGCTGGCGTAGCGGCAGTCCTGCTGAGCTCGACGCTAGCGAATGCGCAACACGCCCGATAAGCTTACGTCGATAACCGCTCAATTGGAGATGCGCCCGTGACGCTCGCCCGCCTTTCGATCGCCGCCCTTGCGTTCGCCGCCTTGGGCGCTTGCGCAACGCAACAGCCGCAAACCTGCTCGGCCGAATGGATCAGCGCGCGGTCGCAAGCCGCCTTCGACAATCTGCGCCTTGAAGCGGGCGATGATTTGGACACTCTCTTAGACTTCGCAAAATCATTCGATGAGGACGGCGCGCCGACCGGGCCGCTCGCCGCGTTCAGATTGATGAATGCGGTCTCTTCGCTTGAGACGGTGGCGGAAACCTTTGTCGAGCAGACCAAACCGGATCTGGAGCTCATCGCGCAAGAATGCGACGACCCGCAGCTTATGGCGGACGCATTCTCCGATTTTCTGCGCGACGAAGGCGCGCCCGACAGCGTGATCGATCTTATCGCAACCCTCGGCGATATCGCCGAGGATCTTGATATCTCTTAAGCCCTACCCCTGTTTCAGGTCTTCAAACGGGATGTCTTTGTCGACGCGTTGATCTTGCGGCAGGCCCAAAACGCGCTCGGCGATGATGTTGCGTAAGATCTCGTCTGTCCCTCCGGCGATGCGCAGGCCCGGCGCCCACATAAAGCTGCGCTGGAACAGAGCATCCATCGGGGATTTTTCATCATCTGCGATGATGCCGTAATGATCCTGCAAATCGATGCCGGAATTACAGATATCCTGCAATTGGTTGGCGGACAGGATCTTACCGATGGAGTTTTCCGGCCCAGGCGTTTGGCCCTTCGACAACGCCGTCATGGTGCGGAATTTGGTGAGCTTGTAACCCTGCGCGTTGACATACCAATCGGCGAGCTTCTCGCGAAACGCCTGGTCCGATAAAGCGCCCGAGACGCGCGCATACTCCATCACCTCGCCATAGTCAGGTCCCGGGGAGCCGCCAACGGCCAAGCGCTCATTCATCAATGTCACGAGCGCAACTTTCCAGCCCTGGCCCGGCTCGCCTAATCGGTCGCTGTCGGGCACGCGGACGTCCGTGAAATAGACCTCGTTGAAATCCGACCCGCCGGACGCTTGGTGGATGGGCCGCGCTTCAACGCCTTCCTGCTTCATGTTCACGATGAACATGGTGAGGCCTTTGTGCTTCGGTTTTGTAGGGTCGGTGCGGACCAAAACAATGCCGTAGTCCGAATAGTGCGCGCCAGAGGTCCACACTTTCTGGCCGTTGATGATCCAATCATCGCCGTCGCGGACCGCTTTCGTTTTGAGGCCTGCAACGTCCGATCCAGCGGACGGTTCCGAAAAGAGCTGGCACCAGATCTCTTCCCCGCGCAGGGCCGGGCGAACATAGCGCGCCTTGTGCGCGTCAGACCCGAACGCGATCACGGTTGGCACGCACATCCCGAGACCAATGATAAAAGGAACCGACGGACTGTCGAACTTGCCCTCTTCCTGGTTCCAGATGACCTGCTGCATGGCCGTGCCGCCACGACCGCCCATTTCTTTCGGCCAAGTGATCTGGGCGTAGCCATTATCCGCTTTTAGCGCCTGCCAGTCTTTGGCGCGCTTTAGGAATTCGCTGCTGGACATACGCTGACGCAGCGGCTTATCGCCCTTGGGTTCCAGATGTTTTTCGCAGAAGGCGCGCGCCTCGGCGCGAAACTCCGCTTCTTCTTGGGTGTCGTTAAAATCCATCTCAGTCTCCCAAAGCTTTAAGCGGCGTTCTTGAGTTCAAGCGCGCGAACGAGTTTTTCTTTCCAAATCTTCCCCGACCCGCACTGCACGGACAAAAGTTTGGCGCGTCGATAGAAAAGATGGCAGTCGACCTCCCATGTAAAACCCATCCCGCCATGGATCTGGATGCCCTCTTTAGAACCGAACCAATAGGCGTCGATCCCCGCCAATCGCGCCGCGGCGGCCGCTTCAGGCAGCTCCGGCGCGTCGGTGGAAAGCGCCCAGGCGCCGTAATACGCGTTGGACCTGGCGACCTCGTTCTTCACCCACATATCCGCCAATCGGTGCTTGATCGCCTGATTGCCGGCGATCGGTTTTCCAAAGGCGTAGCGCTCTTTGGCGTAGGCGGTCGCCTCTTCCAAACACCTGACCGCGCCGCCGACTTGTTCGAACGAGAGCAAGACCGCAACGCGATCCATCAGATCCTCATGCAAAGAAGCGCCTTCGCCGGCCCGCCCCAAACGCTGCGCGCCGGCGCCGTCAAAGGATAAAACAGCGTGATTGCGTGTCGGGTCGAGCGTTCTCAGCGTTTCGCGCGTCACGCCGGCTTGGCCTAAATCCACCAAGACCCAGCAGGCGCCGGATCCCTCTTTGGCCAGCACAATCGCGAAATCTGCGCAATCGCCGTCCAACACAGGGGTTTTGACGCCTGACAACATCCCACTGTCGAACACGGTGTCTAGCTTCCCAGCGTCGACGGGCCCGGGGCCCTCGGACGCGGCGTAGCATCCGATCGCCTCGCCGGCGGCGATCTTGGGCAGGTATTCGGATTTTTGCGCGTCATCGCCAGCGCGTGCGATGGCGTTAGCTGCATAATAGACCGTCGATGAAAACGGGATGGGCGCCAGCGCGCGGCCTAATTCCTCCGCCAGCACGCAAAGTTCCAGAGCGCCGAGCCCTAGCCCGCCATGCGCTTCGGGAATCGCAACGCCCATCCAGCCCATTTCCGCGACCTCCACCCACAAATCCTTGTGATAGGCGGCGCTGTCATCGTCCAACACTTTGCGAACCTGATCCGTCCCGCATTTGTCGGTCAGAAACTTATTGGCCTGCTCCTTCAAGAATTTCTGGTCGTCGGAAAAATCGAAATTCATAACGCACGCCACCTCCCTGCGGCTCTATGTATCGCACCTAAAATCTAACTTGGTTGACGCATGCGGAAAGCCGTAACGCAGCGTCATGAACCGCCATAGCGCTGAACGCGTTCTAAGTTTGGCGCGGCGCACGCCGCATTTGCCACGTCGCGATTCACCGCCCGCTAACTAAAATGCGATATAAAATCAGGGCAGAATGCAACGAGGACTAGAAGATGGCCAAAGCCGCGTTTCACAAGAGTCAGCGCGTTTACGTGAAGCCAGTCGGCACCTGGGCGGTGATCGAAGAAGTTTTACCGCAATGGGTGAAGGGCTTAGACGAGCCGCTGAAGGTTCTCTACGATGTCGGCTTGGGCCGCGAATTCTCGGCCTCTGAACTCACAGCCGACAAGGCGAAAGGCCCGACCGACGATCTCGCGAATTTGGATGCTTGGCGGATTATGCGCGCGCCCAATCGGTGGAAAACGGCCGAAGAAGCTGAAAGCCATCCCTATCCGGGCACGCATCCCATCATCGTCACAGACGAAAAAGACTGGGGCGGCTGGCGCGTTCCCAACGCGGAGTATGACCGCGACCCGGAGAAGATCGAATTCCAAGCGCGCATTATCTGCACGGCGCCGCATTTAATGCGCATGGCCAAAACGCTGGTTGATATCGTCTCTCGCAATCCGCATGACGTGCCAAATGATGTTCTGGCGACCGCGAAACAAGCCACCGCGCTCCTACGGCATATCTACGAGACCGAAGCCGCTGCGGAAGCGGGCGAAGCGCCTGAAACTATGGCGGCGAGCTAACCCTAGGGCGTTTATAAACCTTTTCCGCGAAGAATTGCATCAGAACGGCTTTCCAGCGCCGTCATGTTTCCGATACATCCAAAGGGCGTCGTCGATTAGGACGAGCGACGCGCCCAGGAGACATGCGCATGCGAACCGACACGCCGCCGCCGGTAAAACTTGCGGACTATAAGCCCTATCCCTTCGCAATCGACACGGTGCGCTTGTCGTTTGATCTCCAGCCGCGCGCGACACGCGTCCATTCAACATTAAGCGTTCGCCGCATCAGCGATGTGGGCGCTGCGCTTGAGCTGAACGGCGAGAAACTGAAACTCGTCTCTTTAAAGATAGACGGCGTCGCGATCTCCGAGGCGGATTATGAGATGACGCCTGAAATGTTGAAGCTGTCGCCGAGCGCGGATGCATTCACGCTTGAGATCGAAACCGAAATTTCTCCCGAAACGAACACGGAATTGTCGGGTCTTTATATGTCCGGCGGTCGTTTCTGCACGCAGTGCGAAGCCGAAGGCTTTCGCCGCATCACTTATTATCCCGATCGGCCGGACGTTTTATCCGTTTTCTCCGTTCGCATCGAAGCTGAAGCGAAGACTTACCCCCACCTCCTCTCCAATGGCAGTCCGGGAGATATGGGCGAATTGAGCGGCGGCCGGCATTTCGCCGAGTGGACGGACCCACACCCCAAACCCGCCTATTTGTTCGCGCTTGTCGCAGGCGATTATGATGTGGCGCGCGACACGTTCACCACGCGCTCCGGGCGGCGTGTTCCCTTGTCCGTCTATGTCGACAAGGGCGACGCCGACCGGGCTGGTTATGCGTTGGATGCGCTCAAACGCTCCATGGCGTGGGACGAGGACGTCTGGGGCCGCGAGTATGATCTGGACGTGTTCAACATTGTCGCCGTGCGCGATTTTAATTTCGGCGCGATGGAGAACAAAGGCCTCAACATCTTCAATTCGGCCTATGTGCTGGCTGACGGAGAAACCGCGACGGATTTCGACTTCGAGGCGATCGAAGGGATTGTTGCGCACGAATACTTCCACAATTGGACCGGCAACCGCATCACCTGCCGGGATTGGTTTCAGCTGTGCTTGAAAGAAGGGCTGACCGTTTATCGCGACCAGGAATTCTCCGCCGACATGCGTTCGCGCGCCGTTTGCCGCATAAAGGACGTCATCCGATTGCGCGCACGCCAATTTGCTGAAGACGCCGGCCCCCTCTCTCATCCGGTGCGCCCCGACACCTATGGCCGGATCGACAACCTCTATACGGCGACCGTCTATGAAAAGGGCGCCGAGCTGATCCGCATGCTGCGCACGCTTATCGGGGATACCGCCTTCTTTGCGGGCGCCAATCGCTATTTCGACACGTTCGATGGCCAGGCCGCGACAATGGAAGACTTCCTCTGGAGCTTCCAACAATCGACATCGCATGATCTGGAAGCGTTTGCGCGTTGGTATTCGCAGCCGGGCACGCCGACTGTTAAAGCCTCCGGCGTTTTTGACGCCGCCGCCAAAACCTACCGCCTAACGCTCGCCCAATCGACGCCGCCGACCCCCGGACAGGCCGAAAAGCAGCCCGTCGTCATTCCCACCCGAACCGCCTTGTTCAGCGCCAATGGCGACAAGCTGAACGTAAGCCTGGCCAACGAGACCGCCGACGAGCATGTGCTGGTGCTGGACACGCAAAGCGCTGAGTTCGAGTTTCAAAATGTACCGTCCGCGCCGCTCGTATCGCTCAACCGCGGATTTTCTGCGCCAGTCCGCATCGAAGGCATGCTTAACGAAACAGATCGGGGCCGCCTCGCCTCGTTCGACGATGACCCATTCGCACAATGGGAAGCGTTCCAATCCATCGCCCGCGCGCTCATCCTGGACGGCGCGAAGGGCGACCCTATCGATGAGCGGCTCAGCGCGTATCTCGACATGCTCGAGAGCGCGCTGGGCGCGGCGTCCGACGATCCGGCCTTTGCGGCGCTGTTGCTGAGACTGCCCACCGTCGGCGAATTAATACTGGATATGAGCCCAGCCGACCCCGCCGCGCTCCATACAACACACGCCAAAATCCGACGCGCGCTTGGGGAAAGACTGAAACCCACGCTCATTACGGCCGCCACGCAAGCTGAGCCGGCCGAATTCGACGCGTCGGCGGCGTCGGCGGGACGACGCGCGTTTAAGTCGTCGGCCTTCTACCTTCTCGCGGCGCTAGATGAACCGGAAATAGCGATCGTCGCGGACGCGTTTGAAAGCGCGGCGACCATGACGGAGAGCCTTGCCGCGCTGAATGCGCTCGCCAATAGCGAGGGCGAAACCTTCGACGACGCGCTCAGCGTGTTCGAAGCGCAATGGGCGTCGGCGCCGCTGGTTATGGATAAATGGTATTCCGCCCAAGCCATGTGCGTACGGTCGGACTTTAGGGAGCGGCTGAGAGCTCTGTCCAATCGCAAGGATTTCGACCTTAAAAATCCCAATCGCGTGCGCGCTTTGGCGGCCGCTTTCGCCATGAGCAATCCGGTAGAGTTCAACGCAGCCGATGGCTGGGGCTATAAATTCCTCGCCGACATGATTTTGGAGATCGATAAGATCAACCCCGCTTTGTCCGCCCGCTTGGCGACGGCATATGAAAACTGGCGGGCGTTCACCGATGATCGCCGCGAGGCCGCGAAAGCGGAACTCGAGCGGTTAAGCGCGGCGAACCTGTCGCAAAACGCGCAGGATATTATTGGTCGGGCCCTTGCGACTTAGCTAGACCAAGCCCGGCGCCCGCCCGCCGATCTTGAAACCTTTCGCCTAGATTTTAATCAGGTGGAAACGACGTTCTGTTACATGGAATCTCAAAGACGAAGGATTCCAGAACGCCATGTCGCTTTCAAAATTAGAAGAAAAGTATCGGTCATTCGCCTTTGCCGCGGCCGATCTTCTCGTTGAAACCGACCTTGATGGGCGGATTGTATTCGCGGCTGGCGACGCCGGCCTTCTGCATCATCCCAGCGCGGATCGACTCGCCGAAAAGAACGTTTTCCAACTCATTGCGTTCATGGAAGCCGACGCCTTGCGGGCACGCATGACGAATATTGCGCCTGGGCGGCGGTTTGATTGGGACGACCCCTCCTTTGGCCACGCCGGACGTCGAGTGTCGGTCCATCGCGGTTTGATGGATCCGTCGCGTCTTCTTATCACCTTCGCGCGCGCAAGCGGCGCAAAAGGGCTCAATGCGGACGGATCAGCGGAGATGCTGGTTGATCGATTTCGCACCGCGGTCGCCAACAGAAACTTCGCAGCCGCCTTGCAACCCGTCGTCGACGCCCGGAGCGGACGGCTCAGCCATCATGAAGTCCTCGTGCGCTTCGACGGCTCCGAAAGCCCGGCGCGGATGATCGCAGCGGCCGAACAACGCGGCCTCATCTCGGATCTTGATTGCACCATGGTCGCAGCGGTGGCGGGAAAACTCGCCGATCCAAACGCCGACTATCACAAGCTTGCGGTCAACGTGTCCGGCGTCTCCATCCAACGCAAAGACGTCGTAGATGAACTGCGCAAGGCGATCACCGGACATGGGTTCGCGCCAAACCGTATGATTGTCGAGATCACGGAGTCGTCCCAGATCGAAGACCTCGAAACGGCGGCGACATCCGTAAACGCGCTTCGCGAGACGGGTGTGGAAGTCGCGCTGGATGATTTCGGCGCGGGCTCGGCGTCGTTCGGCTATTTGCGCGCGATGGACGTAACCGGCCTGAAGTTTGACGGCGCGTTTCTCTCCGAAGGAGGATCCTCCCGACGCAGCAATGCGTTGATGCGCAACATCGCCCGCATGTGCGGAGAACTTGGCCTGAGCTCAGTCGGCGAGCGCGTGGAAACGGAAGCAGATCGCCAGCTATTGATTTCGGCAGGCGTCTCGCTAGCCCAGGGCTATTTCTTCGGCCGACCGGAATATGATGCGGGTTTCTTCAGTATTGGCGCGCCCAAGCGTGCGGCGGCCTAGGGTATAGAGTATGGCTAGACGAAACATGGAAAGGTTGCGCGTCCTCATCGTCGACGACAACCATCACATGATCAACATCGTGAAGACGATCCTTCGCGGTTTTGGCATCAAAGAATTTTACGAAGCGCGCGACGCTGCGGAAGCGTTCGACATTGTACGGTCGGAAAGCGTCGACATCATCGTTGTCGATTATCTAATGGATCTGTTGGACGGCACTGATTTCGTCCGTCTAGTGCGCACTGGCGACGACAGCCCGAACCCTTACATCCCTATCATAATGCTGACTGCGTATTCGGAACGCTCCAAAGTGGAATCTGCGCGCGACGCAGGGGTGACCGAATTCTGCTGCAAACCTGTCACCGCACAGGAATTGTACCGCAAGGTCTCGTCAGTCATAAACAACCCTCGCCCCTTCGTCCGTACATCCGCCTATTTCGGACCGGATCGGCGACGACGTCAGGGGGATGCGTATCGAGGTCCGGAACGCCGCTCAGAAACAGAAGAGACGGCCGCCGCGCAATAGCGCAAACATGACTGCATCGTAATCCGCATACGGCGGAATTAACGTCTAATTAACCCTTTCGCGGCTTGTCGAATCTCAGGCTAAGTACGTCTTTGCGGGAGGGTGGCGCTTTGGCGCGTAAGACAGAGGAGCACGCGCAAAACGCGGACACGCCCATTCGGGCGGTGCCGACCCGCCTCCTTATGATCTTGCTGCTCGCCTTTACCGGGGCGCTCGGCCTTAAAGCATGGGAAGAACGCGTTACGGCGGACGAAGCGGTGCTCGCCCAACAAAGCCGCGAGGCGTTGGCGATAGCGGGCCACGCGAGAAGCGAACTTTCGGCGCTGCGCGGGCGGCTGGAAGGGCTGCTGACCGCCGGCGCGGACCCCGGTGCCGTTCGATCGCAGCTCGGCGCGCTCGCCGTCAGTCAACGCAGACCAAAATCGAATGATTGGGCGGAGCTTACGGCGGATAGAGAACGCGCGCGCGTCTTCGCGCGAGATAATTCTGGAAGCTGGTGGAGCGCCGACATCCGCGCTGACCGCGTGATGCCTGAACCGCTGGGCCAACGCCGATTTCATCTCGACATCGCGCGCCAATCGCAGTCCGGAGCATGGTTCGTCCGCGAGCGTTGGACACGGACTGCGACCGCATGCGCGCCAATCGCCGGCGCCAATGTCTCAGTCTGCGTTGAACGCGATTTAGAGCTTTTCAGTCTTGCAGACTACAATCGGATCGCGATCTACATGCTCCTCCTAGCGGCGCCTGGTCTGGCGGTCGTCGGCTTGGTTCGCGCCGTTAAAGACGCGCAAGATCGAAGCACGCCGGACAGCGAAGCTGCGGCCCGCGCACAAACGGTTGAAGAACAAACATTTGAGATTGGCGGCCGTAGCGGATTTTGGACCATCGATCCCAAAAAGCTCCAAATCTCGCTTAGCGCGCAGGCGGCGGATTTGCTCGGCTCGATCCATCACGAGAACATTTCCGTGGACGATTTTGCGTTGCTCATCGCCGACAAAGATCGCGCGCAAATAATCACCCAACTGCAAAAGCTGCCTGAGTCAGGCCATATATCGGCGGCGTTTCAGGGCGCGGAACGCCGCGGGGCGCACTATTTTGAGTTCTATGGCGGCGTCACCAAAAACGGCGTGACGGGCGTCGTAATGGACGTTACGGACAAGGTGCGCGCTCAGATGCGGTCGCAACGCGCCGAACGTCTTTTGCGGTTCGCCGTCGACGCTTACCCAGGCCCATTCGCCGCCTGGGACAACCATCGCCGCTTGATTTATTGGAACAAGGCTTTCCAGCGCGAATTCAGTCTGCATGAAACCAGCCTGCGCCGAGGCGCGTCATATGACACGATCATGGCGGAAGCGAGCCGATCCGTGCGCGTGGAGCGCCCGATCTCCAGCCAAGGCGATGCGCGCGAAATGCTCTTGATGTCGGAAAAATGGATAAGCTTCGTCGACCGCAAAACAGCCGGCGGCGGCCTTATAAGCGTTGGTCTAGATGTGACGCCAATGAAACGGCACGAGGCGGATTTGTCCGCTAAAGAAAAAAGCTTGCGCCGATTGGTCACCGATCTTGACCGGTCGCAAGGACAAGCGGAAGAATTGGCGAAGCGCGCGCAAGAAGCCACGGCGAAAGCGGAGCGCGCAAGCCGATCCAAAAGCGTTTTCCTGGCGAATATGAGCCATGAATTGCGGACGCCTCTCAACGCGATCAACGGCTTCTCAGAAATGCTGGTGAAGGAGCTTTACGGTCCGCTGGGCGATGATCGGTACAAAGGATACGCCGAAGACATTCTGCAATCCGGCCAGCATTTGCTGGACATGATCAACGACATTCTCGACATGGCCAAAATCGAAGCCGGCAAGATGTCGATCTCGCCGCGGCAGATCGATCCGATAGAAGCCGTAGACGCCGCCGTGCGTATGATCAGACGCCGCGCCCTGGACAAGCAGATTGAGCTGACGCTTCACGCCAATGGTGATCTGCCGGAGATTGAAGGCGATCATCGCGCCATAAAACAGATGGTGCTGAACCTGGTTTCGAACGCGATCAAATTCACAGATGCCGGCGGCAAGATCGACGTTATGGCGCAGACCGAAGATCGATTCATCGCGGTGCGGGTGAAAGACAGCGGCATCGGCATCCCGGCGGAAGATCTGCCGCGCCTCGCCCAACCTTTTGAGCAAGCCTCAGCGGACGAAACGCGGAACAGCCAGGGCACCGGATTGGGTCTTGCGCTCACAAAATCCTTCGCGGAAATGCACGGGGGCCATCTGACGATTGAAAGCGTGGTGGGCGAAGGCACCACCGTCGCATTCTTCCTGCC
>JBCCMB010000080.1:0-12385 GCA_039026555.1 Pseudomonadota bacterium
CCCCTATCACGTGGCCGATCTGTTCCTTCAAGCCGCACCCGCCACAGATGCGCCGGCCGCGCCCGAGACCGCTCCGATTGATCTGCGCGAGCGCGCGGAGGGCGCGTTGCTAACGGCGCGCGACTGGGTCGTCGACGAAGTATTCCAGATCGACACCGCCATCCAATTTGGTGTCATCGTCGCAGCCTCGTTTGCCGGTGTGTTGCTGACACCGGCGGTGAAAAACTGGCTCCGCTTAGGCGCGCAACGACTGCCGGAAAAGATCGCCGCACAAGTGAACGCCAACGCGCCGCCCCTGGTCCGCCCCGCCTTGTGGGCGATCAGTCTTTGGATTGCGCAGACCGCAATGGCCGGCGCCGGCGAACCCGCCTATTTCGTGCGTATCGCGACGTCGCTGGCCACCGCCTGGCTGATCATACGGCTGGCGACATCCTTCCTTGCAGAAGGTCTGCGCAAACCCGTCGCCTGGTTCGCCTGGATTATCGCCGCGCTCAACGCAGTCGGCGGCCTCCAGCCGACAATCGACTGGCTCAACGCCAATGGCGTGCCCTTTGGCGGGCGGCTAATTACCCTGCCCTTTATCGTTCAGGCGATCTTGCTGTCAGCGCTCTTTATGTATGCGGCGGCCTGGCTGTCGCGCCAATTGCAGATGCGGATCAACACGCTGCCGCGCGTCGAGCCGTCTTTACGCATCCTCATCTCCAACGCCGTGCGCATCGGCCTCTTCTTCGCCGCAGCCTTGTTGGTGATGACGAGCCTACAAATCCCACTGTCCGGCCTTGCGATTTTAGGCGGCGCCATCGGCGTGGGTCTCGGCTTCGGCATGCAGCAAATCGTCGCCAATTTTATCTCAGGCGTGATCTTGCTGACCGACCGCTCGATCAAGCCGGATGATGTGATCGAGGTGGACGACACTTACGGCGTCGTAAAGTCCCTCGGCCTGCGCTACGCCAGCGTCATCACGCGCGACGGCAAGGAACACCTCATCCCGAACGAGCAATTGGTCACCAACAAAGTCGTCAATTGGAGCTATTCCAACAATGAGGTTCGGCTCAAACGCCGCATCCGCGTGGAGTATGAAACCGATCTGCGCTTGGCGACCCGGCTTGCGACCGAAGGCGCGGCCTCCATCGAACGGGTCCTAAAAGACCCCGCCCCGAAATGCCTCGTCATGGAATTTGGCGATGAAGCTGTTGAGCTGGAAGTGCGCTTCTGGGTCGATGACCCGCAAAACGGCGTCAACAATGTCGGCTCCGAAGTCATGCTCGCCGTTTGGGATCGGTTCAAAGATCACGGCATCGACATCCCGCTTCGCCAGGAAGAAATCCTTATTCAACCGGGCTCCACCATCAGCGTGAAGATGGAGAGCTGACCTTCCCATCGAGTTGAGGCGCGCGATCGTTCGGCGACCAATCGGGACGACCGAACACGCGCATCCAAACTTCGCTGAACGATTGCGCGTTTTTTAAATCCTTGAACAAGCCAGGCCATTCAGAGAACCAGACGGCGACCGGGTTGACGCTGCTGAAATCGCGCTTCAGGCCGTAAATCGGGGTTTCTTCTTCCCTCTGATAGGTCCCGAACAGGCGATCCCAAATGATGAGAACGCCGCCATAATTCTTATCGAGATATTTGGCGTCGCAGCCATGGTGGACGCGGTGATTTGCGGGCGTGTTGAGTATCCCGTCAATCGGGCCAAGCTTGCCAATCAGCTCGGTATGGATCCAAGTCTGGTAGGCCAACACGATCAAAATGCTGAAGAAGACGAGCTCCGGCGGAAACCCGATCAACACAAGCGGGAAGTGAAGCAAGGCGGAGATGAACCCTTCAAACGGCCCAAACCTCACAGCAACCATAATGTTCATATGCCGTGAGGAATGATGCACGGCGTGCTGCGTCCATAAAAGACGGATTTCATGGGCGAAGCGATGTTCCCAATAATAGACGAAATCCGCCGCCAGCACGGCGAGCAACACCACCGCCGTCGTGAGCGGGAATTGCCAGGTCACAAACGTGTCGGCGACCCACACAAAGCCTACGTAGGCGAAAGACAGTAAGAAGGTTTCCACCACCAGATAAGGAATCTGCGTCGTCGCGCTCGCGACCATGTCCAGAAACGCGCGGCCTTTAAACGGGCGCGTCACCAGCGCCTTTAAGATCTCAATGACCAGAATCGCTCCGCCGATCAAAAAGAAGACGTCGTCGAAATCGCTGCCGATCTGCTCCAAAAACTCGAAACTCATGCGCTTGTCCTTCCAAGTCCGGAGGTCAGCGTTCGCCACGCCAGATCGGCGGCTTGGCTAGGCGTCGCCTCGCCCGCTTTTACGCTTTCCCATCCCGCATAGAGCAAGTGATCATAGGCTTGGACGACCCAGGATGTCGGCACTGCGGGGTCCAGAAGCCCTTCCGACTTCGCAGCCTCAATCATCTCTTCGGTTTCGCGGCGTTGCCGATCAAACGCGTCTTTAAGCTCGGCGTCATCCTCCAGCGGCTCCAGCGCAAGAAACCCATGCCGATCGCCAAGCGGGATTAGCACGTCCAGAGACACGCGCATCGCCTCGCCATAGGAGCCAATGCCGGCGCAGGCCTTATCAACGGCGTCATCCATTTCTTGAATGGCGAGGTGAGCCAGGGCGCGCACCAATTCGTCGCGACTTGAAAAATATCGATGCAGGGTTGCGCGCCCCACCCCGGCCAAATCGGCCACTTCGGAGAGCGCTGCGCTGGGATCGCGACTGAAGACCGCAAAGGCGGCCTCCACGATCGCGTCTTTAGAATTTGGGCGTATTGAGTCTGCCATGAGACATTTATGTCTCATTTGATTAACTTGTGTCAAGAGCGCTCTGCTGGGCGCTAAATCATCCTCTAGATGGGATGTCCACCGCCCTCGCCGGCCGACATTTAAAGCAGCTCCATATCGGTTTGGACCTCCACCAAAGCCGGCCCGTGATGCGCGATGGCTTCAATCAGCGCATCATCCAGTCCTTCGGCCTTGGTCACCAGCTTGCCCATGCCGCCGCAGGAGCGCGCAAATCCGGCGAAGGACGGGTTCACCAAATCTGTCTGCCAGACTTCAAACTCGCCAGCGCGCTGTTCTTTGGTGATTTTGCCGAGCTGGGAATTGTTCATCAGCACATGACAGATATTCATGTTGTATTTGACGGCTGTGGTGAACTCCATCGCGTATTGGCCAAACCCGCCATCGCCGGACACGGAGATCACCTTGCGGCCCTTATAGGCGTCTGTGTCCTGCGTCGCGGCCCAGGCGCCCATGGCGGCGGGAAACGCAAATCCAATGGAGCCGAGATAGCCGGACATCAAAACGCGCTGCCGGCCGGTGGGTTCGAAATAGCGCCCGAAAGAATAGGTGTTGTTGCCCACATCGACGGGAATGATTGCGTCTCCCGGCGCATGGCGGGTCAGCGCTGCAAAGAGAGCCGCCGCCGATAAACCCTGGCCGCGATCCTCGCCGATCCGCCTTGTCTTCTCATCTCGCCAAATCGCCCAGCGGTCGGCGATTTCTTGGCGCTGGTCAATCGCTTCCGTCCCCGTGGCCGACAAGGCGGCGGCCAATGCGTGCGCGGTGACGCCCACATCGCCGAGCACGGGCGCCGTCACCGGATGACGTTTAGCGATATGCATCGGATCCGTGTCCACCTGAACGATCTTCGCGCCTGCATAAATGCCGGTATGATCGGAGAAAGACGCGCCAAATACGATCAACAGATCCGCTTCATTCATGAACCAAGAGGCGATCGGCGTGCCGGAACGCCCCATCACGCCGACGGCTAGCGGATGCGTATCGGCGATTTGACCTTTGGCCTTGAACGTTGTTGAGACAGGCGCGTTCAGCATGGCGGCCAGGGTGATCACCGCCTCCATCCCCTCCAGCGCGCCATATCCGACAATGATCATTGGACGCTTGGCGGCGGCGATCAGGTCTCGCGCAGCGTGCAAAGCGTCCGGATCCGGCGCGACTTTCGGGCTCGCGAGCCGGCCTTCCGGTCCGCCGACCTTCGCGCCCTCAGCGGCGGGGAGCGGCTGCACATTGTCCGGGAAAACCAGATGCGACACGTCCTTTTGCACCAGGGCCGTTTTCACCGCTTGCGATGTCAACTCGGCATGGTCGGACGAGGGATGCACGGTTTGTGAAAACGCAGCGACGGAATCAAACGCCGCTTCCAGATCAATGTCCTGAAAGGCGTGTACGCCGATGACTTGTTCCTGCACCTGTCCGGTCAGCGCCAGAGCCGGCGCGCGGTCCACTTTTGCGTCCCAAAGCCCCGTCATCAAATTCGTGGCCCCGGGTCCTGCGATGGTCAACGCGGCGGCGGGTTTTCCGGTCAGCTTGCCATATCCGGATACGGCGAACGCCGCGGCGCCTTCATGCCGGATACCGTAATAGTTCAGCTTGCCCTTCTCGGCCTGAACGCGCAGCGCGTCGGCGAGCCCCAGATTGGAATGGCCGACCATGCCGAACACGGCCGATACGCCCCAATTGGTCATCGTCTCAGCCATCACGTCGGAAACGGTGCGCACGCGTGAGGTTTCTTTTTCCAGGCCCACATAAAGGCCGTCGTCGCGCGCTTCGATTGGAAAGGTTTCCTGGCCCGCATCTTCATGCCCGCCCGGCGGTTTGCCGGTGAGAGGATCGAAATCCCAGCCATGCCAGGGACAGCGCAGCCAGCATTTCCCATCCACGCCTTTTTCAATCGACCCTTCGCCTAGAGGTCCTTTTTGGTGCGGACAATGATTGTCCATCGCGGCGTATTGGCCGTCGAAATGAACAATGGCGAGTGAACGCGTTCCGGCGGTGGAGGACTTCACGCGCCCGTCCGCCAGCTCATCGGGTTCGGCGACTTTGAACCAACGAAGATCTTGATTTGCTTCAGTCATTTGGATCTCCCCGATCTCTTTATCGCCCTCATCAGATTTGCGATCCTCATATCAAGAGGGTGGCGCAAAGCGTCATCAAAGGCGATCATAAACTTGTGACAGGGCGTGATTGGCTTTGGACGGGGCCAATCCTTTAGACGATTTGGCGCAATCGAAGAGGTCGTTATGAACCGAGTTTCCGTCGCCAGATGTGGGTCGCTGGAGGACCTCAAGCCCATACGCGCCCGCGTCGCCTATGCGGGAGTGCTCTGATGATGACGCTCGCCCTTGCAGAAATGCTCACCACCATATTGGGCGTCCATTTCGGGCTCGGCGCCTTGTTTGCGCTGGTCTTCGTCATCTGGGGGGCGCCGCGCATCGATGAGGCGGCCAAGGGCATGCCCGTGCAAGCGCGTATGATTATCTTCCCGGCCGCCATGATTTTGTGGCCGCTCATGCTCGTTAAAACGCTCACCAAATCGGGACCGCCCCTCTCATGAAACGCGCGCACCGACGTCTTCACCTGACCTTGTGGCTAATTTTCGCGCCCTTTATGGCGGTTGTGATCTGGGCGGCGTTGGCGGAACGCCCGGCTGACCCCGTCAATGAGGATTTACCGGCGACGCTGTTCCAGGAGGACGAATAATGTCTCACGGATATAACGCGGTCGGCTGGACGCCCTTTAAGAAGCGCTTTGACCTTTGGCTGCTGTTTGGGATCGCCGTCTACCTCGTCGTATTTGTCGTCGTCTCCAGCGCCAGCCAGCCCGCCGGCGAGAGCTTCGCGCCGATCCAGCTCTTGATCCGCGCGACCGGCACGCTCGCCTTTCTACTGCTGACTTTCATCCTCTGCATCGGTCCGCTCGCGCGCATGACCGACCGAATGAAGCCCTTCTTGTTCAACCGCCGACATTTGGGCGTTTCGACCTTCCTGATCGCGTTGGTTCACGGCGGATTGGTGCTGCTTTGGTATCATGGATTTTCTGATCTCAATGTGTTCGTCTCGCTATTCGCGTCCAATCCGCGATATGCCAGTATCGCGGGCTTTCCCTTTGAAAGCTTGGGCTTTTTGGCGCTTCTGATCCTATTCCTAATGGCGGCGACCAGCCATGATTTTTGGAACGCCAATTTAGGGCCGGGCCTTTGGAAGCTGATCCATATGAAGGTCTATGCCGGCTATGCGCTGCTTGTCGCGCATGTGGCTTTAGGCGCCATACAATTTGAAAAGAGCCCGGTTTATGTCGCCCTAATCGCCAGCGGCGCGGCGCTCGTGACGATCTTACACCTCATCTCCGCCCTGGGCTTTTCCAGCGCCGCTAGACCCACACGTGCTCCGGATGGCTGGCTCAACGCCGGCGCGGTCGCCGACATTCCCAATAATCGCGCCGTCACGCTGTCTCCCTCCGCAGGAGAACGCATCGCGGTTTATCGTTATGGCGCGAAAGTCTCAGCAATCTCCAATGTGTGCCGGCATCAGGGCGGCCCTTTGGGGGAAGGCAAAATCATCGACGGATGCGTCACCTGCCCCTGGCATGGCTTTCAATACGATCCGGAGACCGGCCGTTCGCCGCCGCCTTTCACGGAAATGATCTCCACCTATCAGACACGCATTGTGGATGATCTGGTCTATGTAGATCCCAACCCTAATCCTCCCGGGACTCCGACTGCGCCGTCCATCGCCGCTTCAACGCCAGAGGAGAGCGCCTCATGAGCGACAAGAACGACTTCTTCATTGGGTGGTCGCCGGATACGCCAAAGGCCGATCGACGCTTCTTTCTTGGCGCGGGCTTGGCGCTGACGCTGGGCGCGGGAGGCCTCGCAGCGCTCGTCGCACGCGAACAAAACGCGGTCGGCCCTGGAAGCTGGGACCAAGCGGCGGTGAAGGATTACACGGGCATGGTGACCGTTGAGCCCTATCCCATGCTGACCACCAAAGATATCGATGGAACGCCGATCACCGCGTTTTTGGCGTGCCTCGGAAAATGCGGCGTCAAACCGCGCCTCAATTCCATGAAAGACGGCCCCGTCACTGTGGAGGGTAGCCTCATCCAACGCGGACGCCACGCCATGATCGCGGTGTCGGACGGGCCGGATTGGATCACGCCCCTGGACGGCGCGGCGGCGGATCCGGAGCTGGCGCTGCCGCCCCTCGAAGCACTGGGCGACGTAGCCCTGTCCGGAGAAATTCTGGACACGAAATGCTGGTTCGGCGCCATGCGCCCATCCGAAGGCAAGGTGCACAAAGCCTGCGCCGCCTTGTGCATTCGCGGCGGTTTGCCGCCGGCGCTTTACGCCAAAGACACGTCCGGCCGAACGCGGCTCTTGATCATGACCAACCAAGGCGAGGCGCATGGCTGGGATATCCTACCCTTCGTCGCCGATCCCGTCCGGGTGGCGGGACAGGCCTATGCCTGCGGCGACATTCTGTTTTTGGATTCGCCCGTCTCAGGCATTTCCCGGATCTAGCCGAAAGCATATGGCGCTAAGGTGAAAGACAGCGCCGAAATGATGAGAATGCTCAACAGATTCAGCCTGACCCCCGCGCGCGCCATGGTCGGCAGACTGACGCGCCCGGTTGCGAACACCACCGCATTTGGCCCTGTGGCCATGGGCAGCATGAAGGCGCAGCTCGCCGCCAGCGCTAATGGCGCCCCCAGCACGACGACATCAACGCCGGTCCGCTCCGCCAATGACACCAGCACCGGCATCAATGCGGCCGCCGTCGCGATATTGCTGGTCACTTCGGTGACGAATATTACCAGCGTGGTCACAAGGACGATCAAGACGATAACCGGCAAATCGGCGAAGACTTCTAATTCGCCGCCCAGCCATTCGCCCAAACCGGACGCGCGGATCGCCGCCGCCAAGGACATGCCGCCGCCAAACAACAGGACAACGCCCCAAGGGATGCTCTCCGCCGTTTTCCAATCCAACAAGGCCGACCCAGGCTTGGTTTTGGATCCGGACGGCACCATAAAGCACAGAATGACGCCGAAGATCGCCGTCACATGATCAGTGAGACCGGCGAACGGCGTAACGCCGCCGATCTCGACCGCCTTTAACGGTCGGCCGAAAATCCAAAGCGACGCGACAATTCCAAACACTAAAATAGTTCGCCACTCCGGCGTTGTCATCTTGCCCAGCGCGGCGCGGCGCTCACGCACGACGTCGCGCCCTGCGGCGGCGTCCCCGACGTCGATATCAAACGCCCAGCGGGTTAGCACAAACCATGCGGCGGGCACCAATAATGCGACCGCCGGCACGCCCAACATCATCCAGGATAGAAAATCGATCTGCGTCCCAAGGCTCGCCTCCAGCGCATCCTTCACCAGCAGATTGGTCGGCGTGCCGATGTATGTTCCCAGCCCGCCAATGGAGCACGACCAGGCGATTCCCAACAAGAGCGCCCACGTAAAGCCGGACGCCAAACGCTCCCGCCCAACTACAGCGACGGCCACTGAGATCGCAATCGGCATCATCATGATGGACGTTGCGGTATTCGAAATCCACATCGACAAGACGGCGGCCGCCGCCATGAATCCGCCGATCAAGAGGCTCGGCCTGGCCCCCGATCGGGCAACCACGCCAAGCGCAATGCGCGCGTGCAAATTCCACTTCTCAACAGCCTTGGCGACAATAAAGCCGCCAAGCAACAAGACCACGACCGGGTGCATGTATTCCGCCGCCGCGGCCCGCACCGATTGCACGCCGAAAAACGGCAGAACCACGATGGGTAAAAGCGACGTGACTGGTATCGGCAACGCTTCGCTTACCCACCAGACGGCCATTAAACCCAGAAGCGACAACACGATCCACGCGGATCGCGCTTCTTCCAAACCTCCGGCAGCCTCGACCAGTGTCGCAGGCGGCGGGAACACTTGAACGCCCAGCGCCAGCGCAAGGCCAAGCCAGAACCCGATTTTCTGACGCGCGCCGCGCGCTTCGACCGGGTCCGTCTCTTCTAACGACATAGGCGCTGTCCTGTTCGGCGCGTTTAAGACGGGCGAAGGCTGGTCTTACCAAGTCTAGAGGCGATGCGCGAGCCCTGCCGATATTGGGGAAGAACGATGTCGCAGCCACAAAAAAAACCGCGCGACCCATAGGACCGCGCGGCGCATTGCTCGGAGTTCGGTAGTTTAGCTGGCGATCGCAGCTGCGTCGCGTTCGCCGGTGCGGATGCGGAGAACCGCTTCCAAATCGGACACGAAGATTTTTCCGTCGCCGATTTTCTGGGTGTTGGCCGCCGCAGACACCGCTTCGACGACTTTCTCGGCGATGTCGGTTGCAACCGCGATTTCGATTTTCACTTTCGGCAGCAGGCGGACTTCATATTCCGCGCCGCGATAAACTTCGGTTTTGCCTTGCTGACGGCCATAGCCGCGTACTTCAGAGACGGTGACGCCAGATGCGCCCGCTTCCGTAACGGCGTCCAAAACAGCATCCAGACGGCTAGGTTTGAAAACGGCGGTGATAAGTTTCATGGGGATCTCCTGTGAGATTCAGAGCCAAATTTCGAGTGTTCAACGCTTCAGATGGGTGACTTACACATCTTAAACAACATACTCGCCTATTTGTCAACTCTCTTTCTCCAATTTTGAGATATCGACATGTCGTGCAGTTGGTTTTGTGGACGCTGCGGCGGGCATTCTAGACACCGCCAAACCCGTGCGCGGCGGATCAATATCCGCATAGAGCCGCTTCACCGCCTCAGCCATCAAGACACCGCCAAATTGCGGCCAGGCGATTTCTCCGGCGCGCTCCCAAGCTTCCGCCGCCGAGGCGACGAAACCCATCTGAATGGGCGGGGCGTAAAGCGCGCGCGTCCACGCGACTGGCTGAAATAGGGCGGATTCCAACAGTCGCGTAAGCTGGGTCCGGCTATAGGGCTGGCCATGCCCAAACGGCGTCCCCTCGGCGCGCGCCCATAATCCGCTGCGATTCGCGACGACGATAAGCAGGCGTCCCTCGGGCGCCGTCACGCGCCAAAGCTCCCGCAGCAAACGCCGAGGGCTGTCAGTTTCTTCCAGACCGTGCGCCAACATCACGCGATCAAACACGCTGTCGGCGAAGGGAAGACGATCATCTTCCACCAGCGTTGAGGAAGATCGACCCGTCGCCGGCCATCTGGCGACGCCTTGAGCGGCAGGCGAGGCGGCGATCACCCGACGCGCCCGACCGAGATAAGGCGTCAGCCAGCGTTCCGAATGGCCGAAGCCGAGAACATCCTGACCGTCCACATTTGGCCACAGCGCGCTTACGCGACGTGCGATCATCTCCGTCGCCGCATCGCCCAAAGGCGTTCGATAAAACGCCCTTAGGCGCTCCACATCCACCCGCAACGCCTCGCCCCTTTGAAACAATAAGACTATGTTACGAGATACTGGATCATAGCCTGGCTTGAAAGGATATCCGCGTGACCGCGCCAATCGTCCATATGTTCCCCTGCTTGAGCGACAATTACGGCTTCTTGATCCACGATCCGGAGACGGAAGAAACCGCCTGCATCGATACGCCCGAAGCTGGAGCGATCTTGGCCGAAGCGGATGCAATGGGCTGGAAGATCACCCAAATCTGGAACACGCATTGGCACCCCGACCATGCGGGCGGCAACGCCGAAATTCAGGACAAAACGGGCTGTCGGATTATCGGCCCCGCAGAGGTGAAAAAGCGCTTGGAAGCGCCGCTCGACCAGACGGTCGAGGATGGCGACAGCGTCCAACTCGGCGCGCTCACCGCCGATATTATCGCCACTCCCGGCCATACATTGGGCCATATCGTCTATCATATACCTGAAGCGCGACTGGCCTTTGTCGGCGACACCTTGTTCGCGCTGGGATGCGGGCGTTTGTTTGAAGGCGATCCGGCGCAGATGTGGACCAGCCTCTCGAAACTCAAAACCCTTCCTTCTGAAACCGTGATCTATTGCGCGCACGAGTATACGGCCGCCAACGCGGCCTTCGCGCTCAGCGTGGACGCGGACAATTCGGCGCTCTTGGCGTACGCCGATGAGATCAAGGCCGCGCGCGCTATAGATAAACCCACTGTTCCTACGACCATGGCGAAGGAATTGGCGACGAACCCGTTTTTGCGCGCGGACGACCCCTCGCTTCAGGCGTTCGTCGGCAAGCCGGGCGACGCCGTCGCCGCCTTTGGAGAAATCCGGGCGCGCAAAGATAATTTCTAATGCGCTTGGGTCCCGCCATATCCGGCGACCTCGGCGCCAAAGAAATTGTCCGCATGCTTAACATGCAACGCCACCCCGAAGGCGGCTGGTATGTTGAGACCTATCGCGCGCCGCCGGCCGTTGATAACGACCAACGATCAATAGGCACTGCAATCTACTATCTGTTGGAGGCGGGCGATTTATCGCATTGGCACGCGGTCGATGCGGCGGAGATCTGGCATTGGTACGCTGGCGGGCCGTTGGCGCTCACTCTGTCGGCTGACGGCGTCCGAGCCAGCGCACATCAGCTGGGCCCTGAACTACGCGCCGGACAAAGACCGCAGATCATTGTGGAGCCCAATGTCTGGCAGACCGCTGAAAGCCTAGGCGCCTGGACGCTGTGCGGCTGTACGGTGTCGCCCGGATTTGAATTTTCAGGATTTAAACTGGCCCCGCCTGATTGGCGCCCCAGCCCGGCGGGACCGCCAACGGACTAGACCTAAGACGCGCCGGCGGCGTGCTTTATCGTCTTTGCGACCTTGTCGGACGACGGACGCCCCGCATAGCCGTCGTCGGGCGCGAGCCTGAGCGCCAACACGCCATCCTTATAGGTCACGTCGGCGACTGATCCCGCTTCGATGTAGATATTGGATAATCCCGCCGCAGCCGGTCCCGACTTAAAGATGCCGCGCACCGCAATGTCTAAACTTTCACGCGCCCACCCAGGCTCCGCCGCTGCGCCGCCGGAGATGATGACGCCAGCTTGGATGTCGGCTTGATCGTTCAAATGCATGGAGGCGGCCTCGGCGTATTCCGCGAGCGATTCCGGCGCCGCCGGCGCGCCGATCCGCGTCGTCTCACCCTGCTTGTCCGTCGGCATGCCGCCGCGATTGTGCTCTGGATACAAGATCACATTCCCAAGATCGGTGACGCGTACAAAAACGTCGCCCGAATCGCCGCGCAGAAACTCATCGCCGCGAGGACCGTTCGACGCTTTGAGGACATATACTTCGGGATCGTCGGCGAATTTGAGCAGAGCTTTCGATCCTGATCGATCCAGCACAAAGCTTCGTCCGGTGGACGGCTCCGCATAGGCGGTCGCTAAGCTTTTGCGCGAAAATCGCCGTTCGAACATGGCGGCGAGGTCCAAATCCGGCGCGGGCTCGAAACGCTCCGTCGACTCACCCGAATAGACGGGCGCACCCGATGACGGGTCCGCCATAAAGACGGGCGAGTCTTCGCGTTCGTCCGCGAATGCGCTCACGCCTGTCGGCGCGACGCCCGCAACGGCGGCGCCAAGCAAGAAATTCCTGAAGGGTTTCGTCATCATCGCAAGTAAGCCCCTGGA
>JBCCMB010000081.1:0-12270 GCA_039026555.1 Pseudomonadota bacterium
AGCGATCGCCCGCGCGGCGGAGAAGGGGTTTTTAATGGTCGACGCCCCCGTCTCCGGCGGCGTTGCAGCCGCCAGTGCGGGAACGCTGACCTTCATGGTCGGCGGCGAAGCAGACGCGTTCGACCGCGCTAAACCCATCTTGGAGGGCATGGGAAAAAACATCGTCCATGCGGGCGTCGCCGGAAACGGCCAGGCGGCGAAAACCGCCAATAACATGCTGCTGGCCATCACCATGATCGGCACTTGCGAGGCGTTCAATCTCGCGGAGAAATTGGGGCTCGATGCGCAGACATTTTACGATATCGCCTCGACGGCGTCTGGGCAAAGCTGGTCAATGACCTCCTATTGTCCCGCGCCGGGGCCTGTGCCGACCGCGCCGTCGAACCGAGATTATGCCCCGGGGTTTGCGGTCGCGCTGATGCTCAAAGATCTCGGGCTGGCGATGGACGCCGCTGCGTCTGTGAGGGCTGATACGCCGATCGGATCGAACGCCGCCGCGATTTACGACGCTCTGGCGAAGGATGGCCACGCCGACATGGATTTTTCCGTCGTCATGCGCCGGATTCAGGGCGCCATTTAAAACGGCGACGAACCCTAAAGCTCTTCGATTGGAACGTAATCGAATTCAAAACCGAAATTGCGTGGGGAGACGACTTCCAGCGCGCGCGGCGTGCGCATCAATTCCGGCGCGCCGATTGCGATGACGGTCACACGCTGACCATAGCGCAGCGTCTCGGCGGTGATGGGTTGGCCCGTTTCATTGTCCAGTACGCAGATAAGATCGGGTGTCGTCGCCACCGGCTGACCGTCTTGAAGCGCAAGCAGATATTCATTTTTGATACGGATTTCCATGGGCGTTTCGTCCGCATCGAACGAGGCGAGGCGCAAATCTCCATAATCATATCCGCCTTGTACACGACGCGCGATGTCCACGACTTTTCCTTCGAAAATTTTGCGCACCTCGCCATAATGGGTCGGCGCGAGCAGCTCCGTCAGGTCTGCGATGAAGGCGGGCAATTGGCTCGCGTGTTTCCGTAAAAGACGACCGATCTCAAGACATAACGAAATCGTGCCCGGGATTGAGACGCGCCGGGCGGTGTCGCCGTCCATGGTGTGTTCAGCGCTAATGCATTGTCCGCCGCCGGCTGTCATCAGAAAGCCGCGAATGAGGCGTTCGGCCGTCTCGGGATCTCGGGCGTGTTCCAATATCATCCGGTCGCCAAGCTCCGCCGCCAACGCAAGCGGCGTGGCGGAGACGCCGTAGATGGAAAAGGATTCCATCTGGATTTCGGGAAAGGCGCGGCCCATGCCGTCCGCATCGAGTACGGGCAGACCGCGCTCCGCCGCCGCGCAAAAGGGAATGAGCGCATTCATTCCACCGGCCTCGAACGCGATAATGGCGTCGGTTTTTCGGCCGAGAAACGCCTCCAGAGCATCCAGCGCCCAGCCGGCCTCATGTCCGTTTGAGGGCTTCTCCAGCATAATGGTGGGGGATCCCGCGGACCCCAAAGCGACGACCAGCGCATCATCTGCAAGCGCATCTAAAGACAAAAGCTCCACAGGACCGTATTGGCGGAGAGCTGCTTCGGCGGTGATCTCGCCGATCAGCGTATCCCCGCCGCCGCCTGTTGCGAGGAACGCGCCGCCCAGGGCGATGTCCGCAATATCGTCAGCTGTGATCTCCATTACGCGCCGCCTGAATTTGCGAAGCGCGCAATGTCGACATCGCCCACCGCTTTGGCGCGGATGACGGCGCCGGGTTCATCCATATAGCTCATAGGCGTCTCATCGATTTCGACAATTTCGATTGTGGACGGCAGCGCGCCCGCCTCGACCGCGCGCTGGGTCGCGCTGGATTTGGCGGCTTGAAGCGCCTCGTCGCGCGGGCGTTTCGATGTGCTGTAAATGGCGTCGGCCTCGCCGCTGATTTGCGCGAAAGCGGCGCCGATGGCGTTCGCGACGCCAGCGTTTTCGGGACGAAGAATGTCGCTCACCCCTGCAAGTTCTTCCGGAACCAAGAAGCCGCCGCCGCCGACAACAACGAGCGGCAAATCCTTCGCGCTGGTTTTGATGCGATCAATGCCTGTCTCCAGCATATTGCGCATCCCTTGAAGCGCCGTTTCTTTCGTGGATGGCGGAAGCGATGCGAGTTTGGAAGGGTCGCCAAACTTTGTGCGGCCCTCCGCAATTGCGATGTCGCTCGCCGTCAGCGTGTCGCCGCCAAACACCAAGCCGCGTGTGACAAGGTCGCGCCCGACCGATTGCGGGCCTATCTCTACGCCGTCCGCCCTGATGATGGTGCCGCCGCCAAGACCGATGGCGAGGACGTCCGGCATACGGAAATTGGTCAGCACCCCGCCGATCGCAACCGCTGCGCCGGACGGTCGCGGAAAGCCGTCGATCAGCATGCCGATATCGGATGTAGTGCCGCCGACATCGACCACCATGGCGGAGGTTTCGCCGCTCAGATAAACCGCGCCGCGCATGGAATTGGTGGGGCCGGATGAGAAGGTGAAGACGGGATAGCGCCGGGCGAACTCCGACGACATCAGCGTGCCGTCATTCTGACTCATAAAGAGCGGGCAGGTGAGGTTCAGCGCTTCAAACGCCGTCTCGAAGGCGGCGACGACATCGCCGGATAAGGCCATTAAAGCCGCGTTCAAAAGGGTTGCGTTCTCGCGTTGATAAAGCCCAATCCGTCCCAATTCGTGCGACAGCGATATATGCGCAGATGGGATCGCCGTTTTAACGCGCCGCGCGGCTTCCAATTCCGCTTCGGGATTTGAGGTTGAGAAGACAGACGAGATCGCAATCGCTTTGGCGTCTGCCGCTTTAAAAGCCGCAATTGCGGCGTCCAAATCGCTGCTGTCGAGCGGAATGATCGGCCCGCCATCATATTCATGGCCGCCATCGATCATCTTTGTGGATTGGATTGCTTCCGTAAAAATGTCCTCAGGCCATTTCGCCGCGATGGGGAGCGCGGCGGAGGATTGTGCGCCGATCCGCAAAGCAGCGACCGGCGAGATATTGCGGCGTTCTACAATCGCGTTCGTAAACTGCGTCGTTCCGATCGTAATCAAGTCGATTTTGTCGGGCGAAACCTCCGATTGCGTCAGCACTTCACGCACGGCGGAGATAACGCCGCTGGAGATATCATGCGAAGTCGTAGCCTTTGTGGCCGCTACCAGCGCCTCGTCCTTCAAGATCACGGCGTCTGTGTGTGTGCCGCCGACATCAACGCCAATTCTCATAATGCTAGGCCGTTTCCGATACAGACGCCGGCAAACCGCGTTTCAGTGCAAAATAGAGCAGGGCGGCGACGATCACGCCATCCAGATTGGACATGCCTGTGAGGTTGAACTGTCCGGTAAAGGTTAGCGCGGAGGTGATCGCGCCCAGCCCCCACGCGGCGAACGCCGCCCAGGAGATCGCGGGTGCGCGTTCCAACGCGGCTAACGAGTAATCGCCCTTGCTGACGAGAAAGAAGTCCACGACATAAACGCCCAAAACAGAAGAAAAAATGACGCTTTGCCATATCAGAAAATCCATAAACAGCTCGCTGATATTCAGCGCCGCGAGACAGGTGCCGATCACGCCGGCCGCGATGACGAACCAGTACTCGGGCACACGCGGAAAAACGGATGCGAGCGACAGTCCCGATCCATAAAGATTGATGGCGTTCGTCGTGACGCTGGCGAGGATAAGGAAAATGAACGCCAATACGCCAAGGCCGAGCGCAAGCATCAAGGCGAGCGGATCAATCTCGCCGAAGCGTAGCGCCGGTCCAGACGCCGCGACATGGACCAAGGGCTCGATAAAGGCGAGGGCGATCAGCATGGCGATCACGACGTCCTTCGGGCCGCGCGCATAGCGCGTCAAATCCGGCACAAGCAAAACGCCCACGATAATGCCGCCCGCCAACACGGTGATCGCTTGACCAAAGCTAAGCTCGCCGGTTCCCGGAATGGCCAAAATGTCGTCCAACGACGCGCCGACAAAGGTCTTTGCGGTCATAAAGGCTAAGGTTGCGATCATCAGCGGGAAGACGAAGAGCGCCAGTTTGTCGAGCGCTTTGAAACCGAAAACAGTCGCCGCCGTCATCAAGACGCCGCCGAAGAGAATGTAGGTCTGAGACGGTAGGCTAAGCCCCAAAGTCATTTGGCCGACGCTCTCAGCTGCTGCGCCGAAGAAATAGGCGTTCACGCCGAACCATCCGAACTGCGCCAACGCGAAGGTGAGGTTCACAACGCGCGCGCCTTCGCGGCCAAAGGAGAATTTTAGTATCATGTAAGTGGACAAGCGGCTTCTCATGCCCACCCAGCCGCTCAGTATCGCCAATCCCGTGACGAGGATCGCCGCGACAATGAAGGCCCACATACTTTGTTCATAGCCTAATGCAACGCCGACCTCGGACCCGCTCAATAAGGCGGGAAGGGCGACGCCGATGCCGCCAAGGACAAAGCCGACCCGCACGCCGCTATAGGTTTTTTCCTGCGGAACGGGGCGCGTTGCATAGTCTTCTGTAAGGTTTTTTAGGTCCGCCATTCGCGCACTCTAGGTGTGCGATGCGGTTCGGCAATGGCTTATCGAACACCCGTCGCGTGAATCGCCTTGCGCGATTGAGGATTGTGCGATCTGGAGAAGATTCGCTTTAGCGGCTTAGATCAAGTCCAGCCCGCCCAAATCATCGAGACTTGAGAAGTCAAAATTCTCCTCCGGTTCAAGCAAGGGTTCCGGCGTTCCCAAATCCAAAGGCGCACGCTGCATATCAAAGAGATCAACGATCTGAAGGGCTTCCTCAATCTCATCGGTCGTCGGCGGCGCAGCGTCAATTTGAGAGAAGTCGAACGCTGCTTCGGCCGCCATGAAGGCTTGCGGCGCCGCCGGCGCCTCGTTGGAGATCGATAGCGATAGCGTCTCTTCGACAATGAGCGCGCCGGTCGCTCGAGCTTGATTGGAGCACCGCTCCCAACGCGCTCGCCAAGCCTCAAACGATGAATTATGAAAAGGTATGACTCTCATTATGAGTGAGGGACCCACGGGTCTCAGGTCAGAGTCTCAAAGATGATCGCGACCTATGAAACAGTGATATCGTTGATATCTTCGTAGCATAGTGTAAAATTCCCCCCATGGCGAAGAGGGTGGAACTTGATGATATAGATCGGCGTATTCTTGGGATAATCCAGGAAGACGCCACGCGATCCATCCAAGACATTGCGGACAGTGTGGGACTGTCCAGCAATCCGTGCTGGCGCCGGATCCGGCGGATGGAGGAGGCGGGCGTCATCAAGAAGCGCGTCGCTCTCGTCGACAGCAAAGCGCTAGGGCTGACGGCGACGGTCTTTGTCGCCGTGCGCACCAACCGGCACGACAAGGCCTGGCTCGCGGATTTCGCCAAAGGCGTGCGAAGCTTGCCGGAGATTGTCGAATGCCACCGTATGAGCGGCGATGTCGACTATCTTTTAAAAGTCGTTGTGCGCGACATCTCGCACTATGACGCCGTTTATCAGCGCCTCATCGCAGCTGTCCCCGGTCTTGGCGACGTCAGCTCCGCTTTTTCGATGGAGCCGCTCAAGCACAGCACCGCTATTGATTTGAGCACGATCTAAACTCGGCGGCGATCCGCGCGTTCCGACTTGACGATTTGACGGCGTCTCATACACCCAACGGGCGAGGCGTATGCAATTGGCGCGTCGGTACGGAGGGGTCGTGAATGGTGGATCCGAAAGACCCAGGCGGAACGCATACAGCGGAATCGAGCGGCTCCGACGCAAATTTGCATGAGGCGATCACACCCGGGGTGATCGCGCGTTTTGTCGGCGTAATCGGCGATGGCGATCGGCATTGGCTGCGCCGAGAGATGGCGGCGATGCACCCGGCCGACGCGGCGGACGTTCTGGAGCAATTGCCGCGCGAGGCGTTTCATCGCGCTGTGCGCATGTTGGGCGCCGATCTTCCGCCTGAAGCGTTGGCGGAATTGTCCGAGGATGTCTTAGGCGATGCGCTGGATGATCTGTCCGATGCGGACATCGCTGCGGCGTTAGAAGCGCTCGACTCCGATGATGGCGGAACGCTGCTTCAAGACATGGAGGAGGCGCGTCGCGATCGCATTCTCGCCCAGGTCAACGCTGGCGATCGGGCGGCGCTGGAGACGTCGCTCTCGTTTGATGAGGAGACGGCCGGTCGCTTAATGCAGCGCGATTTTGTGGCCGCGCCGCATTTTTGGACCGTCGGTCAAGCCATCGATCATATGCGCGGGACCGAAGATCTGCCGGACGTGTTTTTTGAAGTCTATCTCGTCGATCCGGCTTTCCGCCTTGTGGGCGCGGTGCGTGTCTCAACGCTCTTGCAGGCCACGCGCGAGACGGCCTTGTCGGATTTGCAAGTGGAGACCGCAACGACCGTACGCCCAGAAATGGATCAGGAAGAGGTCGCCTATCTGTTCCAGCAATACAATCTGGCGTCGGCGCCTGTGGTCGACGAGGCGGGTCGGCTTACAGGCATGATCACGGTCGACGACATGGTCGATGTTATCCAAGAGGAGAACAAAGAGGATCTGCTGGCGCTGTCCGGCGTGAACGAGGCGGGCGCCAACCAAAGTGTTTGGGATGCAGTCAGGGCCCGTGCGCCCTGGCTTGGCGTTAATCTGTTCACTGCGTTTTTGGTGTCCGGCGTGATCTCCATATTTGAAGCGACGATCCAAGAAATTGTCGCGCTGGCGATCTTGATGCCTGTCGTGGCGGCTCTGGGCGGGAACGCCGGCTCGCAGGCGCTCGCGGTCGCCGTTCGAGCCTTGGCGGAGCGCGACTTGACCAACGCCACCGCCGGACGCGCCATTCGCCGCGAAGCGCTGACCGCGAGCCTCAATGGGATAATCTTCGCTGTTGGCGTCGGCGTGATCGCGTTTGTCTGGTTTGGCGACGCGAGATTGGCTGGCGTGATTGGCGCCGCCATGTTCGGCACCTTCCTTTGGGCGGGTCTCGTTGGCGTGCTGGCGCCTTTGGCCTTGCAGCGAATGGGCGCAGATCCCGCGGTCGCCTCCTCTGTTTTTGTGCTCACCACAGTGGACGTTGTGGGCTTCCTAGCGTTTTTAGGTTTGGCCAGTCTATTGCTGATCTAGGCGCGAAACGCCTGACCGGCGTCGGATTTGCAGCGTATTCGCGTGACAAGCGAGACGTGTATCAGAACGGACCAAACGCCGATGACTTCGCCTATGCGCATTTCACGCAAAGGATTGGAGCTGATCAAAAGCTTCGAGGGGTTTCGCCCCCGTGCGGCGCGTTTGGCGGACGGTCGCTGGACGATCGGCTATGGGCATGTTCGGTCCGCACGCAAGGGCGCGCAGGTCTCCAAGCGGGACGCGGAGCATTTGCTGCGCTATGATCTGCAGCGTATTGAGGCGGCGGTCACGGAATGGACGCTGACGCCGCTGAACCAGAATGAGTTCGACGCGCTGGTGTCTCTCGTTTTCAATATTTCGCCCGGCCAGTTTCGCGACAGCGAAGTGGTGCGCCGATTGAACGCCGGCGATCATATCGCGGCGGCGAATGCGTTTGACGCCTGGCGGCGCGCGCGTGTGAACGGCCGTCTGATTGTGGTCGATGCGCTCGTGCGCCGCCGGACCGCTGAAAAGGCGCTCTTTCTAGAGCCGATCGATCGGCGCCCCGCCGCGCCGACCCCGATCATCACGCCTGAGATTGACGTGACCGCTGCGATCACCGCGCCCAAGGACGCGCCGGTGCATGTGTCGACGGATTTGTCCTCCGAGAAGGCTGAAGCCGTCGCTGATGTCGAGCAGCCCTTCCTAGAAGAGGCCGAATTGAGCCGCGCGGTTGAGACCCTCGTTGAGACAGATGCGGCGCTTAACGGGCCCAGTCCCGCGCTTGATCCCCAAGCCGCCGCAGCGGCGGTTTCTGAACGGATCTCGCAGATTCTGCAGCGGGAGCCGTCAACCTCTTCACTCGCGCGGCAGGGCGCCGCAAAGCAGGACGAAGCTGCCACCCTATTTGAAGGGTCTGAAAACGAGATTGAACCTGAAATCGACCCCGAAGCCGAGAAGAAACGCATCCTGATCGACGACACGGAAATCTATGACCCGGGTTTTGAGAAAGCCGTCTCCAACTCAATCGGACGCGACGATTTGGAAGGCGCTAAACCGTCCAATGGCTTTGATTTCTTGCCCTGGGGCGTCGTTGCGCTTGGGGCGCTGATCCTGATGGCGCTCGGCGGCGGCGATTTCTTGCGCATTTTGCGTGAAGGCGCGGATGCTGGACCGGCTGGGCCGCGCCCGATGATTTTCATTTTGGGCGCGTTATCCTTCGTGATGAGCCTCTATTTTTGGATCGGCCGCAGCGTCGCATCGCGATCCTCTTAAATCCAAACTCTGCTAAAGCGCTGGGAGCGGTTTGCGCATCAGATTGGCGAGCGGTCCGGTTGTGTTCGAGATCGCGTGCTTGGTTGCGATATATCCGGCTTCCACCGCGTCATCGTAAGACTTCCAATCACGAAGCTCGATATCTACCAATTCCGGTAGGATAAGCATGTCTGTGAGCTCTCGGCCTGCGGTCGGGTTTACGGAGACGGTGGCCGCGCGCATCAGCAAGCTGGCGATGGGCGGCGCCGCGGCGAAGCCGTTTTCCAGCGTCCATTCAAAGAAGTTCGGCGGGTCGATGAAATCATTGACGTTTAGCCCTTCTGAGGCGCGCGCCACATCGCATCCGATAATGCGGCCGCGATGAAGGTCGCGCATCACATCCACTGGGAAATTGTTGAGCACCGCCCCGTCGACAAGAATCTCCCCATCATCAATCGTCGGCGGCAAAATGCCGGGCAATGAGATCGACGCGCGCAAGGCGTGTCGTAAGACGCCGCGATCATGCACGCGATAGGCGCCATGGGTCAGATTGGCGGAGACGGCGAAGAAGGGAATGTCCAATTCCTCAATCTTGCGATCGCCGAAATGCTCTTCTAAGCGTGCGTCCACCCGCTTGCCCGAGACAAGGCTGACGACGGGCAGATTATAGTCGCCCAGCGGGTTGGAGGAGACAAAAGCGCGCCGGATCCGGTCGTCGATCTCCGCGTCATTCCAACCACAGGATAGACAGGCGGCGATCACTGCGCCCATGGAGGCTCCGCCGGCGAAGTCGATTGGGCATCCTGCTTCGCGCAACGCGCGCACCACGCCGATATGCGCATAGGCGCGAGCGCCCCCGCCTGACAAAACCAAGCCGACGGAGCGACCCGAAATGACGCGCGCAAGGCGATTGCAGTCCTCATCATCGAGCCCGTCCCAATGGAAGATGCGGGAAGCCTCCGCGGCGCTCGCCCAATCCTCGGGATCGGCACCCTTGCGGTCGCATCCATTGTGCAGTAGCAGCACGTCGACCAAGCGGAAGCGGCGCGCCGGGCTGTCATCATCCGGGATTAGCGGCGAGGACGGATGCGCATCCGCACGGCCAAGCACCCAGATCCGATCTGCTTGGCGAAGCGTCAGCTTGAACCAGGGCGTATCGCCAATCGGGGCGGTCAGCAGCACAATATCGTGGTTCGCCTCCATGGCGTCGAAATAGCTGGCGTCCTTGTCCACCGCCTCTTCGCCGATGATCACCACATCCAACCCGATGCGGCGCAGCGCGCCCGCGAGCGTATTGGCCCTCAAAGACAGATCGATTGTTGGCGATGTCGAGAGCAAGGCGAAGACGCGCGGATCGGAGGCGCGCAATTGCCGGCGCTTGGACTGGCGAAGCCGGACGAGCATAACCCGCGTCAGCCGCTCCATAATGCTCGGGTCGGACTTAACGATCCGCATAAACCCAGCGCGCGAAATTCTGATCACTTCCGTGTCGCGCAGAGCATAGACGGCGTTTTGATGCGTCTCGCCCGCGACCAACGCCATTTCTCCAACAGGTTCGCCGGAGCGGATATGGCCAACAAATTCGGTGCGTCCGTCTGGCGCGCGACGAAACGCGCCCAGCGAGCCGGACAGCACGAAATAGATCGCGTCTGCTGGCTCTCCCGTTTCGAACAATCGCCATCCGCCGGGCAGAGAGAAATGGCTCGCTTCTTTTTCCGCCGCCTTCAGCGCCCTTGGCGAGGCGTCTTTCAGCAAGGGAATATTGGCGAGGCGCGCGGCGCTTAGTTTCTCGGGTTTCGCTTTTGACGGCCGAAGGCTCATAACGTGGTCCCGGTCAGTAGTCTCTTTAGTCTATCGGGCGTGGCGCGCGAGTGCGAGTGTTTAGCGGTCTTCCGCATTCACGAAGCCGTCTCGGTAGCAGGCTCTGTAGGCTCTGACGAATGGATGACCGTAGACGAGACCGATATTTCTCGAAATTCCCGTTGCGGTCGGTGCTTGGCCATTGAGAATGTCCGGATTTTCGGCGATCGCGCGATAATAGCGGCGAAGCTCCACGCGCCGGCGGGCGTTTAGCTTCCCGTCTTTGACGGCGGCGTCTGCGGCGCATTTACATCCGCCCGTATCGCGCACGCCCGACGCGTTCATGGCGGTGCCGCAGATCATAGACAGTTCGCCGCGCTGCACATTCTCGGGAGACATCGCCGCAAACCGCACGGCCGCCACCACAATCCCGGCGCTGATCAAACCGCCGACAAAAATCGCCAGAACGGTAAACGCAACCACGAGCGGATTCCGTTTGGTGCGCAGTTGGACGCGCGGCGTCTGGCTAAAATGGACCGGCGCGTTCAAGGCCGCAGCCCCCAATTAAGGTTAAATGGCGATACTATCCCATTAGTCATACCGGTTTTGGGTTAATATCGGGCCAACGAAAGCCGAAGAATTTGAACGGATTACCCCGCCTTGTCCTCATGTTTGCGTGACGCGAGCGCGTGCGGGCGATAGATAAATCGTCAAATCGTCAGAGGAGGGATCGATGTCGGATTATAGCACTTTAGAGCTAGATGTTTCGCGCGCAGGGTTAGCGGTGGTGTTGCTGAACCGGCCGGACAAACGCAATGCGATGAACGCGCTTGTAATTGAGGAATTGGCCGACGTGTTCGACGCCTTGTCGAAGTCTCCAGAGGTCCGCCTTGTCTTGCTGCGTGGCGCGGGGGCCACATTCTCTGCGGGGGCCGATCTGGAATGGATGCGTGCGGCGGCGGATTACACGCGCGACCAGAACGAAGAAGACGCGCTCGCGCTCGCGGAGATGTTGCGCAAGCTTTACAGCATGCCGCAAACCACGATTGCGATGGTCCATGGCGCCGCCATCGGAGGCGGCGCTGGCCTCGTATCAGCCTGCGACATCGCAATTGCGCATCGCGACACGACGTTTCAATTTTCTGAAGTTCGTCTCGGCCTCACGCCCGCAACGATTTCGCCCTTTGTGATCGAAGCGATCGGACCGCGTTGGGCGCGCGCTTTGTTTGTCAGCGCCGATCGTTTCGATACGGAATTCGCCGAGAAAATCGGCTTGGTGCATTACTCCGTCGCGGATGAAACCGAGATGGAGGAAACAGCCGAACGCCTTGCGCGTCTCGTCTTTGGCGCGGCTCCCGGCGCGATCGCGGACGCCAAGGATCTGGTCGCCGACTTCACAGGGGAGATCATCGATGCGTCGCTGTCTCATAAGACGGCGAAACGCATCGCGGCGCGTCGGGCCAGCGCCGAGGGGCGCGAAGGCATTGCGGCGTTCTTGAGCAAGCGCAAGCCGAATTGGGCGAATTAGCGCTTGCGCTGAAAATCGCAGGCGTCGCCCCACAAACGCCAAGCTTTCTGCGAAAGCTCACATCTGATTGCCGCTAAAGCGCGGCGGCGTTTCGCCTTTATTCATCTCCTTGGGCGCAATCTGTCCCGGCGAGATGATTTGAGAGGCGAGACGTCTCGAATTTGCGGCGGACGCGCACAAGATTTGGGTTGGTCATGAGTTTGGCTTTGTTCATTAGCGCGAGCTTGACGGCGGCGCCCGCCTCGTCGCTCGAATTGGCGCCGGAAGTGGCGTTGGAGCGCGCGCTTGCGGACGCCGAGCCGTCTCCCAGTCTCCGCGCAGCGTTCCGTGCGACCATCGCCAGCGGCTCAGCTGTTCGTGAAATCGAGTTTGATCCTCTCAGGCGCGGGGCCGATCGGTTCGCCGTGACCATGGCGTTCGGCGTGGATGAAGAGCTTGACGCCGTCGTTGCGGATTGGGCGGCCGAGCGGCAGCCGGATGTCAGATTGTTCGCCGACGATCTACGCGACAGCGTGGGCGCTGGCAGGATTGTGCGCGATGGTGAAGATTGGGCGATCACATTCCGTCATCGCATTTCGTCCAATGACGG
>JBCCMB010000082.1:0-12004 GCA_039026555.1 Pseudomonadota bacterium
GAACCGCGGCGGAAAATGGCAGCCGCGGCACGGATCATGGCACGGGCGGCTTAATGATCCTGGCCGGCGGCGCTGTTAAAGGCGGTCAGGTCTTCGGAGATTGGCCCGGCCTGAAGCCTCGCCATCTCTATGAAGGGCGCGATCTTGCACCCGCAAACGATATTACCGCCACGCTCAAAGGCGTCCTGCGCGATCATTTAGGAGTTTCGAGCGGAGTGCTGAACGCCGAGGTCTTCCCAGGAACCTCGCAGTTTATGAGCGGATTGGTCCGAGCCTAAAAAGTAAGACAGCTCAATCGTCTAAAGAGCCTGGCGACCCCGGCAGGATTCGAACCTGCGACCGTCGGATTAGAAGTCCGGTGCTCTATCCAGCTGAGCTACGGGGCCTGACGCGGGCTTAGTGCGTCCACGGACGCTTTCGGCCGGCGGAAAAATTGTCCGAATAGGATTTGATGATCCGTTTGGGCTCGCGCGGCTCGCGAACTTGAAACGGCATGCCTTGGCGCTTGGCGTAGGCGATGGCGGCCTCTCGCGTTTCAAAACTCAAGCGCACTTGCGACGCGGTGTTTCCAGAGCTCGTCCACCCCATCAACGGATCGATCCGGCGCGCGGCGTCCGCTTCAAGCTCTAACACCCATGTGTCCATCTTCGCCTTGCCGGACTGCATCGCGGTTTTTGTCGGTCGATAGATTTTGGCGAGCACGCGCATCTCTCCTAGATCTCGGCCCGTCTCGAGGACATGGACCGCCAGTGATTTAGCTTTCCGAGACATGCACCCGAATGATGAAGAATTCAATCATACCGGGACGTCGGTCAGCCAAACGTCTACGCGCGCAGCGATCATCTCCGCGAGGCCGCCCATCTCACCGATGGTGAAAGCGGTCGCAGGCGGATTGGGGGACGCGGCGATCGCTTCTGCGAAATCGTCCCGCCCGTGCAGTCCCGCGCCGAAAAACAACCCGATCGCCACATCAGGAGCGCCATGCTCTCGGTACATATCGACGGGCTTTGGCGATTCTTCCAAAAAGGCGCAGCGCACCGCGCCGCCAATCTCCGCTTCCAATGCTATTGCAAACGCACGGGCGGCGTCGGCGGAATAAGTCGAGCGCGTCGATCCATGCGCAATCACTAAAACATCGACGCCCCGGTTGAACGCGCGCGATGTAAGCTCATCCGCGACGAGGACCGCCAATTCCGGCCACATGCCGAAGGGCGGAAGCAATTGAAACCCCGCGTCGGGCGCAGCGTCCATTGCGGCCACCGCCTCGCTTAAACGCGCGCTATAAAAAAAGCCGTCGGAAAACAGGATTGGAACAACCACTCCCCGGCGCGCCGCATTTGCGGCGAACACCGCGTCTAAGGCGTCCTTATCTGAGACGATAACCGTCTGGACCTCCACCGCGCGCCGTATCGATTGAAGCTCGACCTGTAATTCGGCCAACCCTTGGTTCCGACCGTCGCCGCCGCGCTCGCCATGGGCGGCGAGCAAGACAAGCGGAGGCGAGGAAAGTCGCGACATCGCCCCTCATAATCCTATGTCGAGCTTGAGGTCACCCCCCATAACGCCGGAAACGAAAACAGCCTGCAAACGCGGCGCGTCTGCAGGCTGAAATTCTTAAAGAGGCTTAGCCTCTAACGGATAGCTGACTTAAGCAGCGCCGTTAGCTTTGCGCGTCTTTTTCGCCGGAGCCGGCGTTGCAGCGTCGAGAGCCGGCTGAGCGGCGCCCAAAACAGTGTCGAGCATGTCGAACTGAGCTTTTTTCGCAACTTCAGCGTAAGCAAACATACGCGAAGGAAGAGCGTTCATGGACGCAACAGCCATTTCGCCGGCTTTTTTCATGTACTCGGCAGGCTCGCCTTCAGGTTTCATCAACGCTTCCGCGTCTTTCTGAGCGTCCTTAAACCAATCCATGGTGAGGTCGACATTGCGGTTCATGGCGTCAACGCCCACTTCGCGGGCTTTGGTGTAGAAATCGCCCATAGCTTTGAATTGGGGAGATTTGAACATCTCAGTCGGGGTGTATTTGGTGAAAGCTTCGAAGCTTTTGGCGGGATCGAAATAATCGGTGACGGTGGACATGGGGAGGTCTCCTGTAAGCTTGTAGGAGATGTATAATGCCGCAGCGCAGCAAAATCAACAAAAAAATGCCGCAAGCGCGAAAAAAGTTTCCTGAAAGGCCGAATTAGGCCTTCACATAACGGCCTGGCGCCGGTTCCAACTGGTTGTGTCCGGTCGGCCAGGAGTTTTCCACCACGACCTTTCGACCCGAGCGGCGACCGAGCCACGCGCTCCAATCCTCCCACCAGGATCCATCATAGGCGGTGGAGCCTTTTCGCCACTCCACCATATCTTTCGGCCGGTCTTCATTAATCCAATAACCGTATTTGTGCTTGGCGGGATGGTTCACAACGCCCGCGACGTGGCCGGATTGCGCCAGAACGAAGCGCCCCTGCCCGCGCAAGCGCTCGAGACCGGAGAACGACGCCTCCCAAGGCACGATATGATCTTTCTCTGCGGCGACGACATAATGCGCAACGGATATGTCTTTGAGCGACACTGGTGTGCCGGCGACGTCGAATTTGTCATTCACCAATTCATTATCGCGGAACAACCGGATCAGATATTCGCGCGCCATCCGCGCCGGCAAATTGGTCGAATCGCCATTCCAGAACAGAAGGTCGAATTTCGGCCGCTTCTCACCGAGCAAATAGGAATTGATGGCGGGGCCGTACACCAAATCACTGGGACGCATATAGCTGAAGCTGCGCGCGAGAATGCGCTTGTCCATCATCCCCTTGCGGCCAATCTCGTGGATCAATCCGCCCATAAAGCTTTCGTCCATAAAGACTTTAGCAACGCCCGGATCGCTGAAATCGACCAAGGCTGTGAAGAAGGTAATGGACCGGATGGGCGATGGGCGGTCCTGTTTGGCGAGCCAAGCCGCCGCACAAGCCGTCGCCGTACCGCCTATGCAATAGCCGACAACGTTAATGGTCTCCTCATCGGTCAATTCGCAGACCGCGTCGATCGCCTTCACAACACCGTTTAGGACGTAATCGTCAAATCCGATATCCTGCATGGTCGTGTCTGGGTTCCGCCAGGAAATTACATAAACTGAGAAACCCTGATCCACGAGCCAGGCGATCATGGAATTTTTGCGCTGCAGGTCCAGAATATAAAATTTGTTGATCCAGGGCGGCGCAATCAAAAGCGGACGAGAATAGGTTTTTTCTGTCGTCGCGCTGTATCGGATCAATTGGAACAGCGACGTCTCAAGGACGACATGTCCGGGGGTCGTCGCAAGATCTTGCCCCACTTCAAAACCTTTAGGGTCGGCGAGCGCAACAAGCACATCGCCGTCCGCGCGCTCCATATCTTCAACAAGGTTTTCCAGCCCGTCGACAATGGATTTACCATTGGTTTGAACCATTTTGTTCAATGCTTCGGGGTTGGTCGCCAGAAAATTGTCCGGCGCCAACAAGGCTTTAAGCTGTCCAGCGAAGAAACGCACCTGCTCTAGCGCACGGTCATCTTTGTGCACCGCAGAATCTACTGTACCATCCAGCCATTCGGATATAAGACGGTGCTGATGTTGCAGCGCAATAAAGAAAGGGTGTCGCCTGAGCTGAACGTCCGTAGCGTGGACGTCTAACTGTTTCTGCGTTGAAACGCCGCCGGTTAGCATATTTTGGTACAGGTCTGCGGCCAACGCGGTCGATGTGCTGACCAATTGCATTTGCATGTTGATCGCCTGGAACGGATTGGTGAGCATGCCGGTTGCTTGACCAAGAAGGGCGCGAAGATAAAACGGGGCGCCGGGCCCTTCTACAGATGGGTCGCGGTATTCACGTCGTCCAAAAGCTATGAATAAACGCTGGAGAAGCGAATTTATGCGTTGGAAATTTTGATTAATCTCGAAAAAGTCAGCCGGCGTATACATGGTTATTATCCCAACACATTAACCAAACGAACCCACAACATCGTTGACACTTTAGAAACTTATAATCCACAAACATGGACGTTGCGTAAATATGCGGGGAGGTAAAATGCAATGATTTTAAAGCCCAGTTTAGCCTACGATATTGCTCACCTGTCTTCGTTTAACCTTAAACGCAGCGCTAATTTGGCGAGCGAATTTTGGTCGCATCCGTTTATGAAGACAATTGCGCCACATACCTCGTCCCTATTCGAAGCGGCGGGTTTATTGGTGGAGCGATCGGTTTCCGCCGCCCAATCCAAGCCCGAATGGGACATCAATTCCGTCCAGATCAACGGACGCCGGCGCAAGGTCTCGCAACAAATCGTCGAAGAGCGCCCGTTTGGAGATCTTTTGCATTTCGACAAGGGAACCGCGTCGAAAGGTCAACCTCGAATTCTAATCGTCGCCCCGAAATCCGGACATTACGCGACACTTCTGCGCGACACCGTGACGCGCCTCCTGCCAGAGGCGGACGTTTACGTAACCGATTGGCGGAATGCGCGCGACGTGCCCCTCGAAGCAGGCAAGTTCGACATTGAAGACTACGTGGAATACCTCCTCCATTGGTTCGACCTGCTAGGCCCGACAACCCACGTTGTTGGCGTTTGCCAACCGGCGCCGCTCGCTTTGGCTGCGGTCGCGCGTTATGAGCAATTGCATCAGGATCGGCCGATCGCGTCTTTGTCGATCATGGGCGGACCAATCGATCCGGCCAAAGCGCCGACAGAAGTGACGAAATACGCCGACCAGATCAGCATGGATACGCTGAAGCAAAATGCGGTTCATCGCGTCGGCTTCGCCTATGACGGTCGTGGCCGCGACGTTTATCCAGGCGCCATGCAACTCAGCGCCTTTGTATCGATGAACGCGAAGCGCCATCTTGAGAATTTCCAAAACCAATGGTTCGATCTTGCGCGCGGTCGCGTTGAGAAAGTCGATCGACACAATTCCTTCTACGACGAATATCTTGCGGTCATGGATATGACGGCGGAATTCTATTTGTCGACGGTGGAGCGGGTCTTCAAAAACCGTGAAGTGGGACGCGACGTCTTCCATCTTCGCGGCGAGCATGTGCCGATTTCCGGTATTAAGAAGACGCCTATTTTCGTGATTGAGGGCGAACGTGACGATGTAGCGGCGCCGGGACAGTGCAAAGCGGCGCTTGAGATCACGACCAGCCTTCCTAAGGCTCGCAAGCAGTATCATTTGGAGCCTGACGCGGGTCACTATGCGGTGTTTTCCGGTACTAAATGGCGCGAAAATATAGCGCCGAAAGTTCTGGCCTTCATGGCGAAATCAGAAAAATTGGGCCGCTCCAAGGCCTTAGCGAAGGCCGCCTAGCGGCCACTTTTTCGCTTTCAAACGAATTTAGATTGACGCCGCGCCTGTGTCGCGCGCACAATGCCGCAGTGCGGCGCCGGTTTTGCGTGCGCGCTTGGGGGGCTCAAAGGCGTTCGGCCGAGAGCCAAGCAATCAGACAGACGGCTCGCCGCCGCGTCGTGTTGTGTTTGAACAGGGTCTGCGCGTATGGAGACGATCGAACTTCGCCGGTATCCCAGCCGGAAGCTCTACAACAAAACCGCCAGCCGCTATGTCAAATTGCCTGACGTGGCGCAGTTAATTCGAGACGGATACAATATCCACGTCGAGGACACCGAAACGGGCGAAGACGTGACCCGCCAGCTTTTGCTTCAACTGATCATGGAGCAGGAAGCCGACACCGACCAAGCGATCCTCTCTTCGGACGTGCTGACGGAAATGATCCGCGCGCACCAGAGCAAAGCGGCCGAGTTAATGACGGATCTCTTTGATCAGTCTTTTGGCTTTTTGCGCGCTCAGCAAGAGCGCCTCGCCTCCAGCATGTCAGCCACGCTCGCGAGCCCTTGGACCAGCTTTGACCCCAAGCAATTCGAAGGCTTGCAATCGGATTTTCAAGAACGCGTCGCGCGGTTTTGGGGGATCGATCTCCAGTCGACAAGCCGCGCAACGGAAGCGGCGGCGGAGCCGGCGCCGAGAGACGATGTCGATGAAGGCGCCAGAGAGCTGAAGGCCCTTCGCGACCGGCTTGAGCGTTTAGAACAACGGATGAGCGAATAGTTCCTTTCCAACCGGAACCGTTTTAGGGATGGTGCGCCGCGCAACGGCCGAACGCCTCCCTGAAAGGTCTTGTCTATGAAAATCGGCGCCTGGAACGTCAACTCCATCAACGCCCGCCTGCCGACAGTGTTGAAGGTTTTGAAAGAGCTGGATCTCGACGTCGCATGCCTTCAGGAGATCAAATGCGTCGCTGAGAAATTCCCTCGCCAGGAACTCGAAGAGCTCGGCTATAACTGCGCAGTGCAAGGACAAAAGAGCTATAACGGCGTCGCTATTCTGTCCAAACACCCCATAGAGGATGTGCTGGAAGGCCTTCCTGGCGATCCCGACGACGATCAGGCCCGATATCTAGAAGCTACGATCTCCGCCGAAACGCCCGTGCGCGTCGCCAGTATCTATTTGCCGAACGGCAATCCGCGTCCGGGGCCCAAATACGCCTATAAACTCGCTTGGATGGATCGCCTGATTGAGCACGCAAAGGACCGGCTCGCGCGCGAAGAGCCGCTAGTGCTCGCGGGCGATTACAATTGCATCCCTTTGGATCAGGATTGCTGGGACGCGGCCGTTTGGGCCGAAGACGCCCTCGCCTTCCCCGACACCCGCGCCAAATTTCGACAACTCCAATGGCTGGGCCTAACCGAAGCTTACGCCGCGATCGACGGTCGCGCCCACGAATATACGTTTTGGGATTATCAGGCCGGCGCTTGGCCCAAAGATCATGGCGTCCGGATTGACCATCTTTTGCTCAGCCCGCACGCGGCCGACGGGCTGGAGCGCATCTCCATTCACAGAGACGCGCGCGCCATGGAAAAACCGTCCGACCATGTGCCCGTGTACGGCGAATTCCGATTCTAACCAGTGGCGATTTTCTGATATGTGTCGCCCGCTTTAGGCGGCAGCGCTCTTAAAGCCGCGATTAACCCCTCAGGCGTGACAGGTTTTGCAATATGCCCGTCGGCGCCGGCGGCGAACGCCGCGTCGACGTGCTCTTGCATGGCGTTAGCGCTTAAGGCCGCAATCGGCGTGTATCGCCCGCTTCTCTCTTCCGCCGCCCGTATCTCAGCGATCGCCGTCAAGCCGTCCTTTTTCGGCATTTGAAGATCCATCAAGATCATGTCGTACTGATCTTCAATCGCGAGTTCGACGGCCTCTACGCCGTTGTCGGCGATGGTGAGATCGAAGCCCGCCGCTTCTAAAATAATCGCGAAAACGCGCTGGTTGACCAGGTGATCCTCCGCGAGCAAAATTTTTGTTCTATGTTCGGAAACTGGGTTTTCAGCACGGGTTCCATAGCCAGGGCATATTGTTCGGTTGCTAGCGGCGTAGGCCAAGCGAAGCTCGACCGTGAAAACGCTTCCGACGCCGTGCTTAGACGTCACTGAAATTGCGCCGCCCATCGCATCGCACAGCGACTTACAGATCCAAAGACCAAGACCTACGCCGCCTCTCTTTCGCGACATCGAGCCGTCGGCTTGCTCAAAGCGCTCAAATACTTGACTTTGCTCTTCGTCGGTCAGTCCAATACCGGTATCTTCCACGCTAATAATTATATGCGCGCGATCGCTCTCCGTCTCATCGATCTTGGCGTGCACATCGACGATCACACGGCCCGCATCGGTGAACTTCACGGCGTTCGACACCAGATTTGAAACGATCTGCTGGATACGCGTTTCATCGCCGGCGAAGGCCTCGCCGGCGTCGCCGCGATAGTCTGTCCGAAGATCAAGGCCCTTTTCGCGCGCCGACACGTGCAACACATCTACGGCCGCTCGAACCGTCGCTTTAAGGTTGAAGGCTTCTTCGCGGATCGTCAGCTTGCCGGCCTCAATCTTCGAAAGATCCAATACATCTGAGAGGATCGTCGCCAAAGACGTTCCGGAGGCTTTGATCAATGCGGCCATCTCGCGTTGCTTAGAGGACAAGGGCGTGTTCTCCAGCGCGCCGGCCAGCGCCACAACGCCATTCAATGGCGTTCGTATCTCATGGCTCATATTAGCAAGGAATTGGCTTTTTGCATGGGTCGCCGCTTCAGCCGCTTCCCGCTGCTGCGCCAGCATAGCCTGTTGTTCGACCCGCTGCGTAATGTCGTATCGCACGGAAACATAGCGGTCAGGCCGGCCGTCCGCGCCGATAAGCGGCACAATCGTCGTGTCGACCCAGTAGAGCGATCCGTCCTTGGCGCGGTTACGAATTTCGCCATGCCAAGATTCTCCTCGCGAGATGGTTCGCCACATATCAACAAAAAACGATTTTGGGTGCTCGCCAGAATTGATCAGGCGGTGATTTTGTCCGATCAGCTCTTGGCGGTCATAACCGCTGATCTCGCAAAACCGATCATTCGCGAACAAGATTTCGCCAGCGCCGTCGGTCATCGCGACAATGGAGTGTTCATCCAGCGCGGTTTGATACGCGGACAGATCAGAAAGCGCCCGATCCGCCGTTGCAAGCGCGTCGCTCAAAGCGTCTCTTTCTGTGCGGCGGAGCGTCACGTCTTGAAAAGCGCCAACAAGCTGCACAGGCTTATTGTTACAAAATTCACATCTGCCAACGGCGCGAACCCAAATCTTTCGGCCCTTCGCCGTAATCAAGGGAAGCTCTAAATCCCACGCTTCGCCATCGTTTATACCGCGTTCAACGGCGCGCTCGATCACCGACCTAGCTTCCGGCGCGTAGAAATTGATCGCCTCTTCTAAAATCGGCTGAAAATCATCGGCAACCTCGTGGATCTCACGTGTTTGCCTTGTCCAGATCAGCTCGCTGGTTTCCAAATCGAGCATCCAACCGCCAACATTAGCCACTTCGGAAACTTGCTCCAGAAAGCTCCGATGGGCCTGCAAATCTCGCGTGAGACCTGAGATCTCTTGAGAGGCGCTCGCCATTTTTCGAAGCGCGCAGCGTTGTTCGATTTGATTGGCGGTTGATCGCGCAAGGCCGGCGAGAATTTTTCTGTCTGCCTGAGACCAGTTTCGCGGTTGCGTGTCTATCACGCACAAGGTTCCCAGCGCATGGTCAGATCGCGATATCAGCGGCGCGCCAAGATAGCTTCTAATTTTCGGGCCGCCTAAAACTGAGGGGTTGTCGCAAAAGCGCTCATCCTGAAGCGCGTTCTCCACCGCCATAGTCTCGCGATCCAATATGGCGTGCGCGCAGAACGCGGCGTCGCGAGGTGTTTCGGCGACGTCCAGCCCCGCGCGCGCCTTAAACCATTGTCGATCGGAATCAATCAACGAAATCAGGGCGATCGGCGTTTTAAAAATGTCTTTTGCGTTGAGTGCTATATCGTCAAATTGGTCTTCCAGGTCGCTATCCAGCAATTCTAGTTCAATTAACGCTTGCAGGCGTTCCGTTTCGTTTTTGGGTTTATCCGCGACTTGCACATCAAAATCCTCCCCTATTCACGCTAGCTGAGCATGTGAATCGTCAATCACGTCTTAATGCGTGATTTAATTCACATAGAAGGCGGATTCGCGGATAAATGCTCCACACTCTTTGCGGGCCGGCGCGAACTCACACACAACTAACGCGCTTGTGACTTTCACAGGAGGCCAATGCGCCCTAAACCGGCGCGATGGATGCGATGACACCCTCAAAATTCAGCGATCCCGAGACGACGGCGACGGGCGAAACACGCGCGCGCGTGGCGTTCGGCGGCGTCAAAACGCTGTGGTTCAACACGGGAACGTTGTGCAACATCGAATGCGTCAATTGTTATATCGAAAGTTCCCCGACAAACGATCGCCTGGTTTATCTGACGCAGGCCGACATTCTGCCCTATCTTGATGAGCTCGACGCAGCCGGCGAAACGGGCGTCGAAATCGGCCTCACGGGCGGCGAACCTTTTATGGCGCCCGAGATATTGGCGATCATTCAAACATGCTTGGCGCGCGGACATCGCGTATTGGTTCTCACCAACGCCATGAAGCCCATGATGCGCCCTCGGATCAAAGCAGGTTTGAGCGAGCTACGCGCGGAATATGAAGACCGATTGACGCTTCGCGTAAGCTTGGACCACTACACCGCCGAAAAACACGACGAAGAGCGCGGCCATGGTAGTTTTGACGCGACAATGACCGGCCTTGAGTGGCTGAACGCCGAAGGCTTCCAAATCGACATCGCCGGACGAACGCTCTGGCATGAGGTCGAAGATGACGCGCGCGCTGGGTATGCCGACTTATTTTCGTCGCGAGGTTTACGCATTGACGCGTCGGATTCGCAACGCGTGGTATTATTCCCCGAAATGAGCCTGGACGCCGATCCGCCGGAAATTACCACGCAGTGCTGGACGATTTTAGACAAGCGGCCGGAAGACCAAATGTGTGCATCTCAGCGTATGGTGGTGAAGCGCAAAGGCGCATCCGCCCCTGTCGTGCTGCCTTGCACATTGCTGCCATACGACGAGAACTTTGAGATGGGCGCCACGTTGAAGGACGCTCGGCGCGACGTTCCGCTCAACCACGTCTATTGCGCCACATTCTGCGTATTGGGCGGGGGTTCGTGCTCAGCCTAAGCTTTGCGGCGCCGCGACAATTACCAATTTGAAAATTGAATCCCCTAAACGCGCGCCTTAAGCGGGAAATGGGTGAAGGGCTGGCTGTTTTTGTAGGCTTCGATGTTATCGAAGCGTCGAAAGGTCGCCTATGTCCGATCGTCGAAAACACCGCGACAAAGCCCCGCTTCAGGACGATTTGCGTGACAGCCGTAACATCACGCGATGGATGCTTAGCGCCCTTGCGATTTGGGCCATTGTCGGTTGGTTCATTCTCTCGCTTGTACCGTCGAATATAGGGGATACGCCAGCGCCGCCCGCAAAGCCCCTTCAGCCCGTATCCGACACAAAACAGACTTAGACCATCGCTTAAGCCGGACCGAAATGCTTCGAAAGCTTGAGGCCTTGGCCCTGATAATTCGATGTTGCGCCCGCCGCCCCGTAAGGCGTTTCTGGAGCGGACGCCATAGGCTCATAGACGAGGCGCCCAACGGGCTGTCCGTGCTCCAAGATAAACGGAACGTCGCGCGAGCGCACTTCCAGCACAGCTTTCCCACCACCCTCATTGAGCCCGAACCCGGGATCGAAAAATCCAGCATAATGCGCACGAAACTCGCCCAATTCCGGCGCGATCGGAGCCATTTCCGCAGCTTCGTCGACCGGGATCACCACCTTTTCATTGGAGGCGAGAATATAAAATTCGTCCGGATCCAGCACGATCCGCCCTTGGCGCGCATGCACAGGCTCCCAATAATCCTTCGGCGCATGCCCGCCAATCTTCATCAGGTCCACAACGCCCGAATGCCGCTTGGCGCGGTAGCCGCATAGATCCGTCCCGCCCGGCGACAGATCTAGACTAAAATCCAATTCCCGCGTCGGCGCGTGCGGCCCTTTGCGCAATCGCAGCTGCAATAAACGATCGCCCGTACGCGCCAAGATTGAAAACGTGCGCGGCGAAATCTCCGCATAGATCGGCCCGGAATAACCTTCAGGCGCCGCGTCAAACCGCGTCGCACCATCCGCCACCATGCGTACGAACACGTCGATCCGCCCGGTCGAACTTTTCGGATTGGCGCCGCCCGTGACATCGCTTGGCAAATCCAACGTCTCCAGCAAAGGCACAAGATAAACGCAGCCGGTTTCCAGAACCGCGCCCTGCGTCAAGTCTAAGCGATGCAGCACCAATCCGTCATCCAGCCTATCCACGACGCGTGCATCGCCCGGCAGAAAGCTGGCGCGCAGACGGTAAGCCACAGCGCCCAAACGCAAGTCTAAGCTAGCCGGCTGAATCTGGTCCGGCTCAATCGGCGGCGCGCCGACAATGGCGCCGCTCGCCGCGAGCGCACGCAGGGCCCTGTCGGGCTGCACGCCGTCTTTAAGTGTAATCGCAGTTGTCGACGCCATAGACAAAGACCTACAAAGCTTGACCGATACCTCGCCCC
>JBCCMB010000083.1:0-11966 GCA_039026555.1 Pseudomonadota bacterium
CAAAAGGGTCCGCAATGGCCGCCTATCAATATGTGTATCAGCTTCAGGGACTTTCAAAGACCTACCCCGGCGGCAAAAAAGTTTTTGAAAACATACATTTGTCATTTTTACCGGATGCGAAAATCGGCGTTGTCGGCGTCAACGGCGCCGGCAAATCTACGCTATTAAAGATTATGGCCGGCATGGACGCCGAGTTTAACGGCGAGGCGCGCGCGGCCGATGGGATCAAAGTCGGCTATCTCCCGCAAGAACCGAAGCTGGATAAGGGCGGCGCCGTCTGGGACAATGTCATTGCCGACTGCCCAGAAAAACAAGCGTTTGATGCGTTCAACGCCGTCTCCATGAAAATGGCGGAAGATTATTCCGACGAGCTGATGGAGGAGATGAACCAGCTCCAGGAACAAGTCGACGCGATGGACGCCTGGGACATCGACAGCAAGATCGAAATGGCGATGGAGGCGTTGCGCTGTCCGCCGGGCGATGCGGACGTCACCAAGCTTTCAGGCGGCGAAACACGGCGCGTTGCAATCTGCCAGCTGCTTTTGTCCAAGCCCGACATGCTGTTGATGGACGAGCCGACCAACCATTTGGATGCGGAAACCGTCGCATGGCTTCAAAACTATCTGATCAATTTCTCCGGCTGCGTCATCCTGGTGACGCACGACCGCTATTTCCTCGACCAGATTACAGGTTGGATGCTCGAACTCGATCGCGGACAGGGCATCCCTTATGAAGGCAATTACTCCGCCTGGTTAGAGCAAAAAGCCAAGCGGATGGAGCAAGAAGCGCGCGAAGAAGCGGGGCGCAAACGCTCGCTCGCGCGCGAGCTGGAATGGGTCCGCTCCAGCCCTAAGGCCCGCCAGGCCAAATCCAAGGCGCGGATCACGGCCTATGAGGAAAAAGCCTCCAAGGCGGAGAAGGAAAAGGTCACGACCGCCCAGATCCGCATTCCACCGGGACCGCGTTTGGGTAGTGTGGTTGTGGAAGCGGAACACCTCAACAAAGCCTTCGATGAGAAGCTACTGATCGAGGATTTGTCCTTCCGTTTGCCGCCGGGCGGAATTGTCGGCGTTATCGGACCGAACGGCGCCGGCAAGACGACGCTGTTCAAAATGATCACGGATCGCGAAAAGCCCGATGGCGGCAGTTTCAAAGTCGGCGATACGGTCCAGATGGGCTATATCGACCAGTCACGCGACAGTTTGAATGATGGAAAGACCGTTTGGGAGGAAATCTCAGACGGGCTTGATATTATCGATGTCGGCGGCGTGGAATTACCCTCGCGCGCTTATGTCTCGGCCTTCAATTTCAAGAAGACCGACCAGCAAAAGAAAGTCGGCCAGCTTTCCGGCGGGGAACGGAACCGGGTTCACCTGGCCAAAATGCTGCGCGAAGGCGGCAATTTGCTCCTGCTCGACGAACCGACCAACGACCTCGACGTCGAAACGCTGCAGGCGTTGGAAGACGGTCTGGATGATTTCCCAGGCTGCGCCGTGGTGATCAGCCACGATCGCTGGTTCCTCGATCGTATGTGCACCCATATTCTCGCCTTTGAGGGCGATAGCCATGTGGAATGGTTCGAGGGCGATTTCACGTCTTATCTGGAAGACAAGAAACGCCGCTTGGGCGCTGAAGCGGTGGAGCCCAAACGTCCGACCTTCAAGAAATTCTCGCGGGATTAGGCGGTCGTCCGAGCGTTTGGAAGCAACCTCTTTCCCCACCGTCGCGGCTGGCTTTGCGGGCGCCCTGAACTACACTCATCGCTCCTAAAGTTGCGAGGACGCCCATGGCCATTGAAACAGACTATTTGATCATCGGCGCGGGCGCGTCTTGTTTAGCGTTCGCTGACGAAATGCTTACGCAGTCCGACGCGCACATGACTATTGTCGACAAGCGCCACGCGCCCGGCGGGCATTGGAATGACGCTTACCCGTTTGTGCGCCTGCATCAGCCTTCGACCTTTTACGGGGTTGAGTCCAAGGAGCTCAGCGACGGGGCGATTGACGAAAGCGGGGTCAATGCGGGGAATATGAGCTTATCCGAGGGCTCGGAAATCCTGCATTATTTCCACAGCATTATGAAAGAGCGCCTGCTGCCCTCAGGGCGGGTCTCTTACTATCCGCTCAGCGAAGTCACCGAGGATCGGAAAATCCGGTCCTTGCTGTCGGGCGAGGTGGAGGATGTGTTTGTCCGCAAGAAAGTCGTGGATGCATCCTACCACGAGAACGCTGTGCCGCGCACGCACACGCGCAAATTCAAAGTGGCCGAGGGTGTGACCTGCGCGCCGCCGAATGATTTGCCGCGCCTCGCCGCTAAGGCGGATCATTTCACTGTGCTCGGCGCTGGCAAGACGGGCATCGATGCATGCGTTTGGCTGCTCACGCATGGCGCGGATCCCAAAAAAATGTCTTGGGTCGTGCCGCGCGATCCCTGGTTGATTAATCGCGCGACGACCCAACCGCACGACAAATTCTTCGAAGACGTGTTTGGCGGCTTTGTGCGGCGTCAGGAGGCGATTGCGACGGCGACATCGCCAACGGATTTCGCTCATAAGATGGAAGAAGCCGGCATCTGGCTACGCATTGACCCGAATGTTGAACCAGGCTTCTACCACGCCGCCACCGTCTCGCATCTGGAGTTAGAGGCGGTGCGCAAGATTGGCGACATCATTCGCATGGGCCGCTTACAAGAAATCCAAAAAGACAAGCTCATCCTCGATCAAGGTGAAAAGGCTACGCAGCCGAACACGCTTTATGTCGATTGCACGGCGAGCGCGATAGAGAAGAAGCCGACCAAGCCAATCTTCGACGGCGATGTGATCACCCTGCAAATGATCCGCTTTCCGCAAGTTTCCTTCAACGCTGCTTTGACCGCGTTTCTTGAGGCGAATTTCGAGGATGAAGAGACTAAGCAAAGCATGGCGGCGCCCGTGCCCTTGCCTGACAGTGTTGAGGATTATGTCCGTTCCCTGCAGCCAGATATGATGAACCGCTACAATGCCGCGCGGAATTCTCTGGTGCGCAATTGGTGCGGAGAGTCGCGGCTGGACGGCTTCGCCAAGATCGCGCGTGAAGCGTCCGAAGGTCGTCCTGATCGCCAAGCCTTGCTGAAGCAGATCAGGGACACCTCTTTCGCGGCGGTAGCGAATTTGCCGAACATTCTCGCCGCCGCCGAGACGTAGAGCGCGAACATGGGCCCCAAGCTGGAGTTTTGGCACGAATTCGCCAGCACCTACTCCTATCTCAGCGCCGCTCGTATCGGTGAGTTGGCGGCCGCGACGGGCGTCGAGATTGTTTGGCGCCCCTTTCTTTTGGGGCCGATTTTCGCGGCGCAAGGGTGGGAGACTTCGCCTTTCAACATCTATCCGAACAAAGGCCGTTATATGTGGCGCGATATGGAACGGCGCGCGGGGGCGTTGGGCCTTCCATTCCAGCGCCCAGCGGAAGAGGGTCTGTTTCCTCAGAACGGCCTGAAAGCGGCGCGGCTCATGCTGGTCGGCGTTGATCAAGGTTGGGGCGCTGCGTTTGCGCCACTGGTCTACCGCGCCCAATTCGGCGATGGCCGTCTAATCTCGGACGATGCGGTCCTACGTAAGTGCGCTTTCGACGCCGGCGGCGATGCGGATGCGGCGTTTCGCGAGGCCGGTACGGATCGCATCAAACAAAAGATGCGCGCTCAGACCGAGATTGCGGCGGCGCGCGGTCTGTTCGGCGCGCCGAGCTTTGTTGTGGGCGACGAAGTGTTTTGGGGCGATGATCGCTTGGAGGACGCGCTGACGTGGGCCGCGCGCTCGGCGTCCGCTTAGGCCTAGATACAAAAAAGCCCGAGCCGTCGGGCCCGGGCTTTGTGTCTTTGCAAGAGCAAGCAGTTTAGCCGGCTTCGCCCTCTGCGTCCGCGTCGAGATCGCCGAAGCGCGTCTCTACGCCGGCTTCTTCAGATTCGCGCAGTTTCTGGGTCATGCCGTGGATGCGGTTGATCAATTCGTTCACATCGCCGTTGGCGCGGTCCAAAATCGCGACGAATTGCGCCCGTTGCTCTTGCGCCAGCCAAATCTGGCTTCCTTCTAGATTCACCGCCACATCCAAGACTTTGTAGGCGTCCGGGTTATTTTTGTCCCGGCGAACGCGCCATTCGATGTTGAGTACATCGCCGGTGTCCATGTCTGGAATCTGCGATTTAACGACCACGTCGCCGGGTTTCAGATCAATGGAGCCGGTAACGTTAATGGTTTCGCCGCGATACTGGTCCAACTGAACTTCGTAGACCGCCATCGCGTATTCGGTGAACGCTTCGAAATATGCGTCGAATTCTTCCGCCGACATCTGGCGGCCATAACGCCCGACGGCGAAGCGCGCCACGCGCGGAATGTCCGCAAACTGGTTCATATAGTCGCTGAAGACGCTGGTCCGTTCGGCGCTCGTCAAATCTGGCGAGCTTAAAGTTTGCAGCACGTTCTTCGCGTTTTCTTCTACGAAAGCTTCAGCGCGCGCATCGGCTAAAGCGGCGCCAGCGAGCGAAACCGCCGCAATGCTCGCCGCGACTACACGGCTGATGTGTCTCAAGACTGGAATCTGCTTCTGTATGGTCATGGTATCTGCTCCCACCGAGCCTAATTAGTATTCTTCGTATTCTTCATCGAAATCGGGCAAATTTTCGTACGCGCTTGGGTCTTCTTCTCCGTTTCTGATCGCGGCGGCCCGGGTTTGGCCATAAATCCGCCGCACCGCGGTGTAGGGGTCGGCTTGCGTCGACCGAAGATTGTCGATCGTTTCGATCGCGCCTTCCCGAGCCGATATCGCTCCGACGACAGCCCGGCCGACCATAAACGCGTCATCGCCTTCAAACTCCGTCCAAGTTAATGGATCGAAAGCAATATCCGCGCCAGTGCCCAAAAGGTCGCGGGGATTGGTGGATCCGAGGAAGGGAAGAACCAGGTAAGGGCCGCCTTCAACGCCCCAAACGCCGAGCGTCTGGCCGAAATCTTCGCGCGGACCTTCCAGCGATTCAAAATTGTTGGCGACGTCTAGTATGCCCACAAGCCCCACAGTGGAGTTGATCAAAAAACGGCCGGTCGTGTCGCCCGCGCTTACAAGATCGCCCTGCAGCACATTGTTCACAAATGTGACAGGCTCTCGCAGATTGCCGAGAAAATTGCGGACGCCTTTGCGGATGGGCTTGTTCGTGACAGCGCGATAACCTTTCGCGACGGGTTCCAACACCGCTTTATCTAATTCGTCGTTAAAGCCGTACATCGTGCGGTTGAAGCCTTCGAACGGGTCGCCGGGCGTCGAGGTGGTGTTGCCGCTGGAGGCGCACCCCGCCGTCGTCACAAGCAGCAAGCCGGCGGTTGCTTTCGCAAAAGTGGTCATGTCGTCCCCTTCATGCAAATTCAACCGCCGATATGCGCTTGTTAATGATTAGGTTCAATGGAGATTGGGCCATGATTACAAATCTGTGTTCTTGCAGCCGCACAGCGGGCATGGTAAATGATTTCATATAAAGATATGTTTATATGAGCATATGATGCTGAAGAGCCTAGACGAAACGATCGAGGAGCTGCGCGCGGCGGGCGAACCTACGCGCCTGCGTGTCCTTGCGCTTTTGTCTGCTGGAGAGCTCTCCGTCGGCGAGTTGGCGCAGGTCCTGGGACAAAGCCAGCCACGTTTGTCCCGTCATATGAAATTCCTTACCAATTCCGGATTGGTCGAGCGCATGCCGGAAGGGGCGTGGGTGTTTTATCGCCTCGCGTCCTCCGGTCGCGGGCGGATATTGGCCGATGCGCTCTTGTCCTTCTTAGATATGAGCGATCCCCTCTTGCGTCGAGACGCCGGCAGGCTTGCAGAGGCGCGCGCCGCGCGGGCGGCGGCGGCGATGTCTTATTTCGAACGCGTGGCGGCTGAATGGGATGGGCTACGCGCTTTGCACTATCCTGAAGACGCGATCGAAGCGGCGATTTTAGAGGCCGCCGGTGCGGGGCCGTTCGATTTCGTTATCGATATGGGTACGGGAACGGGCCGCATGCTTGGCTTGTTGGCGGAACGTACGGATCGCGCCGAAGGCGTCGATCTATCGCATCAAATGTTGACGGTTGCGCGCGCCAATCTGCAAGCTAAGGGCGTTACAAATGTCGGCGTTCGCCATGGCGACGCCACGGCGGCGCCTTTCGACGACGCCGTCGCCGATCTCGTCGTTATCCACCAAGTCTTGCATTTTCTCGACGAGCCATGGCGCGCGTTAAGTGAGGCTGCGCGCACATTGAAACCGGGCGGCAGGGTCGTAATCATCGATTTTGCGCCGCATGATTTGGAGTATTTGCGCCGCGATCATGCGCACCGTCATTTGGGTGTTGCGGATGCTGACGTCGAAAACTGGGTGGCGGGGGCCGGCCTTTCGCTCGGCGCGACCCGCCGGTTCGCCGCGCCAAGCGACGCTGAAGCTGGTCTATCCGTGACGATTTGGACCGCATTAAGCCCTGCCGACGCCACGCGGACCAAATTGTTGAATTCTCCAATAAAGGACGCTGTCGTGTGAGTGAGCTGAACGTTTCTTTCGAGTTGTTCCCCCCAAAAAATGCGGATATGGAAGCGCGCCTTTGGGAGAGCGTGGAGCGCTTGGCGCCGATCGGCCCCAAATTTGTGTCGGTGACTTATGGCGCCGGTGGATCGACGCGGGAGCGCACGCACGCCACCGTCAAGCGCATTGTCGAAGAAACGCCGTTAAACGCCGCCGCCCACCTCACATGCGTGGGCGCCTCGCGGGATGAGGTGGACGAGGTTCTTCGCGCCTATTGGGACTCTGGCGTAAAACACATTGTTGCGCTGCGCGGCGATCCGCCCGAGGGCGTTGGCGGCGCTTACACGCCGCATCCAGACGGCTACGCCAACGCCGCGGAGCTCACGGCCGGCGCCCGCAAGATCGCCGATTTTGAAATTTCTGTCGGATGCTATCCGGAAGTGCACCCCGAAAGCGCATCCTTAGAGGCCGACATTGACCTTCTAAAACAAAAGGTCGACGCCGGCGCAGGGCGCGCCATCACTCAGTTCTTCTTCGATCCGGATGTTTATCTGCGCTATCGAGATGCAGTGCGCGCAGCGGGCGTTTCGGTCCCGATCGTACCGGGCATTATGCTGCAATCGAATTACAAAGGACTGGCGCGCATGTCGGCGTTATGCGGCGCGCAAATGCCTGAACGCGTGTCCGGGCTTTACCAGGGGCTCGACACCCATCCAGACACGCGCGAATTAGTGACGGCGCAATTGGCGGCGGAATTGGTGACCAAGCTTGCGGCCGAGGGTGTTGAAGACTTCCATTTTTACACTTTGAACCGGGCCAATTTGGCGGTGGCGACGTGCCGCGTGCTAGGACGCCGCGCGCCAACGCCCGTAAAGGAGACTGTGTGATGAGCGCTTTTTCAACCAAGGCCGACCGTCTCGCCGCCTTGGAGGCCGAGGCCGCCAAGCGGGTGCTGATTCTTGACGGCGCGATGGGTACCGAGCTGCAAAACTATAAGCTCCAGGAAGAGGATTTTCGCGGCGATCGGTTTGGCGATTGGTCGACGCCGCTTAAGGGCAATAATGACCTTCTCAGCCTGACGCGGCCGGACATTATTCGCGAGGTGCACGCCTCATACTTCGCCGCAGGCGCCGACATTGCGGAGACGAACACGTTCTCGTCGACATCGATCGCACAATCAGATTACGGCCTGCAGGATCTAGCGCCTGAAATTGCACGCGACGGAGCCAGGCTGGCGCGCGAAGCGGCGGATCAGTTTGAAACGCCGGACGCGCCAAAGATCGTCGCTGGCGCGATCGGTCCGATGAACGTCACGCTCTCCTTGTCGCCGGATGTGAACGATCCCGGTTATCGCGCCGTGACGTTCGAGCAGGTGAGGGCGGCCTATTATGATCAAGCCCAGGCGATGGCTGAATTCTGCGACTTCTTCATGATCGAAACCATATTCGACACGCTCAACGCCAAAGCGGCGATTAAGGCGCTGTTCGACTTGGAAGCTGAAACCGGGATCAAGCTGCCCATTATGATCTCCGGCACGATCACGGACGCGTCCGGCCGTACTCTGTCAGGGCAGACGACGGAGGCGTTTTGGCATTCGGTGCGCCACGCCAAGCCCTGGGCTGTCGGGCTTAATTGCGCACTGGGCGCGGAAGATCTGCGCCAATACGTCGCCACCATGTCCCGCATCGCAGATACTTTGGTCCTGGCCTATCCCAATGCGGGCTTGCCGAATGAATTTGGCGAATACGATAAAACGCCTAAGGGGCAGGCGGCGTCTTTGAGGCCTTGGGCGGAGGACGGCATCGTCAACATTCTGGGCGGCTGCTGCGGCACCACGCCGGCGCACATCAAAGCGATTGCTGAGGGCGTTAAGGACGCTGCGCCGCGAGGGATCCCGACCTTTGACCGCGCCATGCGGCTTTCCGGCCTGGAGCCGTTTGAGTTGGTGTCCTAAAAACTATCAACACGAGACGGAGGACGTTATGGGCAAGGTTTACGACAAACTCGACGACAAGCTGACCGCCTTTATCGAGGCGCAGAAAATGTTCTTCGTGGCGACGGCGCCGCTTTCCGATTCCGGCCATGTGAATGTCTCGCCCAAGGGGTATGACAGTTTCAAAATCATCGATCCTAATACGGTCGCCTATCTGGACCTTGGCGGCTCCGGCATCGAAACCGCCGCCCAAATCAAAGAAAATCAGCGCATCACCTTCATGTTCTGCGCGTTTGAGGGCGCTGCGAACATTGTTCGTCTCTATGGAACAGGCGAAGTGACGATGTTCGACGCCCCAGACTTCTCGGAAAAGCTCGCAATGTTCCCAAGCTACGACAAAGCGCGGAACATTATCACCGCGAAGATCCACCGCATCTCCGACAGCTGCGGGTGGGGCGTACCATTCTATGATTTCGTGGGCGAACGCGATCAATTACGACGTTATGCGGACAACCCTAATCGGTCGGCGGATGACTGGGCCGAAAAATTCCGCACCGGAAATGCGCTCAGCATTGACGGTCTTCCCGGCGTTGAACGCGTTTAATTTTCTATCTGGAACGAATTATGACCGCCGCGACTGCGAGTTTCGTCAATATCGGCGAACGCACCAACATAACCGGGTCGGCTCGGTTTCGGAAACTGATCGCGGAGGGCGATTACGCGACGGCGGTCGAGGTGGCGCGTCAGCAGGTGGAGAATGGCGCGCAGATTATCGACGTCAATATGGATGAAGGCATGCTGGACGGCGTGAAGGCCATGCGCACCTTCCTCAACCTCATCGCCGCGGAACCCGATATCTCCCGTGTGCCGATCATGGTCGACAGCTCAAAATGGGAGGTGATCGAAGCCGGCCTGCAATGTGTGCAGGGCAAGGCTGTCGTGAATTCCATCTCGCTAAAAGAAGGCGAAGAGATCTTCCTCAGCCAGGCGCGCAAAGTCTTGTCCTACGGCGCGGCGACCGTCGTGATGGCCTTTGACGAAGTGGGACAGGCGGATACGGCGGATCGCAAGGTCGAGATCTGCGAGCGGGCCTACAAATTGCTCACCGAGAGCGTCGGCTTTCCGTCGGAAGACATCATTTTTGATCCCAACATCTTCGCCGTGGCGACCGGCATTGAAGAGCACGACAATTATGCGGTCGACTTTATCGAAGCGGCACGGCGCATTCGGGAAAGCTGCCCCGGCGCGCATATCTCGGGCGGCTTGTCGAACGTGTCCTTCTCATTCCGCGGCAATGAGCCGGTGCGCCGAGCGATGCATTCGGTCTTCCTTTATCACGCCATTCCCGCCGGCATGGATATGGGCATCGTCAATGCGGGCCAGCTGGATATTTATGACGAGATCGATGCGGACCTGCGCGCGCATGTGGAGGATGTGATCCTCAATCGTCGATCGGATGCGACGGAGCGATTGTTGGAGATCGCGGAACGTTTCCGGGGCGAAAAGGGGAAGGCCAAGGTCAAAGATATGTCCTGGCGCGAGGGCGATGTCGCGGCGCGCCTTCAGCATTCTCTCGTCAACGGCATCACCGAATTTATCGTCGAGGACACAGAAGAAGCGCGTCTCTCGGTCGATCGGCCCTTGCACGTGATCGAAGGCCCGTTGATGGACGGTATGAACGTTGTCGGCGATCTATTCGGCGCGGGGAAGATGTTCCTCCCGCAAGTGGTCAAATCCGCCCGCGTGATGAAGGCGGCCGTCGCGCACCTCTTGCCCTTTATGGAGCAGGAAAAGGAAGAGCTGGGCACGGTCGGCCAATCCGCCGGCAAAGTCTTAATGGCGACCGTCAAAGGCGATGTGCACGATATCGGCAAGAATATTGTCGGCGTGGTGTTGGGCTGCAATGGATATGAGATCGTCGATCTTGGCGTCATGGTGCCGGCTGAGAAGATCTTGGACGAGGCCGAAAAACACCAAGTCGATATGATTGGGTTGTCGGGCCTTATCACGCCGAGCCTGGATGAGATGGTCTATGTCGCCGCTGAGATGGAGCGGCGTGGAATGGACACCCCGCTTTTGATCGGCGGCGCGACGACCAGCCCCGCGCATACGGCGGTGAAGATCGAACCGGCCTTCCATCGTCAACCCGTGGTGCATGTCACCGACGCTAGCCGCGCCGTAGGGGTCGTTTCCTCGCTGCTCAGCGACGACGACAAGCCGCAATTTTGGGAGACCACCAAAGCTAAATATGCGCGCATTCGTGAAACGCGGTCGGGCGGCGGCGCGAAACCACGCATGCCCATCGCCAAGGCGCGGGAGCGGAAGATTGCGATCGATTGGTCGAGTTATGCGCCGCCCAAGCCGAACTTTGTCGGCGCGCGCGCCTTTGACGACATGGATCTGGGCGAATTGTCCCGCTACATCGACTGGACGCCTTATTTTGCGAGCTGGGACCTTGCCGGGCGGTTCCCGAAAATCCTAGAGGACGCCAAGATCGGCGAAGCGGCGCGTGGGTTGTGGACCGATACGCAGGCCATGTTGCAGCGTTTGATCGGCGAGCAATGGCTGACCTGCAAAGCCTCCGTTGGCTTCTGGCCCGCCAATTCGGACGGCGACGACATCATTGTCTGGTCGGATGAGACCCGTCAGCAAGAAGCGACACGCTTTTTCGGGCTGCGCCAGCAAATGATCAAGGACAATGACAAGGGGCAATTTTGCCTTTCCGATTTTGTCGCGCCCGTCGGCGCCGGCGCGGATTACATCGGCGGCTTCTGCGTCACAGCGGGTCATGGCGAGCTGGAAAAAGCCGCAGAATTTGAAGCGGCCGGCGATGATTACTCGGCGATCATGGTCAAGGCTTTGGCCGATCGGTTCGCTGAGGCCTACGCGGAAGCCATGCACGAACGCGTGCGCAAAGAGCTTTGGGGTTACGCCTCGGATGAAGATTTCGACAATGACGCCCTGATCAGGGAAGCCTATTCGGGGATACGACCGGCGCCGGGCTATCCCTCGCAGCCCGATCACACCGAAAAAGAGCAATTGTTCAAACTGCTGGATGCGGAGGCCGGCGCGGGCGTATCGCTGACGTCGAGCTATGCGATGACGCCGCCGGCGAGCGTATCGGGTCTTTACTTTAGTCATCCTGACAGCGCCTATTTCGCTGTCGGCCGCATCGAGCGGGACCAGGTCGCGCATTACGCTGCGCGCAAGGGCTGGGAAATTCGCGTAGCTGAACGTTGGCTTGGGCCGATCTTGAACTATGATCCCAACGAAATTGGGGAGGCGGCCGCCTAGCGCGCTGTTTCTTAGCTGCTAAATCGCTGCTGAATGCGATCGGGGAGATACTTTATGGAAATGCGCGAGCTGGGCCGAACGGGGGTCCAGGTGTCGGCGGTGTGTCTGGGAACCATGACCTTCGGCCAGCACAACACAGAAGCCGAAGGCCATGAGCAGATGGATTACGCGCGTGAGCGCGGGGTTAATTTCGTCGACACGGCCGAGCTCTATTCCGTTCCGCCGC